>NZ_JBIVMF010000034.1:0-56754 GCF_044752945.1 Streptomyces sp. NPDC088554 | reverse complement strand
ATCCGCCGCTACATCATCTGGCGAAACCGCCACGCCGACGACCGGCGCCTACGCGCGGTCATCGACAGGGCCAACGTTGCCTGATACGGCACTAGATTGATGGGGATCCGGGGCCTTCTGGTGAAGCGAGACCATCTGAGACAGCTACGTCCCCGCACATTGATCGCCGCGGTTCCGGGCAAGCGGATTGATCCTTTTGCTCGGCTGTGTCAGGTCGAGCCTCAGAAGTCTCTCGCCCGGTGACCTTCGTGAACACCTGTTCTGCGCGATCCAGGGTCAACCGCATCGTGCCGTAAGGCCCCGCGGCGTACCCGGTCCGGTGCCCATGCAGGTGCAGTTCCTCCACTGCCTGAAGGCCGGCGTCGACCTCCGGCACGTCGTCCGGTGGGACGAGGGCGTGCAGTTCCTCCGTCCACTCCCAACCGAGATCACGGAGCACGGCCCGGGCTTCCTCCTGCTCCCAGCCGCTTCGCGCCACCAGTCCGTGACGAGGGTCCGTCGAGAAGACCATGTTCGGGTCCGTCATCATCCGGCCATCTCCTCGACTCGTCCCGCAGATCCCGTCTCCTCGCCCTTGGCCGTGGGCCAGGCCGCGAGCTGGAAACGCGCCGGACGGTCGTCGTGCTTGCCGACGCGGCATTCGTCGCCTGCCTTGCCCAACGTCTTGTTCATTCGAGTGAGGAAGCGGTCGTACTGCTCATGCCAGATCACGGACGAGCCCGCCTCCGTATACGCGTCTCCCCTGGCGAAGGCCAGGGCCACGATCTCGTATGCCAGGCCCTCGTGCTTCGCCCAGCAGGGCGGGATGACGTCCTGCGGCTGCCAGGCGTACGTCCGGTTCAGCCAGCGGCACACGGAATCGAGCCACGCGGGTATCGGCTTGATCAGCTCTGCTGACAGGGCGCCGATGTCCCACGGGACGGGACCGTCGGCGGCCACAGACTCCTCCGTGCTCCGCTCCGCGATGTACTCCAGGATCAATGCGGGCGGCTCGGGAAAGGGCTCGAAGCGGGTCAGGGTCTCGGTCATGCGGCAGCCGCTCCTTCACGGCCGGCCCACGCCGCCGCGTGGGCCTTGGCCTGGTTCTTCTTCTCGGTGGCCCGCCGGGTCCGCTCGGCTTCGTTGGCGGCCCGCAGGTCTCGGACGTGCCCCTCGATCTCGGACCAGGAGTCCCAGGTCCATATGCCGTCGAGCCGGGTGACGATCGGCGGCAGATTGTCCGCGAGGACCAGAGCGTGCCCCGCGGGCAGGCCCCTGATCTCGTCTCCTCGAAGGACGGGTTCGAGCGCCATGTGCGTGGCCGTCGAGTGGCCGCCGCGGTCCCCACCGGACGTGGTCTTCGTCGTGCGCTCTCGTTCGACCTGACCGCACAGGTCGGACATGTCCTTCAGGAAGTCGGGGTCCTTGTCCCCGGGCAGGACGACGATGTTGTTGGTGAAGGCCGCCAGCTCCTTGGCGGTGTCCTCGCCGAAGCGGGCACGCGCAGACGCCCACGCCTGGAGGCCGTAGACGACCGTGATGCCACGGCCCCGGCCGTCGGCGACGCGTTGGCGCAGGGAGGGGATCGGCGCAATGTTCGGCGCCTCGTCCAGGGCCGCGAGGAGAGCGGGGTCGAGCCGCCCGGCCGGGGAGGCGAGGGCGTGCCCTTCCGCGAGATCCAGAAGGTCTTCGGCTATCGCGGTGGTCAGCGGCGCGACGCTGTTCACCTCCGAGTCCTTGCCGAGGAGGTAGAGGGTGCCCCCGGCGTCGAGGAAAGCGCCGAAATCCGTGGGGTTCTCTCGGTCTCCCTGAAGGGCGTTGATCACCGACTGGTGCATGAAGGGTTCGAGAGCCGCGTCGAGGGTCGAAGCGGTGTTGCCGACGGTGCGGCTGTCGCCGGTGGTGGCCGTGCGGAGCATGTCCGCCCAGCCGGGGCCGGCGCCCGGATGAGCGTTGAGGATGCCGAGCGGTGCCGGGTCGGTCAGCTTGCGGGCCCACCGCAGCACCCAGTCGAGGGAGGCGCCGTCGAGAGCGGCGGCGTGGAAGATAGCAGCGAGGATCTTGGAAGCCTGCCCCTTGTAGAAGGCGCTGCCCTCGCTGGACTGTGCTGCGCCGTTGGGGGTGCGTGAGCCCGCGACGAACGCCTTCCCGCGCATCATCGCCACCTCTGTGTCGGCTGCGCCGTTGATCGGCGTCCACCGGAAGCGGGGGAGGCTGGGAGCGATGTTCTGCGGGTCGAAGACCGCGACGGGGCGGCCGTCCCGCTGCCTCGCGTCCAGGGTCAGTTCGACCAGATCCGGCTTGGTCGAGGTGGCCAGGACGGGCCCGGCCCAGTTGCGGACGAGCGGGGCGAAGAACCTCATCGTTTTTCCGCTGCCCATCGGGCCGATGACCCGGCATGCCTTGTCGGCGCGGGACCAGAGATCGACGCCCTTCGGGCGCTGCGAGGTGCCCAGCGAGTAGCCGAAATCGTGAGTATCGAGGGGGTTGTGCATGACGTACTCCGGAGCGAAGTGGGCGACGAGGAGAGAGGGTCAACGAGCGGCGGGGCGGTTCTTCGCGAAGCTCACCCCGGCTGCGCGGCTGGGGTGGCCGTCGTCGCTGGTGAGGGAGGGCCGGATCTCGGTGGCCTTCAAGACTGCTTTGGCCGACATCTGGCGCTTGAGCTGTGCCTTGCTCGCGAATCCGGCGTTGCGCCGTCCGCGGTTCAGCAGGAACCAGAGCGTCACCAGGGCCACCGCGCACACGGCCGTCACGGCGTACAGGGCCAGGGAGATCCCGCCGGGCATGATGTCCATTACTCGGCCCTCCGGGCGACGCGGGCCGCCAGGTAGCGCATCCGCCGGCCGCACAGCCGCGACATTGACGCATCGGGCCCGGCACAGCGCGGGGGCGCGGTGTGGAAGGCGCTGTGCAAATCCTCGGCGGCTCGCCAGATATGGGCGACGGCCGTACGTACGCGACCTCCCGCGGCGGAGTAGTCGCCGTGGTCCAGCACGAGGGCCAGTTCTTTCATACGCCGGGCGAGGTCGAGCACTTCGGCGTGCAGCTGGTCGATGTCCTGTCGCACCGCGCGCTCGTCGGCGGGAAGCGTGGTGTGGTCGGTGGTGACGGTCATGGCGAGAGCTCGTTCCGAATCTGCGTGAAAGGGGTCGGCGGCGGAGAGGCGGCGGTATCCGCTCATTCGGCGTCCGGGGAGGTGCTGGTCAGGTCGGTCATCGAGCCGGAGGAGAAGCACAGGTGCTGCTCGGCCTCCACCAAGAGGTGCTGGACGCCGGGGTAGATCACCTCGCCGACCTTCCACAGCGCGATTCCGCGGCGCAGGCGCATGATGTGCTCGGCCGTCCAGGACGGCAGACCCAGCCGGGCCACCGTGGCTTCCGCCTCGGCCTTCTTCTGGCTGTAGATCACGATGGTGTCAGCCATCTTCAACGCCGCTTGGGTCTCCGGGCTGTCGTCGATGTCGGACAGGTGATGGACGATGAAGATGCAGCTCAGCCCGTATCCCCGCGCGAACTTCAGGAACTTCTCAAGCAGCGACGCGAGTTGGGGGGTCCCGAGGATGTGCCAGGCTTCCTCGCAGACGAGGATGCGCTTGCGCTGCGTGTAGCGGCGGCAGCCGGAGCCGGGGTTCGGCCCCAGCTCCCAGGCTCCGGAGTTCGCGTCGACCACGACGCGGTTGTGCTGCCCCGGCTCCGTCCCGCATTCGCACAGCGGGCGCAGCCAGACTTCTTCGAGGAAGACCGAGATCACGGCGACGAGGATGGTCATGGCGACGCCACCGGACGGGACCTTGGTCAGGTCGAAAACAATCATGTCGGCGTCAAGATCCACGCCTAGGCTGGTCGGGCCGTCGAGCATGCCCGTCAGGTCGCCGGTGTCGTCCTGTTCACTGCCGCAGAGCCGGTCCAGGACGTAGGACGCCTCCAGGCCGTCACCGAGAAGTTCGTCCCGCGTACGCTTCTTGGCCGTCGCGTCGGACTCCTCCGGGGACCGCAGCGCGGCGGAGACGTCGGCCAGGACCGGCGTCCGGCCGAGTTCTCCCGCCCGCTGGTGGGCCCTGCGGATCGCGATCCGCAGGGCAGAGCCGGCGAACTCGTCCAGGGCCTTGCCGAGACCGAGTTCAACGATCGTGCGTACCAGCTCGACTTGCCGCTTGCCCGCGATGGCCGGGTCCATCGGGTTGATGCACGAGGCACCACGGCCGCCACCGGGCGCGAACTTCACCGGGGCCTTGCCGGTCAGCGAGCGGCCGAGCGCGGCCCACTCGCCTTCTTCGCGCTCCTTCTGCTCCTTGGTGTCGAGGACGACGACCTGACGCCCGAGGCGGATCTGCCGGGCCGCGTACGTCTTGGTCAGGGCCGACTTACCCCGGCCCGTGTCCCCCATGACGATCATGTTGCCGCCGGGCAGGCCGTCACCGAACGCCGAGAACGGGCAGTAGATGAACGCCTTGCCCGAGTACAGCTCCCGGCCGATGATCGCGCCCGCCGTGCCGAGGGTCGGCGGAGCGATCGGCAGGTACAGGGCCTGGCTGGTGGTCGTCTCGGTGTAGAGGGGACGGCGCACCGTCTCATGCATCGGCGACAGCGGGGCGAGGTCGAGCAGGTCGGTCACTTGATGCCTCCGGCGAGGGGCAGGGTCGTGGCGAAGGCACGGGCGTGTTCGAGGTCGAGCCATTCGATACGCAGGTGCGCGTTGCGGGCGCGGGAGGCGGTGGTGCGCTTGGTGCGCTCCAGTTCTTCGGCGCTGCGCGAGGAGATGGTGATGTAGCCGACGACGGCGGAGCCGGCCGCGCCGGAGGAGGCCAGGTTCATGCCGCGTGATCCGGTGGCTCTGGCGGCGATCTGGTCGCGCGGGTCGATGTTCTTGCCGCGCTTCCGGTCGCGGTCGATCTCGGCCTGGTTGTTCGTGTCCTCCGCGAGCATCCGCTCCACGGCCTTGTCGTTGGGTTCGAGCTGCTGCGTGATCGAGATGGTGCGGATGACGTCGGGCATCCCGATCAGCAGAGGCGAGAGGAAGTCGGGGCCGACAGGGGTCGTAGGCCATCCGACGACGGCGGCCGTGGCGTGGTACCAGCTGTCCCTGGAGCCTGCCGCGCGAGTGGCGACGTGGGCACCGTCGCGGACGTCGACGTTGCGGGGGAAGGCGTGCGCCTGTCGGAGATCGGTGTCCCAGATGGCGTGATCCGGGTCGTACGAGTTGCGGATGAACGCGGTCATCCGCCCGTCGTCCAGGGGCGCGATCACAGAGAGGTCGGCGTCCTCCGCGCGGGACCACAGCTCATCCAGGTACGCGGCCATGGCGGCGGCGACTCCTTCGTCACCGGTACCGCGGGCGGCACCCTCGGCCGCCAGGTCGCGGGTGAACCGGGCGTGGATGGTGATGTAGTAGCGGTGCTCCTCAGCAGAAGTCGACACGGCGTTGGCCAGTACGTCGTACGAGTCCTTCAGCCACTGCGGGGCGTCCGTCGTCGCGGCCGACTCGTCGCGCTGCGCGATGTAACGCTGGTGGGCGTAGGGGTCCGACTTCATCTGCCGGGCCAGGACCTGGATGCGCTTCACCGGGTGTTCCTCGACGTTCCCGAAGGCGTCGAGGAGTTCGCCCCAACGCTCCAGGGCGACGATCTGCTCACCGACTTCCTTGCCGCCGAGGCCGGGCGAAGCGATCTCCAGGGTGGCTGTGACGCACCCGGCCTCCGGCTGGAGGACCACGACGGCCTGCTGACCGCGGACCGTGACCGGCACCCACGTCATGCCCGTGACGCCTTCCGGCTCCACAAGAGCGGCGTCCGGCGGTGTGCCGTTGCGGCGCACGCCGGCCTCGACGGCCGGGGACACCCATACGCCGCCGGTACGGCGGAGCGCCTTGCGGTGGTAGCGGTTGATCCGCCACCAGCGGTAGAGGGTGCGCCGCTGGGACGTGCCCTTGGGCCGGTACGGGGCGTACACGATGACCAGGGCGAGCAGGATCGGCAGGACCAGGCACGTTGCGGCGATGGCCGTCACGCCGTTGAAGAGGTAGCCGAAGAGGATGCCGGTGACGGCGCCGCCGCCGAGGACGACCTGTTCGCCGAGGTCTCGGCGGCCGACCAGCCCTGTGGGGCGGTGCTTTCCGAACTGATACGTACGAGTCGACATGGAGGGTCACTGATCCTTGCTGGGGTTCGGTCGTCCGGGTGCCTGGCCGCCCGAGGGCCGCGACGGCGGCGGGGGCGTGACGGAGGGCCCGGTGCCCGAGGTGGTTCCTGATGTGGAGGAGGGGGAGGCGGGTGGTGTCGGGCCCGAGGTTCCCGTGCCGGTTGACGGCGGGGAGGGCGGCTGTGCTGTGCTCGGTGCCCCGTTGGCTTCCGGTGGGCGTCCGGCCGAGGCGTGGCCACCGGCCGAGAACCAGTCCGGAGAAGAGCTGACGACCGGGTCGGAGGTCGCTCCCTGGGGACGAGCGGCGGCCGGTGCACCGGACGTTCCGGCGGTGTCGTCGCCGCCCTGCTGGCTTTCGGGCTGTTCGGGCTTGCCGCCGCTTGCGGCGTCGGTGCCCTGCGCGCCCGGGGAGCTGGTGGCCTTGTTCTTCGCCATGTCGACGCCGGCCTTGGCAACGGCGAGCCCGGCCGCGACCGGTCCGGCCACAGCCGTTCCGCCGCCCATCTTCGCGCCAGCGGTCTTGGCGCCAGCGGTCTTGGAGCCGCCGACCAAGGAGTCCTGCACGTGTGCGCCCATCGCCCTGTTGGCGTGCTGGGCGGGGCCGTCGATCGCGGCGGCCGGGCCGGAAGACTGTGCACTCTTCCGGTCGTGGTGGAGGCTGGCCATCTCGTCGCCGAAGGCAGGAACCCACTTGTAGAGCGTGGCGGACGCGAAGACGGCGAGCAGGAGGATCAGCGCGCCGACCAGGGTCTTGGAGACCGCGTCGGACATGCTCCCCGAGGTGTCGCTGAGGATCGCGCCGCCGAGGCCCAGCAGGGCGAACAAGATCGGTTTGCTCAAGCCGATGGCGAAGATGGCGCCGAACCACTTCTTCGACTTGCCCCACAGGTCGCGATCGACCAGCCCGGCGTTGACGATCGGCCCGAGCGCGACGGCCACGTAGATGGCCGCGCTGCGGATCAGCAGCTCGATCCACATCAGCAGGGCGCCGCACATCATGATGAGGTTGACAACCAGCAGCTGTCCCACGCCCTCCGTGGGGTTGGCCGCCATGACCTTGAGGATGTTCTCCAGGAACGGTTTGAAGTTGCTCGTCGCGTACGGCTCGAAAACGGCGGTGACTTCGTCAATGGCCTTCATCAGCAGCGCGATTGCGCCCGGCGTCATGGCGTTGACCACGAACTGGAGGAGCAGGAAGCCGATCGCCTCGGACACGGCGGTGGTCAGGGCGACTCCGCGGACCGCCCGCTTGGCCACGGCGATCAACCAGAGGGCCACGGTGAGCAGGCTGGAGGCCGCGAAGATGATCGCGTACTGCTTCAGGAAGCCGGGGCTGGTCAGGTCGATCTTCGTGGTGTTCTGGATCAGCTCCAGCATCTTGCGCAGGAACCAGATGTTCGCCTCGGTGAGCTTCTGGAGCAGGAACCCCAGCGGGTCCTTGACGAAGTCGATGGCCGCCTTCGCTTCACACACCATCGGGATGTAGCAGAAGGGGTTCGCCACCGCCGAGGGCATAAACACGAACCCGATGATCACGTTGACCATCGCCACCGCCTGGAGGCGGCGGCGCCAGCGACCCGGCGCTCCCCGCTCGATGGTCAGCAGGCCGGGGGCGTCGTCACGCAGTCGCAGGCGCATTGCTGGCACCCCCCACGTCCGCGAAGCTGTCGGCCGGGGCCGCCTCCTGCATGGCCGGCGGAGACGGCACGAGCGGGTCGGACGGCGTGACGGCCGTCGTCTTCCAGGTGCCGTCCTCCCAGACCACATCCACGGTCATGCGCAGGAAGGCGACCTGCGGGCGCTGCGTCTCGTCCTTCCCGGCGACACCCCCCACCGACGCCGTCCACAGCTCCACGCTCGCGGCCTGGTCGGAGTAGGAGACCGAGCGGGTGGCGAGCGCCGCCGTCCGCGTGATCAGTTCGCTGCCGTCGGCGGTCGTCCCGTCCGCGCCGACGCCGCGGTTCTCCATGACCAGACGAGCCGTCGAGTCGGTGTCCGAGGTGACCGAGTGCAGCACGCTCGACGCTGCGGTGGACGCCAGCATCCGGTGTCGCCAGTTCTCATCCGTGAAGAACCGAGGGTCGCCGTAGAGCATGGTGGCGCTGACGGCAGCGGCACGAGCGCCGCGCTCGTTGTGTCCGTACGGTGCCGGGAATCCACTTCGGTCTTCGGCACCGCTCAGCACGGGGTCTTCTGCAGCGGCCGGAACGTAGTCCGAGAAGTCGCCCGGTACGTTGGATGCCTGCCGCACGTCGATCGGAGCGACCAGTCCCGTCGAGGCCGAACTGTCCTTCAGCTTCCAATCGTCGGACTCCCAGGTGAGGGTGACCGTCACCGACTGGAAGCCCGTCTTCGGTGTCGCGTGCCCGGCCGTGCTGCCGCGAACCGTCGTCGTCCACAGCCGCACCATCGCCCCGTGGGCGTCGAAGCCCAGGACATGCGCCGAGAGGACACCGGTACGCGCGACGGTCTTCTTGACGGAGACCTTGGAGGTGTCGCCCCGCAGGGAGCCGACCGCGTCCTCGGCAGCGTGGTCGGCCTTCTTCACCGCCGCATCAGACGAGCCCTTGGCCGCCATAACTGCCACCGCACGGTGCCGCGCGTCCTTGTCCGTGAGGAACTGCGAGCTCCCGCTGACCGTCGTGTAGTTGGCCGCTGCGGCCTTGGCACCGGATCGAGTGTGCGGGTAGCCGACGGGGACGCCGTGCAGCTCCCGCACGCCTTCCCCGCTCGCCTGCGGAGCCGAGTGGGAGGGTGCCGACGCGGAGGGTGCCGTGGCCGCAGGGGTGCCCGTCGTCATGCTGACGACCACCCCGGCCGCGGTGACCACGGCCGCGCCGCCAGCCGCGATGCCCCAGAGCTTGGCCGACGAGCGGCGCGCTCCGCTGGCTTTCGAGGAGGAAACGTTCCTCCGGGATCGGATAGGCATGGGTCACACACCCATGCCGTACGTGATGGCGAAGATGGTGCCGAAGCTGGCCACGAGGAAGACGCAGGTCAGGCCGCCGACCATCATGCCCTTGCCGCGTGAGCTGTCCATCGTGGAGTGGCCCTCACCGAACCACCCCTTCGACTTGCCGACACCCGCGAGGAAGGCACCGGCGCCGACGACGAGGACGACGGCGGCGATGACACCCAGGATGACCTTCGCCGTGCCGCCGAGCTTCCCGAAGGGGCCCCAGTCCGGCTTCACGCCGGACACGACATCGACTCCGGCGGCGAGGGCCGTGTGCAGGGAGGGATCGACGGCGGCAGAAAGGAGGTTGTGCATGGTTCAGCCCCTTGGTGCTGTGAGGAATAGTTTGGGGTTTTTTGGCGTGATCAGCCGACGTGCCGCATCGCGATGATCTGCGGTTTCCAGTAGCTGAGCGGCTTGATCCGCACCTGAGCCCCGGTGTGCGGTGCGTCGATGACCTGGCCGCCGCCGATGTACATGCCGACGTGCTCAGGGCCGGCGCTGCCGGGGACGCTGAACAGCAGGTCGCCCGGGGCGAGTTGGGAGATGGCCTTGACGGCGGTCCCTGCGTGGACCTGGTCGTACGTGGTTCGCGGCAGGTTCACTCCCGCCGCTGACCAGGCCATCTTGGTGAGCGAGGAGCAGTCGCAGCCGCCCACACCCTCGTACGGCATGACGCAACTGCCGCCCCACCGGTACCAAGTGCCCAAGGCCGTCTTCGCGGCCGAGATCGCACGGGCGGCGCCCTTGCCGGCCGGTGCGTCCGGGCTGACGGCGTCGGCCCATTTCGAGGCCAGAGCGCGGATGCTGCGCACGTAGTTGCGGGTCTCGGGGTACGGGGGGATGCCGCCGTACTTGATCACCGCGCCGCCGCCCGCGTTGTACGCGGCCAGCATGTTGTCCGTCGAGTCGCCCGGCACCTTCTTGACCTCGTCGGCCAAGGTGCAGTCGTACGCGGCTTGCGCGGCGATGGCGTCGGCAGGGTTGCGGACGTCCTTGACCCCGTCGCCGTCGCCGTCTTTGCCGTGCTGTGCCCAGGTCCCTGGCATGAACTGAGCGATGCCGAGGGCGCCGACGGGTGACGTCGCACCGGAGTTGAAGTTGCTCTCCGTGTACAGCTGAGCCGCCAGGAGGGAAGCTGTGACCTGCGGGCACTCGCCCGCGTGCTTGTTGATCAGCTCACGGACCCAGCCCGGAACAGGCGCGTCCGTCGTGATGCCGCCCCCAGGTCCGGCTTCCTGCGCGGAGGCGCTGTCGGCCCCTCCAAACGTGGTCAGCATGGCGACGCCGGTGATGAGCCCGGCCGTGACGAGTCCCAGGCCAGCTTGTGTGCCCTTGTTCATCGCGGCCCCGTCACGCCCAGGGCAAGGCAGTGACGCGCCAGCCCTCGGCGGCGTGCTCCAGGCGGAGTGCGAGCTGTTCGTTACTGCTGCGCGCGTGGCCGGACTTCGCGGTGGTCGTAAGGGTGTAGCTCACGCGGACGAGGGCGGAGGAGGCCGTTGCCGCAGGTGCGCCGTCGGGGACGACTGCTGACGTGATCTTGGCCGTCTGATGTGCCTTCTCGGCCCGCAGGGCGGCCCAGACGGCGTCTTGACCCGGCCGCTTCTGGGCGAGCACGCCAGCGAGTTCCCCCGAGGCGAGCCGGGCTGCCCGAGCGCCGGCATCCGCGTACGAGCTGTCGGCACCGTCGCGGGCGTCGTGTTCCGCGTAGGCCGTAGTGAAGGCCCGCGCCGTCCGTGCAACGTCTTTGGGGAGTCCGGAAGCTGACGGGGAGGAGGTAGCGCTGCTGTGCGGCGTGGCCGTGTCGGGGATTCCCGCCGAGACGGAGTGCGGCTGCGCGGACACGGTCGAGGCCGCGGAGGCGTCGTTGGTCGAATTGGAGCAGCCGGTCGACAGAAGGGCCAGGGAACCAGCCACACCTATCGCTGCTGATATAGGTATGAAACGGGTGGATCGAGGCATGCGGGGACCACAACCTTGGTGCAAGAGATTTCGGAAGTGCGAGCGGCGCGGTCCCGCGGGGGCTGGGGACCGCGCCGCTCCTTCGCAGGAAGGAGGGGGATTCCTCCTGCGGGCTTTACCGGCGAAGGCCGGGGAAAGCGCAAAGCAGGCCGGAGCATATAGCTCTATCTGCCTGTCTCATCTGCGGAAGAGTTCGATCTTGTTTCGCATCTGCGAGACGGTTGAGCTGACGGGTGCTTACTCATATCAAGGCCATCAGCCCCTTCCGTGATTCGGGCGAGAACGTGAGCAGATCTCTACGGCCGAAAAACGCCTTGTGGCGTTGGCCGTGCCTGAATCCTTGCAGGAGTTCGCGGACAACTCGAATCACGAAAAAAGCCGGAACTTAATTCCTGGAATTAAGTTCCGGCTTTCGCTCGGGGGGAGGCTTTGCGGACCCTATGCCGCCCCGTGGCGCAGGTGCTCGATCGCCACGCCGAGCCACGGCGCGGCCGGGCCGGAAAGACGCAGGGGTGCGCACGTGCTGTACGAGAGGACGACGGCGGACGGCTCAGCAGCGACTCCGGTCAGAAGGGCGTGGTCGAACGGCATCCACTCACGAGCCCTCAGCGGCAGGAGCCGTACCCCGGTTGAGGTGAGCACCACTCGGGCGGCGGTGTGATCGCGCCACTGCGGAAGGGCGGCATCCTCCGCTTCCTGGCGCCGACGGGCGTCGAGACGACCGTTGCTCACCCACCGCCGGCCGAAGGTCGGGTGATCCTCGAAATACCCGCTGGCCGAGGTCGGGTAGTCGACCTCTGTCCCATAGAAGCGGGCGGCGGAGCACGCCACGTCCGCGAAGGCGACTTCACCGGCCGCAAGTACAAGGCAGTCCGCTTGGACCGGCACAAGACTGCCGCCGCCCTGGAGGTGAACCGTGAGGGCGGACGCTGCCTGTACGGCATCGGCGTGGACGGCGTCCTCCGCCCGGTCGCGTCGGCGAGACCACATCGTCGTTCCTTCCTGATCAAGCTGACGGCCGGGGCATGCACGGCGCGAGCCACGCAGGCCCCGAGTCCGTCATGAGATGAGATCACCAGAGGGCGGTGGAGGCAGCGGCGGGTGTCCTCGCTGCCTCGTCGTCCTCTTCCTTCAGCCGGGCCAGCAGCACACCAAGACGGTCGTTGCTGATCGCCTGGTGCTTGCGGACGGCGTCCCCTACAACCTCACGACTGGTCCGTCCGGCCCGCTCGGTAGCGGCCCGCGCGATCGGCAGCAACTCTGCCAACCAGTCGTCGTCCGGCTCCCGGTCCTGGGAGCATTCCGAGTCGTCCGGGACGGACGGCTTTTCGCCGTCCGTAGGGGTCCGGACCGCCGTGGGGCTGGGGGATTTCGTGCTCTCCGTCACTGCTGTGGTCGGCGCATGGTCCGCAGGTCCGCCGCCCGGCCCGTCCGCGCTCTTACCCTCCGTCTCCTCTCCGTCCGCTCCCGCGGACGGGTGAGCCGCAGCGTCCTCCGTACGTGGTTCCACGTCGGGCAGGGGCTTAACTTTCCGCAGGTCAACGGTTACTGGGGCGGCATCCTGCGGCGCGGACGGACCGCTCGTCAACCACCGCGGAGGCATCGATGCTGGCGCTTCCAGCGGACGAGGACTCTGCTGGACCGTGATGCGTTCGAGCGTCGGAGACTCCTCGCGGACCGGTCCGGGACCAGTGTCAGCCCGGTCCGGGACCGCTCGCTCAGCCGTCCGCGCCATCAGGATGTAGAGGTGGACCGATCCGGCCAGGGCGAGGGGCGCGAGCATCGACAGCACACCGACGACGCTGTCCGTAAGGTGCAGCGCGGACCGTCCGGCCTGCGGAGAATCGTTCAACGTGATGGCGTGCAGAGCGTTCGCGCCGAGGCTCGCCCCGGTAGCCGCGAGGAACAAGAACCAGGCGTAGAGCCGTGCGGCGAACCGCTGGTGCCGAAGGAGCACGATGGCTCGCACGCCGTAGGCAATGAACCCGTCGATGAACACCGGGAAGAGGTAGGACAAGGTCTCCCTGGCGTGGATCGCGAGGGCGATCTGACGCAGTGCGTCGTACGAGAAGGCGAAGCCGGCCGCGCCGAGCAGGATGATCGCACTGCGGTCCCAGGCCGTCATTCCGCGCAGGCTGTAGCTCTCCTGCTGTTCGGTTCCCGCCGCCGTGTCTATGTGCGCGTGTGACATCAGAGGCTGCCCCCGTCGCGCGGACTGATGTCCTGCCAGGCAGGGGTCTGCGAGAGGAGCTGTCCGAGCTGTTCCAAAGACGTGACCTCGTGCACGTGCTGACTCGGGCAGCTCACGCACGACACCCGCAGCGAGATTCGTTCCGTGCCGCCCTGATCGGTGTAGTACAGCTCCAGGTGCTGGCCTCCGGTCGTGTCGAGCGACGCGAAGGCTTGCAGGTGCTCCTCGAAGCTGAGAAGCCCCAGTACCTCCCAGTCGAGCGTGACTGCGGCGTCCCCCAGCAGGGTGCGTGCGTACTTGGACGCTGCGGTGATCGACCTCGGACCCCAGGCGCGGAACGCGGCCTCCCGAGCGGTCTTGCGCCGCTCCTCTGCGGTGGTGAGGTGCTTGGCCGCAGCGAACATGATCGGGTGACTCATCGGGGGCCTTCCAGAAGATCGGTGGTGCGGGGTGCGGTGCCGTCGCCGGGCTCATTGGCGCGGCGAAGGAGAACGTCCGCGTGACACGGAGCGTCAAGGGGACATGCGCACATCAGGTCGAGCCCGCGCAGCGTTCGGGCGAAGCGCGCTGCGTAGTGGCGTCCGACCGGGCCCCGGAGCGTGGCTGTGAAGAGGTCTACCGACTCCGCAGCGTCCATCGGGGGTCCGAGCGGGGACCGAGCCCCGGCTGTGAACGGGTTCGCGTACCGGCTGCGCGGTCCGACGTATGTGCAGGCTGTGGAAAGCGTTGCGCCTTCGCGGAACGCTCCGCGAAGGCGGACGGGCATCACGCCGCCCTCCCGCCGCGGCGCCGGTCAGCGCCGATCATCGGCACAAGGGTCGTGACCATCTCGGCCAGACGGCTCGCCACGCGGGCCCCGACGAAGTCGGTCAGGTCAGGCCCGGCCTCATCGCGGGCGGGCAGGTTGGACGTGATGATCGTCGGCAAGCAGTGGTTGTACCTGTAGTTGATCAGTCGGTACGTGACCTCCTCGGTCCATTCCGAGGTCTTCGCCGTACCGAGATCATCGAGGAGCAGGTACTGAACCCTGCTGAGCCGTTGCAGTTCGTGTTCAGCGGCGCCCATGACCTGTGACGGGCGCAGGTTGCCGTACATGTCCGCAGAGTTCACGGCGATCAGCCCGAACCGGTCCGGCCCGCCGGCCGCGATCCTCCGCAAGGCCCCGTATGCCTGATGCGTCTTGCCCGTCCCCGTGAGGCCGGTGAGGAGCAGAGCGCCAGCCCCCGCGTTGTTCGTGAGTGCCCGGTCGGCCCAGCCGATGACCTCCGGCAGGGTGGCCTCCGCGTCGCGGAACCGGGGAGGGGTGGCCCTCTGCCAGCGGCTCAGGGCGTAGTCGGCCCGAGCCCGGGAGTGCCACTCGCGATCTCCGGGGTTCTCTTCCGATGCTTCGTCGGCGGGGTCGGCATCTGGCACGGCCTGAAGTCCTTTCGCAGCGAGTATTCGTTCCATTGCGCGCATCGACCTTGCGCTGCCCGCGCGTTCCGGCTCTGCCATGATCAAAATCCGTTCTGGTAAGCGCTGGGGGCAGCGGTGTTCTGAAAGGGAACCCAGCCTCCGGACTGCCGACGCAGCGGCACGACATTCCCTTGAGAGGCTGCTGCGGGGGGAGCGTGCGAGGGCAGATCCGCCCAGATGCGCAGCAGATAGCGTGCGGACTGTGGCGGACGGTCGGCGTTCCATCGCCGCGCCACCATCTCGACCAGCCGTTCATTTCCCCAACGCGCTGCGAGAGCTGTTATCCGATCCCATTCCGATTCGGTCAGTCGCCAACCAACGAGCATTCCAGCACCGGTTATGGCTGTTACCAGGTCTTTGGCCCCGTCCGGAACCGTCACCGAGCCTTGCTCGACAGCGTTGTTCTCTCGGCGCGACCTCGGCAAGCTAGCTTGCTCTTTGGTGGTGGTAATACTCCCGTAGGGAGTATTACCACCACGTACGCGCGAGGAAGAAACTTCCGAATCTGCCTGCCGAAACTTCCCACTTCCGACTTCACCAGCGAGGTTCTGGGAAGGAACTTCCTGGTCCTTCTCTCCCACTTCTGGCCCGCCAGGGCAGGGAGTGGGAAGTTCCTTCACCGTGTTGGTGGTTTCCTTGGCGGTCCCGCTACACAGCAATATGGAGTAGGAATTCGGGTTGGAGGCGCCCCCTCCGCGTTCGTGGCTCAGTTCACCGAGCTTCGCCAGCTCTCCGAGACATTTCGTTATCGAGCGAGGCGTAAGGCGGGTAACAGCGGATATCTCATCAAGGGTTAGCGTCGCCTTGCCGTCGTCGTCCGCCTCGCGGGCCAGCGCCAGCATGACAAGGCGCGAGCCCCTGCACGACTTCGACTGTGACCAGACCAGTTCGGTCGCTATGGCGCTCATCAGTGGTCACCGTCGCCTATGGCTATGCGACGGCTGAGGGAAAGACCGAAAGACTGGTCGTCCTCCGGGACGTAGCCGTTCTGGTACGGCTCCGGAGTGAGATACAGCGTTTCGGTGGGGAGATAGAAATCGTGGGCGCGGCGCCAGTCGGCAGCCTTTCCGAAACCGCGCCTGACCATGCGCGCAACTTCCTCTTCGGTCTTGCGGTCGATAAGCATGCGGTAAAAGTCCGATTCGAAGAGGTGGGTAACAGACCGGCGCACGGGATAGACCCGCACGAGTACTGCCGTAGGTGCAATTTCTCGAATCTTGGCACCGATGGTCCTGCGCCGAAATCCGGAAGGGCTGTTCTGAAGCATGGGGGAACTCCCGTGAACGCAGGGTCCGCCGTGCGGAAGAATCGTTTCCTCGAGACGGCGTCAGGCGGCGACGACGTGGAGCGATGGCGTGCCCTGCCCGGCCTGCGGCTTTCGGTAGCGACGGGCGAGTTTCAGCAGATACTCGTGCGTCACGCCAAGCCCGCGGGCGACGGCAGCAGCGTCCAGTGATGGATCAGTGGCGAAGCGCGCAATCACGGCGTCCCGGGCGGGCTTGGTCAAGACCGCGGTGCAACCTCGGAGCGCGCCGTCTACTGCTTTCTCGATGTCCCGGGCTTGCCATGCACGCCGCAGCCCTGCACGCTCGGAAGCCAGAAGACCGCCCCGGATTCCGTACTCGTCGTCATCCTTCAGGGACTCCACCAGGCACCGGGCAGCGACGGCCAACGGGCATGACGCGCACAGATTGCGAGGACGGTTGAGGGAGATTCCCAGCTTGGCTTTCACGGAGTCGGGTTCTTCCCTGGGGCCGTCTGCGAGAGGGACGAAGATGTTGATGTCCTGGTTCGCGCATCGGGCGTATTCTGCCCAGTGCTTACCCGGAGCTTTCTTCGACTCTTCTATGAGGGGCAGCCAATTTCCCCGGTGCGCAGCCTCGATGAGGCTGGATATGTCAGTGCTCATTTGTTTCTCGCGATGTTCGCAGCGCCGCGAAATGTTGCAATCGGGCGCGAGGGGAGATCAGGAACGCTTACGAGAGCGCTTGGAAGGCTGAAGAGCCATCAGTACCGACTCGTCATCCCTCTGGGTCTTTTCACCAGGGCTGACGAAGTGCATATCGGAAATCGTGTGGAGGTCATCCTCCGTGAACTGAACGAACTTGCCGAACTTTCGGTGCGGGAGCGTGGATATACGCTCGCGGAGCCACTTTTCCGGAATGTTCAGCCGTTCAGCGGCTTCGCTGTACCCGATGTGCAGACGCTTATCGCGGAAGTCAGCAGCCTGGCTGCCCAACAGGGCGTCCAGGCCGCCGGCCTGAGCCAGGAGACCGACCACGGCCGCGAGTCCCTGCAAGTCCACGGCCGGGCCCGCGTTCGCCGGTGCCACGGCCGCCATCACGCTTCCAGCCCGCGCAGTTCAGCGGTCCGCAGGTCGAAGACGTGCCCGCCGGAGGCTGCCCATCCGGCTTGGGGGAATGAGCGGATGATCCACCGGGCGATGGTGACCGCCTTCGCCCGAGGGACACGAAGGGTCCGTCCGCTGGCGTTCACGGCGGTCAGCCCGAGGTGGGGCCACAGGGTCCGAGGCCCCTGAAGGCGCACCTGTACGACGGCGACTTCCGGCAGCATGGACGACAGTTGCGCCGCCAGACGTTCGGCCGGGCCCGAAGGGATCGCCACCTTCGGGTTGCAGTCCGTAGTGGGGGACATGCGACACTCCTTTATGTGGTACGCCGCTCCGTCGTGCCGTGCGAAAGGACACGGAGTGGCCGTGCGAGTGACCAGCGGCCTTATCGGGGCCACGGATCACGCGCTGTCTGGCGTCCGAGAGGTGCGAACTCTCGGGCGCCGATGGCGTTTTGAGGGGAGGGACCGCGCCCGAGTGCTGCGCGGAATCCCCTCTCCATCGAGTCGGTCCACGATGGGAACCGCAGGTGGGCGAAGGCCGAGAGGGGTGCGAACCCCCTCGTTTTTCGCTAAGATGAAGCTATCTTGGTTCGCATCAAAAGTCAACAGTCCGAGGTTTTCTCGGTTCACCCGAAAAACGAGGTCCGATGCCAGCTCGCCGTTTCGACAGAGAACGTGTGCGCGGGGTACGTCGAGCCGCCGATGTCTCGCAGGCCGACGTTGCGTCCGCCCTCGGTGCTGCGGACTCGACCGTGGCGGGGTGGGAGTCGGGAGCGACGACACCCGATCAAGAGAAGCTGCCTGCTCTGGCCAGGGTGCTGAACCGAGATCTGGACGACCTGTTCCCGCGCAACGGCTTGCCCGATCTGATTGACCTGCGATGCGACGCCGGCCTCTACCGGTACGAGACGCGGACGGTCATCGGTACCAAGAGCGACGGGCCGGTGGCTGGAGCCGAAGGGGGTGTCCGCCGCCTCAAGGACCGGTACATCCCTCTCCTGGCGGCTGCATACGGGGTGACCGAGGACGAGCTGAAGCGCGCCCAGGACCGGTCTTTCGGAGACGCTGACGAGGAGACCGCCGAGGCCGAGAAGGTGCCGGAGACGCTGGCTGAGAAGATCACTTTGTTGCTGGAACGCTCTTACCCGGGCCGAACCGCTCCGGATGATCAGGAGCTCGCGGACTCGGTGAACGCCTACGCGGGTTCCCAGGTCACCTCAGCCGAGGACATCGAGGCCCTGCGGACGGGCGGAGACGACACACCGGTGCCCGTGGTCCTCGAAGGTCTGGCCAAGTTCTTCGACGTCTCGAAGCTGTACTTCGAGCCGAACGAGTCCGTCGCCCGGCAGGTCTACGAAGGGCTCCGCCTCATGTCGGCGGCCAGGCAGGGCAAGGTGGGCCGAGTCCGGGCCCGCGGAATGAGTACCGAGGGCCTGCCGGCCGATGTCCTCTCGATCCTGAACGACCTCGCCAGCGAGCTGGACAAGAAGGCCGGGCCAGGCACCAACAGCTAGTGCCCTGTTCCCCGGACCCGCGAGGGTCAGGAAACAGGGCACCAGTGTGAGGTTCCTACTGCCCCGTGCCGCTCGGCTCGTGGCGTAGACCGGAAGCGAACACGGCCTGGACGCCGCCCAGTGCGGAGAGATCCGCAAGCGGGTCACCGTCCACCAGGAGGAGATCCGCGCGGTAGCCGGGAGCGACCTTCCCCGTGATCTCGCCCAGGCCCAGTGCGGCGGCAGCCTGTGAGGTCGCCATGTCGATGATCGAGGCGTTCGACAAACCCAGGTGCGAGTAGAACGACAGGGCCTGAACAAGTCCGTCGAAGCCAGCGCGCTGCACGCCTGCGTCCGTCCCTGCGATCAGGCGGACTCCGGCGTCGGCCATCTGCCGCACCAGATCGAACATCGCACGGGCGCGTTCCTCGCCGAAGAACTTCGGGAGCATCTGCCAGTGCGGGCTTACAGCCGGGCAGACGGTGATGCCCTTCGTGATGATCTGCTGGACCACATCCAGCCGGAAGTCCAGGCCAGCGCTCGACATCCAGGTGCAGTGCTCGATGGTGTCGACGCCCGCGTCGACGGCTGCGGCGATACCGTCGGCACCGTGGGCATGGGCCGCCACGGGCACGCCCGCCTCGTGGGCTTCCTCAACCAGAGCGGCCAGCTCCTCCGCCGTGAACTGCGACTGGTGGCTCTTGGGACCGTCCTTCGTCAGACCGCCACCGGTCACCATCGCCTTGATGACCCCGGCCCCGGACGCGAGGTTGCGCCGTACGAGCTCGCGGATCTCCGTCTCGCCGGAAACCTCGCCGCCCAGGAAGTGACAGTGCCCGCCCACGGTGGTCGCCGGGGTGCCCGCGGAGACGATCCGCGGCCCCGGTGTACGCCGGTCGTTGATTTCGGCGCCCAGACGAAGTGCCACTCCGCCGCGGTCACCGAGATCACGCACAGTGGTGACGCCACTCCGCAGGAGCTGTTCGCCGCGACGCCGCATGTCCTCGAACAGGGCTTCATCCGTCGAGCCCTGGAGTGTGGCCACCGGATCAGGGCCCCCGTCGAAGGCCAGGTGAACGTGAGCGTCGATGAGTCCCGGCAAGATGGTTCCGCCGAACTCGAAGCGGGGCACATCGGCCCCGGCTCGCTCCTCGATCTCCGTGCGGGGCCCGACGGCCGCGATCGACTCGCCCTCGATGAGAACGGCGCCGTCTTCCAAGTAGGTCCCCGAGTCGACGAGCACTCGTCCACCGGTAATCAGCATCGTGACTCCTTGATCTTGCGAGGTCATGCGGCTGCGCGCAGTTCGTCGGATACCGCAATCAGTTGTTTCACATCCGACTCACGGTCGCTGCCCAGCGCCATCGCGAGGGGAACCGCGCGGCGGGGCGCGGGGACCCCCTTCTCAACCCGGGCGGAGACCCTGCGGAGCCGGGCGGCAAGCTCGGTGGAGTCGATGTTGAGGACTGTGCTGTCGTCACCCTCGTCCAGCAGGTAAGGGCTGATGTCTACCAAGCCGTCGCGGCATTCCACGATGCGGCGGTGATAACGCCGGTGCACGCCGCGGGCCCGCCACCGGTCCAGGGCCGCTGCGGACGCCGGCCGCAACACGTTGTCCGGGTACGTCTCCGCCAGCAGCTCCCACAGCGGCGCGAGGCGGCGGTGATCGCGTCGGTGCTGGAGCCAGAGGCGGAGGGACGAGATCCGGGCTCGGGCTCCGGAGTACGTGATGCCCGCCGCGAACGTGAGGATGGACGCCACCAAAAGGAAGGCGACGGCGGCCATCAGCGGTTTAGGGACCTCTACGTCGGCCGCGCGAACGGCGACGATGACGGCGCGGATCGCGCAGGCCACCGCCATCGCCCCCAGACCCGCGGCGGCCATCCAGAGCCCGGTGGAGTGCGGGCGTCGGGACATGCGGGCGTAGCGGCGAGTCCACCGGCACGCCATGCCGAGCGCGTACATCAGGTAGAGGCCGGCGCCGCCGTAGAAGAACGAGATCTGCGGAGTCGTCATGTCGGCCGTGCTGAAGGAGCCAGCGAAGACCTCGTGCGGCACAGACTCGGCAGCCACCGTGATCGCCACCGCGACGACCGCGACAACGACGGCTTCCTTCCGGGCCCTGCGTCGGCCCGCGTCCTCGTCAGCGGCAGAGTAGAGGTAGAAGCACATCAGGAAGTACACCGCGAGAAGCAGCAATACGTTCTGGATCAGCTTCGCCGTCCCATGGCCGGCGACGGTGTCGACGCCGGACGCGCCGCCGGGCATCGCTACGGGGTACGAGAGGGCAGCGCAAAGCAGGCAGAGGGTGACCGATCGAAGGGGTGCATCATGCGGGCTTCGCTTCCACTGGTAGAGCTTCCAGACCAGTGCGGCCACGAGCCCCAGGAGCAGGCGTTCCACGTTCTACAGCCATCCTCGCCGGTCGCCGAGAGCTGCCTCGACCCGTCGCAGAGCGGGGTCATCGGCCGGAGGAGTGGAGCTTGCGAGTAGGGCCGACCACTCCAGGATGATCGTGGCCACGAGTTCGACGGAGCACTCCTCGCCGTCGTCATACGAGCAACGCTGGGCAACGCGCTTGACCGCCTCAGTCCCGAAGACCGGAAGCAGGGTGGCCCACCCCTCCACATCGACAGCTGCCGCGTCCTCGTCAAGGGCTGTATCGGGCGTGTCTGTCTTCACCCCGCGGGCGGAGTCCGCGGCTGCCTTCTCGTTCTCCGCCACGAGGATGTGCCCGACCTCGTGCAGGATGATCCCGTCCTGGTGCAGGTCGGTCGTCTCGTGCTGGTACAGGATCACGTCGTAGGTGTCGTACTCCGCCCACATGCCCGAGGGGCCGGGCTTGGGCAGCGGAGCTGCGCGCAGAAATAGAGGGCGTCCGCGCCGTCGGCTCAGCTTCACGCAGAGGTCGTGAACGTCGAGCGGGGGAGTGACCCCGAGCTCTTGCAGCTCACGCCGAATTAGCCGGTGCAGATCCTTCTCCACCGTTCGGGCCGTGGCTGTACGCCAGCGTCCAAGGCGTCGGCGGTTGGCTCCGTCTTGAGCGGGAACCTTGGGCTCCGCCGCGTCTCGGCCACTCTTATCCGACCACACTGAGTAATCCCTCCAACCGGCTGTGATGGCTTCCCGACCGGGCGACACCGCGCCCCATGTCGATGACGTCCGGTTCCCGGCGCCGGAAACGACCGCAGTCGGCTGCATTTGCGCCCCCACTGAACCCCCTCGCAGGGGGAGGGGTGTTAGACATCCAGGGCTCGCCGTCTGCTCGGATGTCACGTACGCGAACGCGCCCTGACTCCCCGAGCGGGGCTGCCCCGCGGAGCCAACGGGAACCTCTTTGGACAGTACGTGACGCTTCCGACAAGACATGGCCTAAAAGTCATGATCGATTCGTGTAGACGGCAGGTAACTTCAACTACTCAAAGCGACCCAAAACAACCTTGTTGAAACCTGCATGAGGCTTTGAGCTGCGACTTTATGGTCTGGCGTGAACGGATCAACTTTCGCGAGTTGATGGGTGACTCCGTTATGAACCTGAGACTTTCGATGGGCCTGGCACTCTCGCAAACGCCCGGGAAATGGACAAAATGGCAGATCGGAGGGGGTGTGGTGGCGGTCACTCTGGGGCAGTTCGGGCAACTGCGGCGTTTACGCTTTCAGCCATGTCGAACGCGATATCCGCCCAGTCGGAAAACTACCTGGAGTTCTGGAACGAGTACCACCTGTGCACATTGACCACGCTGCGGCCCAATGGGCGACCGCATGTTGTGCCGGTCGGCGTGACGGTGGACGTCACCGCTGGCGTAGCCCGAGTTATCACCCGCAAATCGAGTCGTAAAGTGGCCAACATTCTCGCGAGTGGGGGCGAAGCCCGCGTAGCCGTGTGCCAGGTCGACGGCGGCCGGTGGGCCACGCTCGAAGGGGTCGCGGAGGTGCGCACCGACGAGGCTGTGGTCGAAGAGGCGGTTGCCCGTTACGGAAAGCGATATGGCCGTACGCCAGCCCCGGACCCTGAGCGGGTGGTCATCCTGGTCTCGGTCGAACGGGCGCTGGGTCAGACCTTGGGCGCCCGACCTCAGACAGCCCAGGCCGCTGCGTAGCGTCAAGTGGCTTGCGGGATGGCAGGGGGCGTGAGTCTGCGTAGATCATGGAGTCGCCGTGGCTGTGCGCATCGGACGATGCCACAGCACAACGAGCCTTTCCGTCAGCAACTCGGCCGCGAACATCCGCTGTCGCCTGGCAACCGCGTGCCGCCGAGTCTTCAGGGAACCGGGCTCAGTGGCTTGGGCTGACACCATCTTCTGTGCGCGCTCAGCGACCTGCGCGGGCAACCCAGGCCTGGTCAAGGAGACGAGCCTCTTCTTCGCCATGGACACCGTCCTGGAGATGCTGCCTGAGTCGCCGGCCGTCGTTCTCACCCGGGCGCGCATCGGAATGGCTTCCTCATTCGCCCGAGGCCGGCTCTGGGAGCGATGGTGCTACGGCGACCGCGACGCACAGGTTGCCGCGACGGCCCGCGCACCGGGGTGGCGTACGGTCTTTGCCCCGCTCCTTGGATGAGGAGTTACTGCTGTCGTGCAGCCAGCCGCTGAGCGGCTGACTGCACAACCTTGATATGGCCAGCCGAGTCGGGCAGTTGAGTGATTCTTTCGCGACCTACTGGCCAACGGCACCCCGCACCAGCCAATAGCGTCCAGCCGTCATTCCACAGCCGCCAGGGTTGTTACTCCGCATCCGATCCTGACTCAGGATCCCGCTACCAAGGCCAGTAGCCCCAGCCCGCTAGCCCGAGCAGGAGGGATGCACCCGCCGCGATCACCGGCGAGACGTACACCGCCAAGACGGTGCGTCCGCCGATTTGAATGTGCACGCCTTCGCGTGGCAAGACCGAGGCCGTGCCGGTCGGAACGTCCGAAATCAGACCGTTGGTAGCCGGATTCCTGGGGGATGACTCCCCGCTAGACGGTGTGCCATGGTAGGCAGTCACGAGATGTCCCTTCTTCGAAGCGCAACCACCGTCTCCCCGGCCTAGGAACCTGAAGGCGGCGGTGCGCGACACTCGAGTCCTCCCGGATCCGGGAGGACGCAAAAGGGCCCCACCATTGGCATGGTGGGGCCCTCGTTGCTGCGACGACGCTATCGGAGATGGATGGGCAAGAGCAAGTGACTCAGACAGGTGCCGGGGCGTCACATAGCTTTGCTGCCAGGCGAGTTGTTTCTAGCTCCGATCATCTGGCGAATCTCTGGACCGCCGCATCGTTCGTGCTCAACCTCGCGCCGGCAGTAGAAACGACATCAGCGTTCCCGTCCACGTCGAGGCCGAAGCCGTGGCTGCGCGCCTCGGGTATGAGGGGAACGTCCATGCCGCCGTCCCTTCTACCCGTGCACGAGGGAGGCGCCCCATGTACAGCAAGAAGCGGGATACTCCATCCCGAGGTGTAGGAAGAACCGCCTCGAGACCTGGCCAGGGTCAGTGACGCGTAGCCTCAGGAAGGACGGCCGCAGCGCGCTTTCGGCGATGTAGAAGGGTCAGGACTGCTACCGCTGCGAGGGTCATCCACGCCTTGCCGAGGATCTGTCCCGGCAGGTATTCGAAGGAGCCGAAGGCAAGCTTGAGGAACAGCAAGCTGTCCGAGAGCAAACCGACCGCGTTCGAGGCGAGCATCGCGATCAGCAGGCCACGTTCCCGCAGAGGCTCATAGACGGCGAAGTCCATGCTTTCGGCGACCACGAAGGCCGCAGCCGACGCCATCGCGAGCGCGGGGTCAGCAAGGAAGTACGACAGGACGGTGCCCATGGCTATCGCTGCGAGGACCGCCCTACGGCCGGCCGCCTCTCGTGCAAGGTCACGGAGGACGAGGGCTAGTCCGACCATGTAGACCCCGGCTGGGGCCGCGTAGCCGAAACCCACTGGGACGGCTCCGAAGTGTGTAACAGCAAGATTGGCCGCGGGAATGGTGGCCACGTAGGCGATCAGCGTGGCGATACCGGTAGGAGCGGGGACGTTCACGATCTTCTCTCTGTCTGGTGAAGCACGAGTTGCGCCCAATCCCCTCCGTGAGCGGACGGCGGGGCAGGCGCCCAGACAGTACAGCCCATGCCACTGACAACAGGGGTGAGGCCAGCCCGCAGAACTCTGGCCAAGAATCGCTCCCACGCCGAGGTCGCACACAGACCGCGTAGGCCGCCGGCTCAGCCTCCGATAGCAGGCGGACGGCGGCAAGACTGATGAAACATTGCAGTTCACCCGGCTCCCGCTCTCTCGCTGCGGCGACCGGCCAGAGCGGCTGTCGGAATCTGACGGCCTCCCGCACCTGGCCCGCCCAGATCTATGGCAGGTGTTCTTTCGGCCGTCTTCGATCGCCGCCTACGAGTGCAGGCAACATCAAGAGTGCCGCGTTTGCCTTACATTGACCCTGTACGTCACGCGAGCGGTAGCTCCAGGGATCCACTTCCTGCGCCCATTTCGAATGGGTGTGCGAATCTCGCTTTTAGTTCGTTGACCTTGTTGTCGGCGGTTCCCTCTAAGCTCGTCGACGTTGGTATACGAGCAGGTGGGGGCGAGAAGAAGGATGTCTTCAGGCTTCGCGATAGGGCACCTCGTCGAGTTCACAGCGGCTCCGGGGGTTGGCCGAGTAGGGGCCATAGACGGCGACATGCTGCGCATCGACTTCTTCGAATCAGTAGCCGAGGAGATCGTCCACTCCCAGCATGTGCCGGCCAAGAGCTGCTGGCGTGCCCGGCTCGAACCCGAGACAAGGGTCTACTGGCGAGAACCGAGCACCGGAGACTGGCTGGCGGGACGGGTGACGGGAGAACACCTCCCGGAATACTTCATCCAAGTTCCCAACAAGAAGTGGAACGAGCGGGCGAGCGAGCGCGACCTCCGGGTGCGCTGGGACCGCCCCGTCCGCAACCCCCTCCAAGTCCTTACGAGCGGCGGCAACGAGTCGGGCTACTTTCGCGACGCTCGGCTGCCCTTCCTGCAAGATCTCGTAGCCCAACGAGCCGCCTGCGCGAACATGGCGGCGCTGCTGTCCTCAGCTGCCGAGATTTTTCCGCATCAGGTCCGGGCAGCCATGACGGTGCTCTCCGATCCGGTACAGCGATACCTCATCGCCGATGAGGTCGGACTGGGGAAGACCATCGAGGCTGGCTTCGTCATCCGCCAGACCCTTCTCGATGACCCGCGGGCGCGAGTCACTGTCGTCGCCCCCGAACCGCTTCGGCGCCAGTGGGACAAGGAACTCCGCAACAAGTTCTTCATCGACGACTTTCCTTCAGCGCGGATCGTGATCACGTCTCACGAGACACCGGAGAAGTGGCACGAATACCACGACAGTGCCCTAGTCGTCGTGGACGAAGCACATGCGCTGGCCCAGGACAGCGACGAGATGCCCACGCTCTACCGTGAACTGGCTGCCTTGGCGCACGCTGCCCCAAAGCTTCTACTGCTGTCCGCGACCCCTGTGACCTCTCACTACACGACTCATCTCGGACTGCTCCACCTGCTCGACCCTAACCTCTACAGCTGGGACGATCGCGAAGGCTTCGAGCACCGCTACGCCCTACGCGCCGAGTTGGCGGACAGCGTCTATGCCCTGGACGCCACCTTCACCTTCCTGCTGAGGTCAACGCTTGACGACATCCGGCGACTCCTCCCCGATGACCCCGGATTCGAGAATCTTGCGGGTCGGGTTGCCGAGTGCCTCACCGAGGACGATGACCTCCGTGACGGAGTGCAACCCGCCGACCTTTCCCTGTGTGTAGAGGAGTTGCGAGGGCACATCAGTGAGACGTACCGCCTCCATCGCCGGGTGATCCGGCACCGGCGCGACCAAGTGGTGCTTCCAGACGACGAAGACGAAGAGAGCGAGCCCTACGCCGTCCGCGGCCGGGAACGTCCGCAAGTTCTCACCCTGCCCCCCACCTTCGACGCCGTCGAAACTGCCCTCACGGAGTGGCGCACCGGCGTCTCGGATCACTTGCTCGATACCGGCCTCGAAGGCGAGACCAGCGCCTACGGACGCATCCTCAGCGTCCTTGCCTCCCGAGCCGGCGGGCCCTTCGATGACTTCGCCGACACTTTGCGCTGGCGCGTAAACGGAGACGCTCAAGCGGCACAACGAGCCGGTCTCAGTCCTCAGGAACAAGCCCTGCTCGCCGCCCCCACCCTCATCCCTGCAGAGGGGCAAGCACTCCTCGAACTTGAGAGGCAACTCAACGAGACACAAGGAAACCAGCGGGTGAAGGCGACGATCAGCGCCCTCATCCCGACCCTGAATCGCGGTGGGCGGATCGTCGTCTTCTGCGGTCCGGGATCACTGGCGCACCAACTCGCAGCGCGCCTAGGCGGTTTGTCGCGAACCGCGCAGGTTGAGGAGCACACCCGCCAGATCGGCGCAGCAGCTTCCGAGGAAGCGGTCACAAAATGGCGCACAGCGGCGGGCACGTCGGTCCTCGTCGTCGACGACACCGCCGAAGACGGACTGAACCTTCAGGTCGCAGATGCCGTCGTCCATGTGCGTCTGCCGTGGAACCCAAACCAGCTCGAGCAACGAATCGGACGCGTAGACCGCTATCGCAACACCGAATCCGTCAGCCAGTCCGATGCCGCCAGCCAGTACGTGCTCAGCGCAAGCGCCGAGCACGAAGCCCTCGGCACAGCGTGGCTGGACCTGCTGCTCGACGGTTACAACATCTTTTCGAAGTCGGCGTCGACACTGCAGGACGCCATCGCGGAAGGCCTCGACGCAATCTGGACCGACGCACTGCGGGACGGCCCTGCAGGGCTCACATCCGCGCAGCAGCGCGTAAAGGATCAGCTCCTCGAAGCGCGCCAGCAGATCGAGAAGATGGACATGCTCGAGGCCATCTACCTTGACGCCGACGGCCGGGACAACACAGCCAAGGCCCTCAGAGACCTGGAAGTGAACTGGAAAGACATCCAACGCGCTGCCTTCCAGTACACGAGCGAAGGATCTGGCGGCATCAACATCCGACGCTCCGATCACATCGTCGGCGAAACCGTCTTCGACCTCGTGGAGTCCCGGCCGCATGTGCCACCGCGCCTGTACCTGGCACAGACTGCCGCGCTGACTCCGGCCGTGACGCGGGGGACGTTCAACCGGTCAAAGTCTCTGCGCTCCCCAGGCACCCGGGTGTTTCGCATCGGCAACCCCTTCATCGACATGCTCTCCTCGCTGAGCGCGATCGACGAACGTGGCCAGGCAACTGCCTTCCAGCGCATTGACCCCAGCCACACGGGTGATCCAGAACCCTACTTCGGCTTCGACTTCCTTGTTGAGGCCGACATTTCGGCAGCAGCAGAGACGATGACCAACCCGGAAGAGGTGAGCCGGGCGTTGCAGCGACAGGCTGACCTTCTTCTTCCACCGTTCACTCGCAGAGTGTGGGTGCGGGCAGGGAGCACCGAGGCGTTGACGCTCGCCACGGCGCTCGAGTGGCTGAACAGCCCTTACGACAACCGGAAGTGCCGGAACTTCAACAACCAGCGGGTTCGTGAGCTTGTCGGCATCTTCGGCGGCTGGTCGGAGTTCCAGCACTCTGCTGAAACCGCCGAGAAGGTCGCACGCAACGAACTCTTCCGCGTCACCGACCTGGCGGCGCTCTGTACCGAAGCTCAGCAACGGGCTCGCCGGCGACTTGCTGTGACCCGGGCCCAGGCAGAGGCACGCAGGGCTGCCGGACGACTCTTGCGCGATACCGAGAGCCAACTGGCCGACGTGAACACCGCCAGTCTGCTCATCGACGGACTCACGCAGCCGAACGTCCGGCTCATGTCCGCTACGTGCGTTGTCCGCGGGGGAAACGGAGCCCAGCGTCATGAGTGACAGTTGGACCGGGGCTCAAGAACTCTTTGACACCTGGCCGTTGGTTCCCCCGACGTCCGAGGACACGGAATACCGCGGAACTCTGCGACGGCTCAAGGACACCCTCGAAGGGCTGATGGAACGCCGGTCTTCATGGCGTGACGTGGCAGCACTGACACGACAAATCCTTCTTGAAGCCCAAGCCCACGGAAACAACTCTGGCCTCGAAGTCCCGCTCGGCGCACCGCTGCCCACACGGCTGCAGTGGGAACAACTCCACTGCCACGCCCTCCCGGCTGGTCGTCGCGTCCTGGTCACAGCCCGGCCATGGCACCCCGACATATCAGACCAGAAGGCCACCGAGGCAGCTGAGCACGACTTCCAGCAGATTCACCTCGGAGAGAGCCTCCATCAGCATCTGGCATTGGAGCCCGGCCCAGCCGACCCCTTCTGGATCCAGGCTCTCGGCGAGGACTACGCCGAGTACAAGTCGATCGGCCAGCGCCAAGCAGCACGTGCCGTAGCACTCGCAGAACCGGGCAGCACGGTGATCGCCTGCCTTCCGACCGGCCACGGAAAGACTGCACTCGTGCAGGCTCCCGCGCTCCTCTCAAGCAAGCGCAGCGGCGTGACCCTGGTCGTCGTGCCAACGGTTGTGCTCGCCCTGGACATGGAACGCCGCGCCCAAGAGCTGCTGAGCGCCCGCGGCCGGCAAAGCCCTACTGGCCGATACGCCTACATCGGCAACCTAGACGAGAACCTCAAGCAGCAGTTGCGAGAGGACATCCGGTCTGGCAGCCAGCGGCTGATCTTTACGAATCCTGAATCGCTCGTGTCCGGCCTCAAGTCCGCCCTCGAAGACGCTGCCGAGGCAGGCCACCTGCAGTACTTCGTCGTCGACGAAGCGCATCTTGTCGAGCAGTGGGGCGAGGGCTTCCGACCTGAGTTCCAAACCATGTCCGTCCACCGTCGTACCTGGTTGAGCACCGCCCCTAAAGGGCGTGAACCCGTCACCGTCTGTATGAGCGCGACACTGACCGAACAGCAAGTGACCACGCTCGAGAAACTCTTCGCAGGGTCCAAGCCCGCTGAGATCGTTTGGGGCGCCCAACTGCGCCACGAGCCTAGCTACTACATAGACGACTTCACGGAAGAAGAGGAACGCACGGAGGCAGTCCTTCGTGCAGTCGACCGTCTGCCGAAGCCACTGGCTCTGTACGTGACAGAGCGGAAAGACGCCCGGGCATGGGCAGACCGCCTACGCACAGCTGGCTACAGGCGAGTCGCCGATGTCGCCGGCTATTCAAGCCCCGACGAGCGTCGACAAGCCGTAGAAGGATGGGGCGGCCGCTCTGCCGTGGGCCCTATCCCCACCCAATACGACATCGTCGTAGGAACCTCAGCCTTCGGCCTGGGTGTCGACCTCCCCGACGTCCGCAGCGTGGTGCACGCATGCCTGCCGGAAACCGTCGACCGCTACTACCAAGAGGTAGGACGGACCGGCCGGGACGGATGCCCGTCCGTGGCTTACCTGGCATCGGCCCCCCGAGACCTGCCCGTCGCCGAGGGCATCAACCGGCAGGCGATCATTAGGGCCGACACCGCCTGGTCAAGATGGCGGTGGATGTGGGACGTCCGGGATAAGACGTATACGCGTCCGCGGCACTACCTCATCAACCTCGACTCGATCCCGGACAACGTCCATGACATCTCCGAGGCCAACCGGGACTGGAACATTCGCACCCTGAACCTCATGCTGCGCGCAGGGCTCATCGAACTCCATGTCCCTGAACCACCCCAGCGGAACGAAGGCGAACCGCGTGCCGTCTTCCAGGAACGCCTCAACCGGTTCTACGAGTTGGCTTCCACACATGTCGACGTCTCCATCGCGGACACGCAGACCAACGACGAAGGACACTTCCAGGCTCGCTTCGAAACTGAGCGCCGGCGCTCGATCACTGCTCAGAGGAACGCACTTACTGATCTCCGAACCTTGCTGCGCGGCGAGCGGTGCTCCGGCGAGGTACTCAGCACCTACTACCGGGTGCAACGAGGCGCAGCCCCGCTGCTGTCGGGTATCAACTGCCGAGGCTGCCCCAGTTGCAGATCGACAGGTCTTCCTACAGACAACGGCTTTTACAGGCTGGCGGGAGACCCTCATCCGCTAGTTCCTGCCCCTCCGAGGGCCAATCGCGACCCCCTCGGAACCTTGCGCGGCACCGCTTCCTGCCTCAGCTTGTGGTGGGGGACCGACGCTGAGCGTCAGGTTAATGTGCCCCGGCTTCTGGAGATGTTGGCCCTTCGCGGTATGAACGTGATCGGTGGGCCAGGGATCGCCTCCCGCCTAGCCGAGACCCTCCAGGAGGATGTAGCGCCCCGCCCGATCATCTGCGACACCGACGCGGACCTGCTGCGCTTTTATGACGGCCCCATCGTGTGGGTTCTGGACGATGATCCGTCATCCGTGGACAGCGTGCTCAGGTCACGACTTGGTTCACCAGACGTGACGTACCTGATCCACCCACGGGGCATGCCGCATCCAGAGCGGCCCGACCTGCCGTTCACCGCTCTTCATCCTCAAAACTTCCCCGTCCGGAATGCGTTGGAGTCGTTCTGATGGCCCTGATCAATGTGGACGCTTCGCGCCCTGACCCCATGTGGGCAGTCGTCCGTCTACTCGCCCACTCGAAGAAGCCTGTATCGCTCAACAGCGCACGCGCCCTGTTGAGTCCGCCGACGCTAGCTTCCCCAGAGAAGGACGATGCGTCGGAGATGTTCAACAAGGCCATCAAGACCCTTCGGGAACTCGGGTTGCTTCACGTTCACGACTCCACCAGTGAGCTGAAGCTTGTCGGACCCGCCGCACTTCTCGACGGCCGTGACTGGGATGCCTTCTCCGCTGCTCTGCGCACCGCAGTGCTCGCGCCTGACCGCAACAGCGGTTTGGGAGACAACGAGGAGCAGAAGGAATCCCGCGACCTCACTCGGGCCCTGGCCTGGTTTCTCACCCTGGATCCTATGGAGGCTCCGGTGGCTTGGGAGCAAGCGCAGAAGCTCAGGCAGAACGCTTTGAAGCCGGAGGCCGGCCCTGCCATCGTTAACGCTGAGCGTTGGCGGCCGTTTGGCGACTGGGCGCCCGCGTTGGGGCTCGCTGCCCGCCCCCTCCTCTCCGGGGAAGGCAGTAGTCCGTTGACTCCGGACTGCACCGCCGCCGTCAGGTATGTCGTTCAGAGCCTGTGGGAGCCTGGCCAGCAGGTTAACGCCGTAGCAGCCGTCCGAAGCATCCGTGAGCACTTGCCAGTGCTGCCGGGCGGCGAATACTCGCGGACTCTTCAACTCGACAACCCCGGCGACCGTGTGGCGGGCGCTGCCCTCTCCTTTGCACTGCTGCGTGGTAGCGACGAGAAGTGGCTGCGTCTAGAGCTCGATTCCGATGCCCCTCTAGTACTCCAGGTAGCCGACCCAGAGCAGCCTTCGAGCCCGCGCTACGTAAGCGACATCACGATGCAGGAGGTCCCAAGTGCCTGACTTCCGTGGACAGGTCTGCTGGGACCCCGCGACTGCTGCTAACACCATTGGCGTCGAAGCCATCTCTCCTTCTCCTGCCGTCTTCCGGGCCACGCACGCTCCCCTGAGGATCCAACGAGCGCGGCTCGACGGCCGCCAACTTGTGCTCGAGGGGCAGCCGGTCGATGAGCGGGCGGTCCTTCATGACTTCCTGAATCATGAGTCCAACACCGGCGCGCTGCTCATGCCCATCGTGGGTGAGTCTGGTTCTGGAAAGTCGCACCTCGTCCGGTGGGTGCGCGAGCATCTTGATCTGGTCGACGATCAGTCTGAGTCTCGTGAGGTCATCTACCTTGAGAAGCACAGGACGAGCCTGAAGGCAGTAGTTCAAAGCCTGATCGCCAAGGCTGACAGCGATGAACTGAAGCAGTTGAAGGCGGAGATCGACAAGTTCACCGCTGACATCGACGCATCAGTGCTCGCTCGGCGCCTCATCCATTCACTCAACGAGACCCTTGTAGCCGAGACAGGACGCGGGGTTTCAGGGCCGGCTCGGCAGCTCTTCGGCCCTCAGGGACTCGGAGCACTCCTTGACGATCCGCACGTCAGTGAATTCATGCTCAGGCCGGAGAAGTTTGTTCCACAACTAGCCACCTACCTCCTGCGGGACCGTACCAAGGGAGAAGGGGATCGCCCTCCGAAGTTCACCGTTCATGACCTCCCTCTGGACATCACCGGCGTCAGTAAGGCATCAGCCCTAGCCAAGAAGTGGGTTCAGGTCCTCAGTTCCAAGGCCGAACTTCAGGAGATCGCGATCGACCTTCTGAACGAGCACTTGGAGACTGCGATCAACCGGAGCTTCAACCTGGGCATGGGGCGCCTGCTAGAAGCTATGACCCTTGTGCGGGAGGAGTACCACCGGCAGGGCAAAGAGATCATTCTTCTCATCGAGGACTTTGCCCTCATCCAGGGCGTTCAAAAGGACCTGCTCGACGCCATCGTCGAAGCGGCCCACCGCGAAGGCTCCACCCGCCTGGCCCCCATCCGCACTCTCATGGCGGTAACTACTGGCTACTTCCGTGACCTGCCGGAGACAGCTCTCACACGCGTACGCGCGAATCTTGGCTACGCCTACGACCTAGACGTGCCGTTCAGCCAGGAAGACACCGGCGAAGAGGCGATCGCCGCATTCGTGGGCCGCTACCTCAACGCCGCACGTGTCGGCAAGGATCGACTGGAGCAAGCAGGCGATGCAGAGCCGACGAACGCATGCGACGAGTGCCCGCTACAGGCTCGTTGTCACGATGCGTTCGGGGCATCCGCTGACGGCTACGGGCTGTACCCCTTCAACAGGTCGGCCCTTACCCGCGCGGTCCACTCGACTGCTTCGAAGGCCGAGCCGTGGGCGTTCGTTCCTCGAACCGTTCTGGGAAGCGTGGTACGGCCAGTCCTTATTCAGCACGCTAGCTCGCTGCGGAAGGGAGAATTCCCGGACGCTTCCTTCTCCGAGGGATTCCCCACTGCTGAGATCGATCAGCCCCTCAGCACAGCCGTGCAGCAACTCGTCGAGCGGAGCGATCCTGTTGCCGCCGACCGGCGCAAGCGGGTACTTGAGTTCTGGGAAGATGCAGCCGCTCAGGGCATTGAAATCGACCCCACGGTGCTGGAGGCGTTCGCCCTCAGCCCCATGACGGCCGAGTCTCCGGTCCTCCCTGAGCAGCCGCGACGTGCTGCAGAGCCCTCCCGGCGATCCAGCACCTCGTCGAGCACCGCCAAGACGGAAGACAAGACCTTTCCCCCGTCGGTGCAGCGGAGCCTTCAGAACATCGAGGAGTGGGTGACCCGCGGCGAGGATCTCCAGCAGGATTACGCTCGGACGATCCGCACAGTCGTTGCCACCGCGGTGGCCCAGCGGTACCGGTGGAATACACCGCTCATGCAGGCGCAAGCCAGTGTGAAGGACAAGGGCTGGCCGAACAATGCCACCGTCGTCAGCATCGAAGGCTCAGCGGTCGCAGGCATCAGCGGTGCAGACAGCGCCCCCATTCAGTTCAAGCGGAGCGCGACGAACAGTAGATTCTTCCAAAGCTTGATCCGCGCGCAGTACGGGCTAGATCAGGTCCGTGGGGAGGACGTCCGGAGGCTGGCTACCGTCGCCGAAGAGCACACCCGTGCGATGGCAACCAGAGTTCAGCGCAACTTGGAGGTCACAGACGACGACCTCGTGCTCGGTCTGCGCGCATCCCTTCTGGGAGCGGTTCTTGCAGGCCGCGCCTGGCCTGGCATGACCATCGAGGAGTTGCTGGCAGCTGCGGTCGACGACGGCGAGAGCTGGAAGGGCGCCGGCACTATGCCGAGGCCTGAGCGGTGGACCGTCGCACTCAACCAGCACCTTGCTGCGCGCAGCGCCCTGGTTAAGCGCATCCGTACCGGGGTCGGCATCTCGCAGGGCAGCAGAGGAGCAGTGGGCATGATCGATGCTGCCCGGGCGGTCCCTCTGCTGGAGCAGGCAGCCACCAACTGGTCATGGGAAACACCAGTGAGCACCGTCCCGGAATGGATCAAGCCTGCAGTCAAACCGTTCGTGTCATGGCCCGCCCTGATCGCCGGACAGATCACGATGCTCGACGATCTACTCCGCGACATCCGACTGCGGCAACCGCGCAGCACCCCGGGGAAGAACACCCTCGCTAGCATCAAGTCTGCCGTTGATCGGGCCAGGGAGGTCAGCTTGTCGCTGTCTACTCAGCGAGCACGCGATCTTGATTTGCTCCTTGAGCAGGCAAGCGCCGTGGAGTGGTCCACGATCTCCGCGCTGGAGGATGAGCTGGGGCGTTGCCACGACGACGACCGTCCAGAGACGACCCTTCTCACTGCACGCATCCGCACAGCCGCCCAGGACCGCGGATCCTCCATCGCGGTCGTTCGGAACCTGCTGTATGTGGCTGATGAGTGGCTCGACGAAGCCCTGAAGGGTGCTGAGATGCGGGCAAGTTCTTCGGCCGCCAAGAGCGCAGCCGATGGCGTACAGGAACTCGTTGCCGAATGGCGCTCTCTGGTAGCCGAAGGGGTTGATGGTCAGTGACCCAGATGTCCGTGTACGAGAAGGCAAAGCTGCTAGAAGATCACGCCTCCCGCATCGCGGATGGCGAAGAGTCCCAGCGTCAGGCCACCCGGGTTTCAACTCGGTTGATGGAGCTTCGGTCCCAGCTCAATCAACTGCGCTCCCAGTTGGCTGTCGCCCAAGCTCTGCAGGCCCGTGGCGCGGGCCTCGACATCGACCTGTCCAGCATCGATGACGGGAGAGCGGGCTTTGAGCGCAGCTTGGGGCCTAGCGGCCTGCCCTCCAATCAGGTGTTCAACACGGCGAAGAAGAAAGCACAGGTGGTTGCTGATCGTCTTGGGGAAGCAAATCAAGCCGCTTGGTCCGTGTGGACGGCACAGCTACTCGAGGAGTTGCCCGTAGCGCGGATCTCGATGCTTCTCGATCCAGGGGCCGAGAAGCAGGCATCCGCCCGCCATGCCGAGCTTGAGCGCCTGGCAAAGGGCAAAGCGTCCCAGGACTCCATCACTAACTTCGCTGTCACTCATGCTGGCTTGGCTGAACTACTTCAGGACGCTCAAGACCCGCCGCAGGCACTAGCCGTTCTGCTGGATCGACTGCGCGAGCAGTCCGGTCTCACGCTACGCGACGTCACCGACGAAGAGATCGCGCTCATCCGAGAATACGGGATGGATGCCCACATCAGCCTGAAGAGGAAGGGCTCGTGAACCAGCGCAGCATGGACCAGGATTTCGCCAATGAACTGCTCAACCGCTTGGAAGACCTCGAACTGCCGCTGCTCTCGTGGGGCGTGACGGAGGGTGCCCTCTCTGAAGACGACGTGGTCGAATGTATCGAGTCTGTTCTCAGCGACCATCCGAAAGCCCCGGAGAACGTCTCACCTCATGACGTACTCCAGGAGATGCGCGGCCTCGCCCTGATCTGGAAGGTGCCCTGGCCGAATGACGGGCCAGCGCGCTATCGCACGCGATTCGCCGAGTCACTCCGCCTCACAGCCGGGCTTCGCCAGCTCTTCCGGCCTCGGGGCGACTGGGCAGACGAGGCACCGAATGGATGGTGGCGTCAAGGAAAGCGCCTTGTTGCCGACTACCGGCTTCACACGCGGCATCGGCGCTACCCCAAGCGTGACATCTCTGCCTCATCGGCGCTCGAACAGTTGGGTACTTCGCCTAGCTGGGGAAACCTCCAAGACCGCGTCGCAAAGGCCTACCTGGGTGGAAAGAGTCTGGCACGCTTCCAGTTGGAAGCGACCCAAACTGTCTTTGAATCGCTCGCCCACCAGGACAAGTCCAGTGGAATCATTGTCGGGGCCGGCACGGGTAGTGGCAAGACACTCTCGTTCTACCTGCCCGCGTTCGCGGCAATGGCGGCACACGCTCCAGGTAAAGTCCACACTCTGGCCCTGTACCCGCGTACCGAGTTGTTGCGCGACCAACTCAAGGACGCCCTCACGGAGGCCAGCAAGGTTGAACAGGCACTCGCGCAACAGGGTAGGCGATTTCTACGCATCGGCGCGCTCTATGGAGGCACCCCAACCAAGTCCACCGATTGGCGGCTGACTGAAGGCAGGGGTTCGGGGCGTTGGAAGCGGTTCCAAGACGGATTCATCTGCCCTTTCCTTTCTTGCCCCAACGACAAGTGTGAAAACGGGGAGTTGGTGTGGTCCGATGCGGACCGCGCGGCCGACATCGAGCGCCTCGTCTGCTGGCGCTGCCGGTATGAGGTACCCGAAGGGCGCCTGGCCCTTACGCGTAGTTCCCTGCGGAGCAGCCCACCCGATCTGTTGTTCACGACGACCGAGATGCTGAACAACTGCAGTGCGGACGGCAACCTCGACGGCCTTCTGGGTTGGCGCGGCGGGCAGGTCCCTTCGTTGATGCTCCTCGACGAGGTCCATACCTATTCCGGCGTGCATGGCGCCCAAGTCGCCTACCTACTACGAAGGTGGCGCGAAGCGGCCCGCAAGCCGGTCACGTTCGTTGGCCTGAGTGCCACGCTTCGCGACGCCAAGGAGTTCTTCGCACAACTCGTCGGTCTACGCGACAGCGACATCGACCCCATCGCTCCGTCCGAGGACAGCATGGTGGAGGAGGGCCGCGAGTACGCGCTCGCCCTGCGCGGTGATCCCGTGGCAGGGGCCAGCCTGCTGTCGACATCTATCCAGACAGCGATGCTCTTCGGCCGAGTGCTCGATCCAAGTGACGAGACCTTTCTGTACGGATCCACCGGATTCCTGTTCACCGACGACCTGGACGTCACCAACCGCTTCTACAAGTACCTACGTGACGCGGAAGGCGACCAAAACCACCGCGGTGTCAGGAGCCGAAACGGCGACGTGCTTGCCGGACTGCGCTCACGCGAACGGCCTGAGCCCGAGGCCCGGTACTACGACGGCCAGTCGTGGGATCTCGTCGAGAAGATCGGCAACGAACTCGCTCGTGATCTGCGCATGCACCACTTGGTCATTGGTCGCACTTCTTCGCAGGACGCTGGCGTTAACCACAACGCCAGGCTGACTATCGCCACCGCCTCCCTGGAGGTGGGGTTCAACGACCCCCGTGTTGGCTTCGTGCTTCAGCACAAGGCGCCTCGCAATGCTGCCTCCTTCATCCAGCGTCGCGGGCGTGCTGGTCGTGCCCGGGGTACGCGGCCGATGACCGTCGTGGCTCTCTCTGACTACGGTCGTGATCGTCTTGCTTACCAGGGCTACGAGACGCTCTTCGCGCCAGAGGTTGAGGCGATCAAGCTGCCTCTACGGAATCGCTATGTCCTCAAGATTCAAGGGGCCCAGGCCCTTCTCGACTGGGCAGGGCGTCGCCTGCGCAGCAAGGGCTTCCGCTATGCAGACCCGCGCAAGCTCCTGAAAGCGCCGAAGTCGGGCGCTGTGGACCCCCGCTTTGAACGCGAGCACAAGGCACTCATACAGGTGCTGGATGAGTTGCTGAACGACGACCGTGTCCAGGACCAGTTCGCAAAGCACCTCACCAGGGCCCTGCAACTCCCCGCCGACGAAGTGCAGGCCGTGTTGTGGGAACAGCCGCGGTCTCTGCTCCTAGCCGTGGCGCCCACCGCACTACGACGGCTCAACTCCGGTTGGAAACCGCTGGTGACTGACGCCGGCGCCGTGAACGACGCCATGCTCCCCGAGTACATCACTCGAACTCTGTTTGAGCCCTTGAATCTTCCAGAAGTTGATCTGGAGCTCCCCTTTGACGACGGAGACGGAGCCGTCGAACCGATGCCGATCGGGAGAGCCCTCACGGAGGCGGTACCCGGCCGAGTTAGCCGACGCTTCGGGTACTTGAACGACGACCATCGCACGTGGCTCCCTCTGCCTGCCGAAGGCAGCGACGTCCTCAATCTCACGCAGTTCGTCAGGGATGGGATGCCCGAAGGCCCTTGGCGGCCTCACGAGCACGGCGGGGCCGAATTCGAGGTCGTCAGGCCGAAGCGGATAGGGCTGGTCGAGCCAGACAGCGACATCATTGACCAGTCGCAGGGCGTCCCGGTGTGGGGCACACAGGTTGTTGCCCCTGACGATGTCCAATTCGATGAAGGGATGGTGCCGAAACCGTCCCCATGGCAGAGGCGGATCGACGCCGTCAGCTTCGCGACACACGCGGCTGGCAACCCCGTCGAGGTGCGGCGCATGACGATCGGCGCCGAATGCACGGTCCGCCGTGAACGCCAGGAAAGCGAGAACCAGTCCGTCCGCTACGAACTCCGCGGAAAGCCCGCTGCCCTCGGATTCCGCCTCGGTGTCGACGCCGCCTGTTTCAAGGTGCGTCCCTTGAACGTTGAGGACCCCGCGGTCAACCGGTACCTGGCCTCGCCACAATGGCGTGCTCTTGCGTTCGCACACGCAGTCCAAGAAGATCCGGCACTGGCTGATATCTCAAACTTCTTCCAGCGCGAGCGACTCGCTCAGATCTACCTGACGGCATTCGCGTTGGCCGGTCTGACTGCGGAGCGCACGAACGCGGAGATCCGCACGCTCCTCTCGAATGGGGGATGGAGCAGAGATCTGGCAAGGATCTTCCAGGTGCTCTATCGGGATGCCGACTTGTCCGAGGAGCACCTGGACAACGACCGCCTCGTTTCTGAACTGACAACACTGGTCACCCAGGGCACCGTCATCGAGGCCCTCAATCGAGCAGCCCGGCTCCTCGTTATCGAGGACGTGTCCGCAGACACGGCTGACTTGGCGCAGCGTGCCTACCGAGACACCATGGCCGCCGGGATCCGTACTGCCGCCCAGCGCGCATGCCCGAACGCGCAAGACGGCGACCTCATCATCGACGTGCTACTCGCCGACGAACCGGATGGACTTACGACCATCTGGCTCAGCGAGACCTCCGTCGGAGGCCTGGGCGTGATCGAGCAGCTGATCGATTACTACTCGGCGGATCCCCGAAAGTTCTGGGGACTTGTGACGAGCAGCCTCGCACCCAGTGAATTCGAGTATGTGGATGCCACTTTGACGCGTTTCCTCGAGCACGTCACTGAGGAACCGGGGGGTGCCGCTGCACGTGCCATGGCGACGCTTCGCGCTAACGCGCCGGCACAGCAAGCCCAAGGCGCACTCGGTGATCTACGGGAGGCATGGGCTCGATTGGACGGCCCACCTCGGCATGCGGCAGTCGCGGCGTTGTCCACACGCTTGCTACGCCCGGGCTCCGGGCCCGACATCGACGCCGCGGCTCTCGCTCTCGTAAGAGCCTGGACTGCGCTCGAAAAGCGTCTGGGAATTGAAGTCGACGCACGCGTCGTGGCGTACGCCGTGGGATCGAAGCAACTCGAACTGCCTGGAATCCGTTCGCTCAGCGCCGACCAGGTCTTCAGCCTCCTGTGGCCTCGGGGTCACCAGGCTCGTACCCAGGACCTGAAGCATTACCAGCCGTACGCCGAAGCACCTGTACTGGAACGACTTCTGTTTCAGGCCGCTCACGACGACCGGCTGCCCGAAGTCGATGTGACGCAGGCTGCCTGGGTTGAGTCGTACTGCAAGCACCTCTCAGCGACCTCCGCCGTCGATCTCATTTGTCCCGCCGGCAAGGAGGAGTCAATGGCGCAAGCCTTGAAGCAGATTCCTGTCACCCACATTGACCGGGACGTTCTGCGCGTCTACGGAGAGGTTTGCGGAGTCCTCCGTCAGCAGAGCGAACTCCGGGTCCGTGTCGAACTGCGGGAGGCGACCCAGTGAGTTCCCAGGAACGCACAATTCGTACCGGGCTACACACCACGGTGCGCGTAGACACCATGCTGACTTCGGCGCTGATCGCGGAGTTCATTGCGCCTAGCGATCACGTGTGGCTGGTGTCACCGTGGATCACCGATGTCCAGATCATCGACAACAGCCACGGTGCGTACGATGCGCTGTTTGGCGATGTTCCACCCCAGAACTGTCGCCTATCCGATGCCATCGCCCGCATCGCCCACGGTGGCGCGAAGATCCACGTCGTTACACGCCCCGACGCGCACAACGACGACTTCCTGCGCCGCCTCAAGAAGGCGGCAGAACCGGAGCGTATCCACTCGGCGCGGGATCTGAACATCCACGAGAAGACCTTGTGCGGCAACGACTGGATGCTCAGCGGCTCGATGAACTTCACCATTCGCGGCATGTCGAAGAACGACGAGAGAGTGACCTACACGGCAGGTATTGACGCCGCTGCCCAGGCACGCCTGGACCTGGCCGAGCGCTGGGGAGATGCCGCATGACTCAGCCTAAACACTGGACGCCGGAACGTATCCAGACCTTCCTCAGAGCATTCTTTGGAGCAGGCAACGACGCATGGCCCGACATGCGCCCGGACTACGCTCACAAGGAGCGCACCGAGCCCTTCGTCAAGGTTCTGCTCAGCGGCGGTGATGCGCCTATCGTCCTGCCGCGGTGGGACGCCGACAGCCATCAATTCGCGATGTACGCCATCGCACGCGACCGGGCTGACGTGACGAAGACAGCTGAGTTGATCGAAGCCTTCGCAGGGCCGACGTATATTTACTGCGACATGGAGCGTGGCGGCCTGCGCCCGGCCCGGCTCAACCCGGATGACCCAGTAGAACGCGCCATCTTGGACTTCGCCGGCGAGCGCGTGACCTTCAGGCTGACAACCGCGCAGCCCTCGCGTTACCGACAGAGCCTCACCAACGCATTGCTCTTGATGCAGAAGACCTATATAAGACGCCCGCCCCGCCTGTGGCGTGCAGTCAAACCCATCGGCCGGCTCATCGCGGAGTTCGATGCTGCTCTCGCGGCGGGCGGTGAAGCAGCTTCCCAAGATCTACTGGAGCAGTTGGCGGCGGCTGGTGGACTCACCGCCACGAACCTGGCGCACCTGAGGCTCAAGCGCCTGGATCGCCTCGGAGTGAGCAACAAGGTTCTCGCTTTTCCGAACCTGCCGGACATCGTGCACCAGGATCCACCTGCTGCGGTGAAGGGCGCCATTCTCAACGCTGTTTACACGGTGGCCCTCGAGGAACCTCTCGCTAGGCGAGACCTCGACGCGGCTAAAGAGGGTCTCATCGCCCACGGCAGGGTGGTCCCTGAACTGCTTGTCGGCGACCCCCGGTCGTATGGTCCTCAGGCGATGACCGTCGTCTTGCTTGCGGCCGTGATTCTCGATGATGTGACAGTTGCCCGTCGGGCATTGGCGGCCATTGAGGAACTGGATCAGGCGCCCCAGATCGCTGCACTCGCTCTGAGCGAGGCTGAGCGTCTGGCGGCTAAGCCGGTGCCTGATGCGGTGGCTGAAGCATCCTCGGAGGCATCCCCTGGCGCTGATGCAAGCGTGCCCGTCGAGTCTTGGCCAGAGTTGTTCTCTGCGCTTGCTGATGGAAGCCCAACTGGCAAGCAGGCCGTCGAAGACGAAGTGTGGGCGCTGTGGCCCACCCCGGCGCAGAACGATGACGTTCTGGCGGAGTTCTTGGACGGGTTGAGCGATGGCGAGGCGGGTGAACTGTGGCGTGCTGTCGGTTCGTTCCTCGATGCCGTGGGCTACGACGAGCCGGCGCCGAAGAGCGCGCATGCCTTCATTCGTAATGCCGTAGCCTTCGGCCGCTACAGCCCGGGTGATCTGGCTGTGCTGCAAGCTCTGATGGACATCGCTCTTCGGGCCTCACCCGCTGCCGACACCTACGGAGAGATCCTCAAGGACGTTAGCTCGGAGTGCAGTCGGTGGATCGCTCCCGAACGGGCCTCGGCCGCCTTGGACTTCGTTGACCGCCTATTTCTTGCTGCGTGCCCTGACGTGGATGCCCGTGAGAAATTGTGTGTCGATCTCCTCGCACCGTTGTCCATTCACCGGCACCGCCTTGCGGAAGCTGATCTGGCCTTCGCGCAGCGGCTCACTCATGAACTTGGCCTGGACGGTCTCGATTGGGCCGTTCCCGCAGAGGAGGGTGTGCAGGATGACCCCCTGGCGTCGATGCCGGCTTCGACGCTGCTCCTGTACTCCTTGGACGAGGCGGTGCTCACCAGGTGCCGGGAAGAGTTGCAGAAGATCGCTCCTGCTGTGAAGGTCTCGACTGCCTATGACCACGTTGGCACGCCGCAGCTGAGAGAGAAGGCGCGCAGAGCGGACGTGGTCGTTCTAGCGACGCGTTGCGCCAAGCACGCCGCCACCGGCTTCATCACTCAGCACACTGGCAATGACGTGCCGATCGAGTACGCGAATGGCAGCGGCTCGGCGTCTCTCCTGCGCGCAGCAGAGCGAGGTCTACGGCGCACGATCGCCGAGAGCGTCTGACGCACAGGTGGTCTCCCCCGATCCCCTGGGGGAGACCACCAGTTGAGGCCGCAGAGCTTCGACTACTTGCTGACTAGGGCCTGCAGGTGGGTGCTGAGGAGCCGCACGTCGTTGGCCGTGTTCTGGAGCCCGTTCCAACTGCGTTCCTGACCGTCCGAGAACTTCCACGTGCCGGAAGTCCAGGCCACGTGCTTCTCGAGCTGGCGCAGGGTGATGCGGATCTTGTCCCAGTTGACCTTGTCGAACGGGACGTCTGTGGTGAGTCGGTCCATGACATAGCCCATGGCCTGGATGCCCACACCATGGGTCAGTCTCGACTCCTTGGGAGGCTTGTTCCACGCATCCTCGAAGAGGTTCTCCACTGCCGTCCAGAAGGACAGAAGGTGCGCCAGCATCGCTTCCTCGTCCCCGGTACCGTCCTCAGCGTTCCGGTACTGGTACAAGGAGCCCTCGTAGATGCTGTGCTCCAGCATCCTCAGGATGCTGTTGTCCTTGATGTTGCCGGTGGGCGATGTGGGGCTGCTGATCCTTCCGCAGAAAGGACCGTCCCCCATATTCAGAAGGACCATGATCTTCGCAGCGAGTTGACGGCGCGCGTACGAGCGCGGCAACTTGGCGGTGGTCTCCGGCAGGAGTTCATACACGAGCCCCTTGGGCAGTGGCTTGGTCGAGTTGACCAAGATGAACTGCGACCGCTGCTCTTCCTGAGACGCAATGAAGCCCACTGCTGCGACGGGGAACTCTGCAAGGTCAGCGTCCCTGATGGCGGCGCTGCGCTGCTGACCGTCCACGAGCCAGGCCGGCTTCTCTTCATCAGCCAGTGATTCGTCGACCGGGATGATCAGCTCGCCGGGGATGGAGTAGCTCACACTGCCGCCGCGCACCGCGGGTTCGAACGTGACGCGATCATCGAAACCGAGAACCACGGCGTTGGGAAGCATCGCCCCCTCGGACTCAAGGTAGCGACGGATCGAGCGGATGTGGCTTTGGACCTCGGGCCGCTGGTACCCCTGCAGCTTCTTCTGGCTGTCGCGCCGGATGCGCGAGACGGCGGCAAAGTCTTCCAACTTCTTTCCGTCTACAGCGAAGCAGTAGATCTCCTTGTCGCCTTGGAGCACCTTGAGGGCGGGAACCTTCAGTACGTAGCGGTCGGCCACATCATCTCCTGTTTAAGTTACTTTGAGTGCTATGCGCGGTATAGGCGATTATGTGAGTGGAAGCTTGCGCATCTTGGCTTCGAGTACCGTCATGTTATGGAACCCGCGACGTTTGTTTCGCTCTGTTCCACGGAAGATGACCATGTCGATCTTGTGCTTCTTGCAGAGTTCGCATCGGCAGTGATTCCAAGGGCGGTCGACAAGAGTGTCCCTGTAGTCATCAACCTTCTTCAGTTTCTTGGCGTCACCGATGAGAGATTGATAGGCGTACAAGGCATCGATGACCTCCTGCACTTCAAAGTTCTCGTCGGCTTCATACTGGCGTAGCAATTTGAGACATTCCCGTTCGGCCTTAATGGCTGCCGACTGCGACACCACGCCCGCCAAGATCAGCTTCTTTAGGGTGGGGTTCCCGTCAACCTGGGGGACTCTGATTGCTAGGTATGAGCGGTCGGCGGTGTGGTAGTTATTTCGCTCGTCCATGAAAGCTTGCCGGAATGCTGACGTACTGTCGAAGCTGGTGACATGATATTTGGCGAAGCGTTCCATGCTGGCGATACGGGTGATTCCGAGTAGATGAAACCCGACCCCACTCTTGCGAACCTCAGAGATCCCTTCCAAGCAAGCCAGTATTTCCGGCGTCTTCAGTGGAACCATGCCACCCAGGGCGATTCGCCTGTAGCCCATTTTCTGAAGTTGGACGACGCTGTCCGCGTAACTGGCCGGGCTCCACCCCTGCGCCGCGCCAATCGGTTCCAGATGTTGCTTCCTGCCCGTGACTAGGCGATTGTGACTCTCGGTAGCTTTGATGAACTTTTCTGCCAAGTCGAGCGAAATCTCACGACGCTTTACCCACGCCGGATCAACGTCCTTGTCAGGGGCATCAGGTCGATAACCGAAGATCACATGGTCGATACTGATTCCCGAGTTGAATCGGCACTCCGTGTAGTAATGGAGAACGTCCTCAACTCTGTACGGGGGGTACTCTTCATTGATGTAGTTGAAGGCTCCGCAGTCACCGAGACTTTCTATCGGGTCGGGTAGCCCGAAAAAGGTCTTCACGCCGTCGCGATAGAGACGGTCCCGCTGAGGGGCGCTGTACTTCCCGGCTCCCTTGACCGATCCGTCTACGATGGCTTTGCTGACCAGTATCCCATCGTAGGGCGCGGGCTTTACTGCCTGATGGGCGTACAGGTCATCCCGTTGGCGGACTCGCTCGTCTGGGTACTCATCATTGATGAAGTCGTACCTGGGGTAGATCTGATCTTGGCTATCTGGGAAGTAGAACTTCACGAAGCACCCATCCTCGAATCACGATAGACGCGAATCAGATAGTTTGACAGGATACTGATATGGCGGGGAGTGTTCTGCAACTCGTTCCAAGGGGTGTTGATTTCAGGCCAGCGCCCCTTGGTCCAATGGCAGTGCGGCTTAATGAGCGCCAGTTCAGTCATGACCCTGTCGCTAATATCTGGCGAGTCGATATCGGCATCAAACAAGACTCGCTCCATAACCCGATCCATGAGGCGGCCCAGCGACCTGATTCCGACACCATGCATAAGGCGGCTCTTGGCGGGAGGCAGTCCCCAAGCTTCAGGGAAGGTGTCCTTCACTGCCGTCCAGTAGACAACCAGAATCTTCCGAATGCTCGCAGTGTCGGTGGTTCCGTTGGCTAGGTTTTTGTACGAGAAAAGGACACCGGAAGGTGACAATGATTCCGTGATCGCAGTGATGAGGCTGTTGTCTTTGACGACAGTGTCTGACTTCTTATCGGGGGTCGTTGACGCCTGCTTAACGAGCCCCTTGAAAGGTGAGTCATTGTCCTGGTTTAGTGCGTTAACGAGGATCGCGGGAAGCTTTCGAGCGGACAGCCTGGTCGGAAGTTGGGTGTTCACTTCTGGGAGGAGTTCTGATACCAAATTGCTCGGAAGAGGAGACACCGTGTTGACGCGCAGGAACTGATCGCGCTGGATGTCAAGATCTTCGGCCACAAATCCTGCCACTGTGATCGGAAGGGTGGTTCGCCGAGTGAGTGCAAGCGCGCGGCTTCGCTGCTGACCATCGACGATCAGAGCCGGACGAGGCGCGTCCCGCGACTCCGGTAGCGGAATCTCAAGGGTTCCGATGGTTGCCAGTCCGTCGCCCGGATTGGGGCCGCGACTACCTTTAAACCGTACCGTGGTGGGCAGGGCGAGGATGAGCCCATTTGGGAACAGCACATCTTCACCGTCGAGGTACTCCAGAATTTGCTTAACGTGCTGCTTCTTTTCGGGACGTTGATAGCCAAAGAGCTTGCCGGCCTCATCCCGGGAGATCCGTGCAACATCGGCTACGAGATCGATTTCTCGCGCTTCCAGGGCAAACAGGTACAGGGGAATATTCGGGTTCTGCTCAATGCGCAGGGCTCTGCGCTTGATGACGTTCTCTGTCACCGTTCCCCCATAGCTCGGATGTACAAGTTGGCGAACCTGCTCTGCTCGCATGCCTGGTTTCCGTCACGTAGAGCACGCAGAAGTCGCGACCGCGAGATGCCAGGATGCGACGCGTTCTCACGCTTGATGAACGCCATGACGTCCTCGTCGGATATGGGCGTCCGGTTGTACCGCTCAGGCTCAGCTACGTTTGAAGCCCACCGCTGCCACGAGTCACTGGTAGCAGTCGAGGTCAGCCTGCCGTCCTCACAGTGTTCAAGCCATGAGGCGGCCATGCGAACGTTCAGGCTCGTCAGAGTGCCGCCGAGTGTGCGTCGCAGGCACGCGTTAGAGGCGACTCTCTGGATGCCGGGGATCTTCTCGACGCCTCCCACTAGCAGGACTTCGCCCCCGACGCCGGCCAGCCCCTGGATATCGGCCTTCATGGCATTTGCGTACACCTCGGACAGGACCATGAGGACCGGGCCCTGTCGGCCGAGTTCCTCTAGGGTCTTGCGGCCAGTTCCTTCTTGAAGGTGCCCCCACCACTGGGCACTGTCAGCCGTAGAAGCGGTGACGGAGTCTGCGTGTCGAGTACTGAAGGTCGCCGCGTAGGCAGGTGCCGACGCCGATACTGGCTGGAGGCCGAGGCCGGCCGACGCCACCCACAGTTCCGCTTCAAATCTGGCCTTCGCGGCCGCGGCAGTTAGCCGACGGGCCTGTGTCCAGTGATCGCCGCGGTAGAGCTCGCTTAGGGGCTTCGTGTTCGAAGCCGTCTCGACGCGCTCTCTCCACGCTGCGGAGCGGTCCTTCACGCTGCCGGCCGGTAGCGATCTTGCATGGAGCGTGGTCTCCGGCACAACGGCCTTACGGTCCGTGCAAGTGACCACCAACGATAGTTGCCTCACGCAGTCCCACTCCCGACGGCCTTAACTAGTAACTTGTTGCGGTTACTCTACCCGTCAGTTTTGGCGCTAGGGTGCACCAGTACACGAAGAGCTAACTAGGGAGCAAGGCATGGGACGTCCCGCGATCGTTCTACTGAGCGGCGGCCTGGACTCGACGACAGTTCTGGCCATCGCCAAGGACCAGGGCTACACGCCGTACGCGCTCAGCTTCCGGTACGGCCAGCGGCACAGTGTGGAACTGGAAGCCGCCAAGCGCGTGGCAGAGACTCAGGGCGTAGCCCGCCACGTCATCGCAGACATCGACCTGCGAGTTTTCGGTGGCTCCGCTCTTACTGCTGATATCGACGTCCCGAAGCACGACTCGCTGGACGACGCCAGCAACAGTGACGCAGGCAGCAGCGTGCCCATCACCTACGTGCCGGCACGTAACACGATCTTCCTGTCGTTCGCCCTGGCCTACGCGGAGACCGTTGGCGCGAGCGACATCTTCACCGGCGTGACCGCCGTCGACTACAGCGGCTACCCCGACTGCCGTCCTGAGTACATGGACGCGTACGCCAAGATGGCGAACCTTGCGACCAGGGCTGGCCTTGAGGGAACTCAGGAGCTCAAGCTCCATTCCCCCCTCATCGCGATGTCCAAGGCCGACATCGTTCGAGCGGGCCTGCGCTTGGGTGTCGACTACTCCCAGACGTCCAGCTGCTATGACCCGGATGAGCAAGGTCGGGCCTGTGGCCGTTGCGAGACCTGCCTGCTCCGCCTAAAGGGGTTCGCCGAGGCTGGTACCACTGACCCCGTGCAGTACCAGGGCGTCTGAGAATGACCTATCTGGTCAAAGAGATCTTTTACACCTTGCAAGGCGAAGGGAGCCATGCGGGCCGACCCGCTGTCTTCTGCCGCTTCTCGCGGTGCAATCTCTGGACAGGTCTTGAGAAGGATCGGCATCGGGCGATTTGCCAGTTCTGCGATACCGATTTCGTTGGAACCGACGGCGAAGGTGGTGGCCGATTCGCGTCCCCTGATGACCTCGCCCAAGCAGTCGAGCAGGCGTGGCCTTCAACCGCCCTGGAACACCGCTTTGTGGTGTGCACCGGGGGTGAGCCGCTTCTGCAGCTTGACGAGGCAGCCATCGAAGCTCTGCACGCCAGGGGTTTCGAGGTTGCGGTGGAGACGAACGGCACCCGCGTACCGCCGCCGGGAATCGACTGGCTCTGTGTCAGCCCGAAGATCGGGTCTGACGTGGTCGTCACAAGCGGCGACGAGTTGAAGCTTGTCTATCCGCAGTTGGGCGGAGACCCGGGCCAGTTCGAGAACCTCGACTTCCAATTCTTCCGTCTCCAGCCCATGGACGGACCCGACGTAGAAGCTAACACCCGGGCCACTGTCGACTACTGCATGAAGAACCCGCGCTGGATCCTCTCTCTCCAGACGCACAAGTATCTGGGAATTCAGTAATGGAAATTTTTCGCGAGTTCACGTTCGAAGCGGCGCACCGCCTGCCCAAGGTTCCAGAGGGCCACAAGTGCGCGCGACTGCATGGCCACTCTTACAAGGTCATCGTTCACGTAGAAGCCCCCGTCGACCCCGAGGCCGGTTGGGTCATGGACTTTGGTGACGTTAAGCGAGCCTTCAAGCCGCTCGAAGCTCAACTGGACCACTACTACCTCAATGACATCGAGGGCCTAGAGAACCCGACTAGCGAGGTTCTCGCCCGCTGGATCTGGGGGCGCCTGCAGCCGACCCTGCCCGCACTCTCAGCCCTCACCGTCCGCGAGACGTGCACATCCGGTTGCACCTATCGGGGCGAGTGAGCATGCATGACATTCAGAATGAGACTGACTCTCGCGGCATCGAGATCAACGAGGTCGGCATCAGTGGCCTTCGGTATCCCGTGTACTTCGAGGATGGCTGCCTCCGTCAGGACGGCATTGCGGATATCGCGATCACCGTGCGGCTCCAACACGACCGCCGAGGCACGCACATGAGCCGCATGGTCGCTCTCGCGCACGACCACCTTCAGAGACTCGACCCCCGGCAGTTGCCGCAGGTCCTCAAGGCCGGAGCGGAACTGTTGGATGCGCCCGCGGTTACTGTGACGATGGCCATGCCTATCAGCACGACCGTCGTAGCGCCGGCCAGCGGCCGTGAGTCGAAACAGGTTCACGACGTCTGTATCGAAGGGCGCTGGAACAACGGCGACGTGACAGTAGCAACGGCAGTGACCAGCGAGGTCACCAGCCTCTGTCCATGTTCGAAGGCAATCTCCGACTACGGTGCGCACAATCAGCGCAGCCGGATTACGCTCAACGTGACGGGCCAGGGAGACACCCCGTACCCCCTGCCGGTGCAGAGCGCCGTGAGGTTGTTGACGTCTTCCGCTTCGGCTCCCGTAGTGCCTTTGGTCAAGCGCGTAGACGAGCGTGTCCTCACCATGCAGGCGTACGACCACCCTGTATTCGTCGAGGACATGGCCCGCGACGTCAGCCTTGCGTGCCGGGATCGAGGCCTTCGCCACTCAGTGCGCATCCGCAACCTCGAAAGCATCCATAGCCACGATGCTGTCGCATACGTCGCTGGATAAGACCGGCAGCTTTTGGAGCTTGATCTCTACTCATGTAACTGGGCCGGCCCGGACCCCGCGCTCGGGCAGGGTAGGTCCAGGTTTCCGGTGTCATCTTGAGCACCCCCTGGGGCGTCTCGCGGTTGTGGCCCTGGTCGAGCCGGACCTTGGGGGTGTACGCCGTCGGCTCACACGCAGACGAAGTCGCGGTCAGACGGGTCGCGCTACTGGAAGGCGGCGTGGTTGTCGCCGACAGGCCGACCGTCGAGCTTAGGAACTCTACTCGAGGGCGGGCACGAAGCCCACGGAGCGCAGTCCGCGCAGGCAGAGGAGCGGCCGCACCTCGCTGACATTGGGCGGACTGCGAAATCCGCGATCTGCAAGGTTGTGATCCTTTTGCGACCTGACTGCTGTGATCACAAACGCTGCCTGTCCGCAGTATCGCTCGGCGGTGACACGCCGACCCAACGCTTTTGGCAAAGACCCGTTAACTACGGAACGTAACCACGCGCGGTGTTCTGGAACTCATGAAGCTTGTCGCAGCCCAGGGTGATCCGTTGCCCCTCGGATCCGAGGCCCGCCGTACGGCTCGGGGGTCTGTGGGCGCGTTGAAGCGGAGAGGAACTGGTGCGGCGAACGCCGCACGGCCCCCAGTCCGAGCCGGATCGAGCGGGATCCAGCCGGACAGAAACGGGATGTATTGTCCGTAGTTTCGGCATCGTCGCAGGTGAGAGCCGTCACTCTTATGGGTTCGAGTCCCACCCGCCCCACCAGCAAGTGGTTAAGGAAAAACGTTCTGACCAGCGCCTTAGCTGGTCGGAGCTGAGTGCAGCAGGGTCTTGGCGGCCCTTCGAGATCATGGTTTCATGATCGTGGGGACAAATTGGGGACGCGGGTCACGCGGCGGGACTCGGTCCCTCGTCTGGCCCACCCTCGTCAGCCTCGGGCGTTGGTTCGGTGTCCCGGTCCTCGCTCTCGGCCTCGTCGCGCTCCTTGCTCGAAGGAGTCTCCTTCTGTGGGGACCGGGGCACGACCGCACTCGTTGACTCTGCCTCGGCGGTCATGAGTTGGGGCAGGACACTCGTGTACGTGTCCGAGGTGATTCCGCAGGCGGGTCGCCTCGTCGGGCTCGACGGTCGTGTTCGTCATGAAGTTCCTTCGGTCGTACGTGTTCGAGGGGCGGTATGCCAGCGACAGCGTGCCGGTGGGCCGGGAGGCTATCGGCGGACATGCTCCGTTCTCGCTGGCTCTCGCAGGCCGACGGTGTCGTGGTAGACGGCGCGAGAACGTACTTGCACCGGTGGAGAGCTGCCCGACGGTCCGGTCCTCCGCGCAGGACCGCCGGGCGGCCGTCTAGGTGGTGGGCGCAAGATCGTCCAAATTGACGACCTCGTAGTCTCGCAGTTCACGTACGAGCTGGGAGGCGAGGAATCAGCCGATCTGAGGGTGGTTGTAGGAGATGGGAACGTCTGTGCCAGCAAGGGCTTGGATACCGTCGGAGTTGTACCGGTACGCGGTACCGATGACGCCGTAGAGCGGGAACCGCGTGGCCAGCAGCGCGACGCGCCCCTTGCTCCTGAGCCGGGGGCACCGTTGGGCCGCCATCCGGGCGTGCGCCAGACAGACCGGGGGCTGCGCGGTCTTTATGGGTCCGGCGCAGTCGAGGTCGTCGGCTGTCTCCGCGAAGAGGATGCCGTCGCTGCGCTTCAACTGGACCGTGCACACCTGGCAGCGGAGGAGCGCCATCGTGGTGCGCTGCCGGAGCGGGTGCACCAGCCGCCACCTCGGGGTTCCGGTGGGCATTCCGTTGATGTCGACCGACATGGAGTACCGGGCCCACAGGACGCCGCGCAGGTCCCGGTCGGGCGGCGCCTCGTCCACGTATCCGAGCTGCGGGCGGCGGTCCGGACCGATGTGCACGCGCAGGTTGAGGAGGGAGTCCGCCTCTTCGCCTCGCGGGCGGTGATGTACGGAACGATCAGGTCGGCCGCGATGGTCGTCATGCTGCGCCTCCCACCGGGATCGTAAGGGGCTGGCGGGGTGCAACGATCGTGCCGTTGGGCAGCAGCCCGCCGGTGTCCTCGAAGAGCAGCACCTTGTTGCACAATAGGCTCCTTCTCTGCGCTTCATCCGATCGTGCTTTGCTGTTGATCACTCGGTCTCCTCGGGGCGTGGGCGTGGGATGCCGAGGTCGGTGGTGGGTCTCTTGGTGAGGCGGGCGGCTTCGGCCTGTTTGGCGCGGAGGAAGGTCAGGGTCGAGTCGATGCCTTCGACTTCGCCGAGCCAGTGCTCCTCTTGGGCTCGCTTGCGGCGCAGGAGTAGGTCCGTCTCGATCTCCGCGAGGCGGGGCAGCATCTTGGGGTTGGCCTGGAGCATCGGGCAGCGGACGCAGGCTTCTCTGAACTAACGATCGCCGCTCGGCGGCCCCTGGGGTTAAACCGCTGGCAGCCGGGTGTTGACCCGGGCAAGGATGCAGCTATGCGTCATGCCAACACTGACCCTGAGCTGTCGGGCTTGGTCCGCCGATTCGTCACGCCCGGACGCCGGTACCTTCGGTTGGGTGGAAGCTCGCTGCGGTTGAGCGGGCCTGAGCGCGATCTGTTCATGAGGGAGTTGGTCCAAGCTGCCTCGGAGATCACTCCCGCTGAGCTCGGCATCCTTTTCGAAGGTGGGTGGCGGGAGTGTAAGACTGCCTCCTGGCTGGTTGTTGTGGCTGGCAGGACCGAGTTCCGAAGTCGTATCGGCGAACTTCTGCTGGCCAGCGGAGGGCCCTATGCCGGCGCGGCCTACTGCGTCACTCTTGCCACGTTCGGCGACAGTGCCGACGCAGATTTGCTGTGTAGATACCTTGATCACTACTTGCTGCGGCCTGACCTCGACTACGACCAAGGCATTGCTCTTGGCGCGCTGCTTCACCTCGATGCCGCCCTCGGGACCGAGCACGCATCCCGCTACCTTGCCGTAGGTGGCTTGTGGCAGCAGTGGACCGACGCTCCGCCCCATAGGGACCGGGATCCGCAGGGTATTCGGCAGTTCGTGGACCAGCTGTGCTCCTTCGCCAGCGAGTGTGCTGAACTCTTCGCAGCACTGGAAAACGAGCATTGATTGTTCGTCTTCTCTGAACTTCCTGTCGCCCAGCGGTCCGCTCGGCGGCCCTGGCCGTCGGCATGTCGGCGGGCTCTGACAGCATCACGGTCATGACCGACATTGATGACCTGGTGCAACGCGTCGCCACTCGGGGCATCGGACAACGAGGACCTTTCCGCGCCTGTCGGCGATGCCGAGATTGCGGAGGCCGAGGGGCGACTGGGCTTCGCGCTGCATCCCCTACTTGTGCGCCTGTATCGCGAGGTCGCTGACGGCGGCTTCGGCCCTGACTACCGACTGCTGCCGCTGCTTGGTCCGGGCTCCAGCGTCGCTGGCGAATACCTGACGCGACGTGAGGCGTCCGTTGGCGTGGAGCACCCGGAGTGGCCCGAAGGCGTCGTACCGATCCTGACCTGGGGCTGTGGCATGTACGCAGGCGTAGATTGTCTCAGTGAGGACGGTCAGGTCCTGCTCTTCGAGCCGAACCCGTATAGCGGCGGATCGTGGGATCAGTGTTGGTTCCTCGACTCCGCCAGCCTCGTAGCGTGGCTGGAGACATGGCTCGCGGGGACGGGCTGGTTCGAGGAGGACGCCTTCGACAGGGACGACCTGGTCGAACCTCAGCCATGGGACCAGGCCGCAAGCCGACTGTCCTCCGGCGCATAGCGAAACACCAACGCTTCGTCCCGTTGGCGCAGACGCCGTCATCCCGGCCATGCTCACGGCTCCCTTCGGAGAGTCGGCATCGGGAGGGCGACCAACGCACTGGCTGTGCGTCTGGTGACCTGTGCGAGCTTGTCTTCCGCTCCGGCCAGGCTGACACGGAGCCCTTCAACCTCACCGAGCCAGCCTTCGCGTTCGGCTTCGGCGATGCGGGCGATGAGGTTGTCGCGGATCTCCTCGAGGCGGTCCCGTTGGGCCGGGTCCGGCCTGAGGAGTGCACATCTGACACAAGCGCGCTCATGAATACAAGGGGTGGAAAAGGCGCGGCCGCAGGTTCCGATGGACACCTTGCGTTTCTCGAAGTGCGCGAGGAAGGAATCCCACTCCTCCTCGGTGGGAGTCCGGTATTCCTCGCTGGGCCGAGTGGCCCGGCGGCGGGCGATAAATGCCCTGTGCGCCTCGATTGTCTCGGCGGGGTAGACGGCTAATGGTGGAGTCGGGTATTGGAACTGTCTGAATACCCCGGCCCGGGGCCAGTGTGCCGCCCCGGACCCCGGTGTCAGCCGCCTTGTGTGGAGGTGCCAGGAATCGGTCATACCTGTTCGAAGTGGAACGCCTTGATGAAGCAGTCTCGGGGCTGGGCGACGGCGAAGAGGATGCACTCCACGAGTGACTGAGCGGTGAGGGCGTCCTTGGCCTCGCGCGGTGTGGTCTCCCATTCCTCGGAGAGCGGGTCAGGGTTGGCGAAGTCCGGCGGGTAGAGGGAGATCGCGCGGACTCCCTGGGGCCGCAGACGCTTGGAGAGGATCTCGGCGAACCCTGTTTGGGCGTTCTTGGCCGCGTAGAAAGCGTCGTGCGCGTCCGAGCGGTGATGCCCGGCCGTTCCGCAAGCGGAGACCATGGTCACGACGTCCGGCTTATCCGAGTTGAGCAGGAGAGGGAGGAAGTTCTTCACGGTTAGGACGGTGCCGGTGGCACCGGATGCGATGGTGTCGACGATGTCGGCGTCGGAGGCGGATTGGAGGTCTGGGCCTTCGAGGTAGCGGGAGCCGTTGTTGATCAGCACGTCGATGCGGTCGGTGTGCCGCGCGACGTCGGCAGCGAAGTCTCGGATCGAGGCGGGGTCCGTCAAGTTGCAGGAGAAGGCGTGGACTTGCCGCTGTCCTCGGTCGCGAATCTCGTCGCGGACACGCTCAGCGGCGGCGAGGTTCCGGGCGGAGAGGAAGACCTCGGCGCCAAGGTCTGCGAGACGGATGGCCAGGGTGCGGCCGAAATCACGGCCGGCGGCCGTGATGACCACGCGGTGGTCGTCGAATCTCATGTCGTCGCTCCTGCTTCGTGGATCGGATGTTGGGGTGAAGTGCGGCGGCTGACATCGGCGGCGTAGGCGGCCCAGTCCCCCGCGGATGCCTGCTGCCACTGGACGGCGACCTTGATGTGGACACCGAGCATCCGGGCGAGGATCGCGGCGGGGAGTTCGGTCGCGAGAGCGAACAGTGCGGTGGAGCGATCCTGTTTCGGTCGGATCCCGATCTTATGGAGACGGATGCCGATCTGGCTGTCGGTGAGGGGGCGCCCTGGATGTCCTCCCGGGAACAGCCAGGGAACGTCCTCCGGAGTGCCGATCTTGGCCTTGCCGCGGCGGGTTGCGACGAGCTCGCGGACGCGGCTGGCCAACGGCGCGGGCAGGATGACCGGCGAGGTGCCGAACGTGATGGAGGCAGTGTCGCCGTCGAAGTGGACGTCATCGACGGTGAGTTGGCTGATGGTGGCGATCTTCTGTGCGTAGAGGATCAGTAGCAGTCCCGCGACGCGGTCCGGGGTCGGCAGCGTGTCGTCGTTGAGGAGGCGGCGAGCGTCAGCCCAGCGTTTCTCGCTGTCGATGGTGCCGAGCGTCCGGTCCAGCGGACGGTGCCGTAGGTCAGGCCGCGGGCATGTCGGTGCTGTACCGACCAGCGGATGAAGTGGCCGGTCTCGTCGCGGTAGCTGACCGTGGCGTCGGCCATCCACCGTTCCAGGTCCGGCTGGGTGCAGGTCCCTGGCGTGAGCCCTTCACCGGTGAGCCAGGTGAGGAAGTTGTCGGCCGCGGTGACGTGGCAGCGCACGTTCAGATCCTGGAGCTGGGTGGTGTGGTCGTCGCCAATGCGCCGGCGGAGCCGGCGCATGTGATGCCAGACCGCGTAGCCGTGCAGGATCCGGCGCTCGGCGAGATCGGTGCGGGCCTGGACCGTGGTGGTGATCCATTTCTCCAGAGCGATGAGCCGTTCGTCGCGGGGCGGGAGGGCGCCGGTCGCAACCAGGACACTGCGCAGGTGAGCCAGCACCTTGCCCGGGGGTAGTTCGTCGAGGACCTCGTGGGTGACGGGCCGCTCGTCGCGGCCTATGCGCTCCAGAAGATCTCGTGCTTTCGAGCGGGAGATCCAGGCCAGGGCGACGTCCGGGCGCTCGGCTTTCGTCAACACCTGCTGGAACAGGGCGAGTTCAGGACGTAGGGCCCCGGTGTCATCACCAAGGAGGTCGTGTACTTGCTGGTCGAGGACGCATCGCTGGCAGGGGCGGGGGCTGAGCTGCCAGGTGGTGGTGCAGACCGGGCAGCGGCCCCAGAAGTCGGGGTCGGGGTTGGTGCACTTTGCGCACAACGGCGCCTCCCAGGTGCCGCCGCGGGCCTGGGCGACGGAGTCGCAGCCGCTGCAGGTCACCCATCGGTGCTGGCAGCGTTCGCACCACGGCTGACCGGTGGCCCGGGACATCTCGCAGGCCGCCATTCGTCCGCAGATGCCGCACTCCGCGGTGATCTTTGGTCGGCAGTTGTTGCAGCGGGGACCGTCGGGCAGTCGGGTCGCGACGGGCATGCGTCGGGGGCAGCCGACGCACTCCTCCAGGTTCGAGGGCTGTCTGATCATGCAGTTCGGACACAACGGCCGGCCCTCAGAGTCGCGGGTGGCGGGCTCGCGCACGGCGCCGCAGCCGGAGCAGGGGACTGCCGCGTGGCGGGTAAAGCAGGCTCGGCAGATCCTCTTGCCCTCCAGCAGTTTGGACAGCGCCTTCACTCCGTGGCAGCGCGGGCAGGCAGGCCGGACCACCTCGGTCGCCCCGGCCTCAACGAGTTCATTGATGAACCGCAGGGCAGCAGGGGTGGGGGCTTCGCAACCGGCCCCGGTCAGCAGCTCGGGGCGGGCGACGACGGCCCAGGTGTCGGCGTACGGACTTAAGTCCTCAGTCCCGTACGTTTCTTCGTCCTCAACTGTCAGGCCACGTCTGTCTCGCGCTCGATGGCCTGGAGGCGGT
>NZ_JBIVMF010000033.1:0-57399 GCF_044752945.1 Streptomyces sp. NPDC088554 | reverse complement strand
TCGCAGGGCGAGATCGCGGCCGCGGTGGTGGCCGGCGGGCTGTCCCTGGAGGACGGCGCACGGGTGGTGGCGCTGCGCAGCCGTCTGCTGACCGGCCTGTCGGGTGGCGGCGGCATGATGTCGGTACGCCTGTCGGCGGACGCGGTACGGGAGCGGCTGACCGGCAGGGCGGAGGTGTCGGTCGCTGCGGTGAACGGCCCGGGCCAGACGGTGGTGGCGGGTCCGCCCGCCGAACTCGGTGCGCTTCAGGCGGCTTTCGAGGCGGAGGGGGTGCGGGCGCGGATGGTCCCGGTGGACTACGCGTCGCATTCCGCGCAGGTCGAGGTCCTGGAGGCGGAGCTGGTCGCGGAGCTGGCGGGGATCCGTCCGGTGCCGGGCCGGGTGCCGTTGTTCTCGACGGTGACGGGCGACTGGCTGGATCTGTCGGAGATGGACGCGGGCTACTGGTACCGCAACCTGCGGGCCACGGTCCGCTTCGAAGACGCCGTACGCGGCCTCGCCGACGCCGGGTACCGGGCATTCATCGAAGTCAGCCCCCACCCCGTCCTCGTCCCCGGACTGCAGGACACCCTCGACGACACCCCCACCGGCGGCGTGGTCCTGGAAACCCTGCGCCGGGACAGCGGTGACACACTCCGCCTCGCCACCGCCCTGTCCCACGCATACGTCCACGGCCTCCCCATCAACTGGACCAACACCCTCCCGACCGTCCCGGCACGCCAGGTCCCCCTGCCCACCTATGCCTTCCAGCACCAGCACTACTGGCCGCTCGCGCAGCGGTCCGACGCTGTGGACGGTGCGAAGAACACGGTGGACGCGGACTTCTGGCGGATCGTGGCGGAGACGGACCGGCACCGACTCGCCGATGAACTCGGCGTGGGCCAGGAACCGTTGGACGCCGTGCTGCCCGCCCTGTCGTCCTGGCGGCAACGGCTCGGCGAGCAGTCCGTGCTGGAGCGTTGGCGCTACAAGGTGACGTGGGCGCCGGTTGCCGGAGGGACCGGCACCGGCGGTGCCGGTCCCTCCGGAATCTGGCTGGTGGTCACCCCCACCGACAGCTCCGCACAGAACTGGACGGACGCTTCCGTTCGCCTGCTCACCGAGTGCGAGGCGACGGTCGTACGCCTGGAGGTCGATCCCCTCGGTGTCAGTCGCACGGAACTGGCCGACCGAGTAAGGGAGATTCTCGCCGACACAGCCGTCGACTCACCCGCAGGCGTGTTGTCGCTGCTCGCCCTGGCACAGGAGCCCTCCACGGCGCAGGTGCCGGCCGGTGCGGTCGGCACACTGACGCTCGCACAGGCGCTCGGTGACGCCGATGTCCAGGCACCGTTGTGGTGCCTGACCCGGGGCGCGGTCTCCGTGACTCCCGAGGACGTCGTCGACGCGGACCAGGCCCAGGTCTGGGGCATCGGCATCGTCGCCGCGCTGGAGCACCCCGACCGGTGGGGCGGCCTCATCGACGTACCGGTGACCCCCGAGGACGCCGTCGACGTATCGGCGGGGGACACACCGCAGCTGTACGACAAGCGCGTCCTCGACGGTCTTGCCGCCGCACTCGGCGGTGTGCCGGTCGGCGGGCAGGCGGGCGCCGCACACGAGGATCAGCTCGCCATCCGGCCTTCCGGCCTGCACGCCCGACGTCTGACCCGCTCCGCGCGGCCGCGGGCCGCCGCCACGGGCGCCAAGTGGCAGGCCCGTGGCACCTATCTCGTCACGGGGGGAACCGGCGGTCTCGGTGGCCGGCTCGCGGCCGATCTGGCCCGTTCGGGGGCCGAGCACCTCGTGCTGATCAGCCGCAGTGGGCCCCATGCCCCGGCGGCCCCCGCGCTCCGCGCCGAACTCGAAGAGCTGGGTGCCCGGGTGACCATCGCCGCCTGTGACGTCGCGGACCGGGCCGCGCTCGCCGCGCTCGTCGCGGACGTCGAGGCGGACGGGTCCGGCGGGTCCGAGATCCGGGGCGTCGTCCACGCGGCCGGCGTAGGCCAGTTCGTCGAGCTGGCGGCGACGGACGTACCGGAGTTCGCGCGGGTCGTCGCGTCGAAGGTGTCGGGCGCCCGCAACCTCGACGAACTGTTCGGGGACCGTCCGTTGGACGTGTTCCTGTGCTACTCCTCGATCTCCAGTGTCTGGGGCGGCGCCGGGCAGGGCGCCTACGCGGCAGGCAACGCTTTCCTGGACGCGCTGATGCACCGCCGTCGGCGGCGCGGTCTGACCGGTACCTCCGTCGCGTGGGGCGCCTGGGCCGATGCCGGGCTGGCCACCGGCCGGACGGAGGAGGACCTCCGTACCCGGGGTGTCCTCACCATGGCGCCCGAACTCGCCGTCGACGCGCTCCGTCAGGCACTGACGGACGACGAGACGCACCTGGTGGTGGCCAACATCGACTGGGGACGGTTCGCCCCCGTGTACACGATGCTCCGCCCCAGCCCCCTGCTGCTTCAACTCGCCGACGCTCAGGCGGCTTTGATGCAGACCGAGGACGAGAGTGGCGAGCCGGGCGGGGAGAGGCAGCGGCTCCAGGACACCCTGATGGCTCTGCCCGCTCCCGAACGGATCAGGAAACTGACGGAGTTGGTCCGCAGCTACGCCGCGCTGGTCCTGGGACACCCGACGGCGGAGTCCGTGAAGAGTGAACGGCCCTTCCGTGAACTGGGCTTCGACTCGCTGACCGCGGTCGATTTCCGCAACCGGCTCGCCACCGAGACCGGTCTCGCCCTGCCCACCAGCCTCGTCTTCGACTACCCCACTCCCGATCTCCTCGGCCGCCATCTGCTCGGTGAGCTGCTCGGTGACCGGCCCGACGCGGCGTTCACGGAACCTGTCTTCGCCGAACTGGAGCGGCTGGAACTCGCCTGGTCCGAGGCTGCGGCAGACTCCGACGCCGAGACCCGGTCGAGCCTCACCGACCGGCTCCAGGCACTCGTCGCCCGCATGGCTGACGTCGGCCACTCCGGTCCGGCACTCTCCGGCCCCAACGCCTCGGGCGCGGGAGCGGAAACCGGCCCGGATATCGAGCGACTCCTCGACGGTGCATCGGACGACGAGATCTTCGACTTCATCAGCAAAGAGCTGGACTGACCCGCCTTCCGTACGCCCCTGGCAACTCGCCTTTTTGCACGTCCCTGAACTTCCCCCCTTCCCCTTTTCTACGCGGTTCTCGCACCCGGTGTGATGACGCTCGCCGAGCGACTGTGCACTGTGCGACGGAGGTTGACTGAAATGGCAAATGAAGAGCAGCTTCGCGAACACCTGAAGCGTGTAACGGTGGATCTGTACAAGACCCGCCTCCGTCTGCGTGAGAACGAGCAGAAAGCCCAGGAGCCGATCGCCATCGTGGCGACCAGTTGCCGGTTCCCGGGGGGAGTGACCTCGCCCGAGGAACTGTGGGCCCTGGTGGAATCGGGCGGCGACGCGATAGCGGAATTCCCCGCCAACCGCGGTTGGGACCTGGAGGGGCTCTACCATCCGGACCCGGAACACACCGGCACGTCGTACACGCGTCAGGGCGGATTCGTCTACGACGCCGACGAGTTCGACCCCGCTTTCTTCGACCTGAGCCCGCGCGAGGCGCTGGCGATGGACCCGCAGCAGCGGCTGTTGCTGGAGGCGTCCTGGGAAGCTGTGGAACGGGCGGGCATCGAGGCCGGCTCGCTGCGCGGCAGCCGGACCGGTGTTTTCGTCGGGGCTTCCGTCCTTGGGTACGGCGTCGGCCTGGACGAAGTCCCGGAGGGCGCCGAGGGCTATCTGCTGACCGGTACCGCGGCCAGTGTGATGTCCGGCCGGCTCTCGTACACCCTGGGCCTGGAGGGCCCGGCGGTGACGGTGGACACGGCGTGCTCGTCGTCCCTGGTCGCCCTGCATCTCGCCGCACAGGCCCTGCGGGTGGGCGAGTGTGATCTCGCGCTGGTGGGCGGGGTGGCCGTGATGTCGACCCCCGGGGCGTTCATCGAGTTCTCACGGCAGCGGGGGCTCGCGGTCGACGGCCGGTGCAAGTCGTTCGCGTCGGGAGCGGACGGTACGGGCTGGGGCGAGGGCGCCGGTGTGCTCCTCGTGGAGCGGCTGTCGGATGCCGTACGCAACGGCCACGAGGTGCTGGCGGTGGTACGGGGCAGTGCGGTCAACCAGGACGGCGCGAGCAACGGGCTCACCGCCCCGAACGGCCTCTCCCAGCAGCGGGTGATCCGCCAGGCCCTGGCCACCGCGGGTGTTCCGGCGGCCGAGGTCGACGTCGTCGAGGCACACGGCACCGGCACTCGGCTCGGCGACCCGATCGAGGCGCAGGCCCTGCTCGCCACGTATGGCAAGGAGCGCACCGCGGACCGGCCGCTGTGGCTGGGCTCGGTGAAGTCGAACATCGGTCACACGCAGACAGCTGCCGGTCTGGCCGGTGTGATCAAGATGGTGGAGGCGATGCGGCACGGCGTGCTGCCCGCCACCCTGCACGTCGACGAACCCAGCAACCAGGTCGACTGGTCGGCCGGCACGGTTCAGCTCCTGACCCGGGCTCGGGAGTGGCCGGAAGCCGACCACCCGCGCCGGGCCGGTGTGTCCGCCTTCGGTGTCAGCGGCACCAACGCCCACGTCATCCTCGAACAGGCGCCCGTCCCCGAGGTGAACGCCCAGCCCGGGGAGACCGAGCCGCAGCCCACGACACAGCCGGTGTCCTGGGTGTGGCCGGTGTCGGGGCGGAGTGAGGGCGCGTTGCGGGGGCAGGCGGCGCGGTTGCGTGGGTGGGTGGAGTCCGATGGTGGGCTGGACCCGGTGGATGTGGGGTTGTCGCTGGCGGTGGGTCGTTCGGTGTTCGAGCACCGGGCCGTGGTGACGGGCCGGGATCGCGCGGAGTTGCTGGCCGGGTTGGCGGCGGTGGAGTGCGGGGGGGCGGCCGCGGGTGTGGTGCGGGGTGTGGCCGGTTCCGGTGCGTGCGCTGTGCTGTTCTCGGGCCAGGGTGCGCAGCGGCTCGGTATGGGTCGGGAGTTGTGTGAGGCGTTTCCGGTGTTCGCGGGGGCGTGGGATGCGGTGTGTGAGGTGCTGGATCCGTTGTTGGAGGCGCCGCTGAGGTCGGTGGTGTGGGCTTCCGGTGCGGACGAGGGTTTGTTGGATCGGACGGTGTGGGCTCAGGCGGGGTTGTTCGCGTTTGAGGTGGCGTTGTACCGGTTGGTGGAGTCGTGGGGTGTGGTCCCGGGGTTCCTGGTGGGTCATTCGGTGGGGGAGGTCGCTGCCGCGTATGTGGCGGGTGTGCTGTCGTTGGCGGATGCGTGTCGTGTGGTGGCGGCGCGGGGCCGGCTGATGGACGCGCTGCCCGGGGGTGGGGTCATGGTCGCGGTGGAAGCCTCCGAGGCCGAGGTTGTCCCGCACCTGACCGAGGGCGCGGGGATCGCCGCGCTGAATGCGCCGGGTTCGGTGGTGGTCTCGGGTGAGGCCGATGCGGTAGGGGCGGTGGCGGAGCACTTCGCCTCGCTCGGTCGTCGTACGCGTTCGTTGCCGGTGAGTCATGCGTTCCACTCGGTGCTGATGGAGCCGATGCTGGACGACTTCCGGAAGGCACTGGAGGACGTTTCCTTCCGGCCTGCTCGTATGGCGGTGGTGTCGACGTTGACGGGTCGTCCGGCGGGTGCGGAGTTCAGTACGCCGGAGTACTGGGTGCGGCAGGTCCGTGAGGCGGTACGGTTCGCCGACGCGGTGGAATGGCTCGCCGGGGAGGGTGTGTCGGCGTTCCTCGAACTCGGACCGGACGCCGCACTCAGCCCCATGGTGGAGCGCTGCCTGTCCGGCGAGGGCGCCGGTGTGGTGGTGCCGTTGCTGCGCAAGGATCGTGGTGCCGAGCCCGTCCAGTTCGTTGAGGCGTTGGCGTTGGCGCAGGTGAGTGGTGTGTCGGTCCGGTGGGCCGAGTTGTATGCGGGGAGTGGCGCCCGGCAGGTCGCGTTGCCGACGTACGCCTTCGAACGCGAGCGATACTGGCTGTCGAGCCCGGTTCGTGGCCCCGTGGTGGACGGCTGGCGGTATCGGGAGGTGTGGCGCCCGGCGCGGGCCGGGTCGGGCGGGGCGCGGTTGGCGGGGCGCTGGCTGGCCACGATCCCGGTCGGTGCTGCCGAACAGGCTGATGCGCGGGAGGTGTTGGCAGCCCTGACGGCTGCCGGTGCCGAGGTCGTGACCGTCGAGGTGAACGCCGGCGCCCTCGACCGGGCGGAGCTGGCTGTACGGCTGCGGGAGGTCGCCGAGGGCGTCGTCGGTGTCGTATGCCTGCCGATGCCGGCGGACGACGAGGGGGCGACAGGGGTTCCCGTGGCGGTGACCGCCACCCTCACTCTCGTACAGGCGCTGGGTGATGCCGGGGTGGATGCCCCGCTGTGGTGCGTGACGCGGAGTGGGGTCGCGGCCGGTGGTTCGGACGATAGGGTCTCGGTCGCACAGGCGGGTGTGTGGGGGCTGGGCCGAGTGGTGGCCCTGGAGCACCCCGGGCGCTGGGGCGGTCTGATCGACCTCCCTGCCACGACAACGACGGTTGCGCCAGGGGCGGAGGACGCTCCCGTGACGGTTGGTCCTGTGACGGAACGGCTCATCGCGGTCCTCGCCGGCGCGTTTCCCGCCGAGGACCAGCTCGCCGTACGCGCTGCCGGTGTGTTTACGCGCCGCCTGGTCGCGGCCCCGCCCGTTCCCGAGGACGGGTCGGTGTGGCGGACGGACGGTACTGTCCTGGTGACCGGTGGTACGGGCGGTCTGGGCGCGGAGGTGGCGCGGTGGCTGGCGCGGGAAGGGGCGCGGCGGCTGCTTCTGGTGAGCCGCCGGGGCACGCGGGCGCCGGGCGCCGCCGACCTCGTAGCGGAACTGGCGGAGTCGGGCTGCGCGGCGAGTGTGCTGGCGTGCGATGTGTCGGACCGGGCCGCGCTGGCTGAGGTGCTGGCGGGGATTCCGGCGGAGTTCCCGCTGCGGGGCGTTGTCCATACGGCCGGAGTGCTGGACGACGGTATCGTCGAGGCGCTGTCACCCGAACGGTTCGCCGGGGTATGGGCGGCCAAGGTGGACGCGGCGGTTCATCTCGATGAGCTGACCGCCGAACTCCCCGAACCCCTCTCGCTGTTCGCCGCCTTCTCCTCGGCATCCGCCTCCTGGGGCGGCGAGGGGCAGGGCAACTACGCCGCCGCCAACGCGGCGTTGGAGGCATTGGTCGAGCGGCGTCGCGCGCGGGGGCTGGTCGGCTCCTGTGTGGCATGGGGGCCGTGGGCCGGTGCCGGGATGGCCACCGACGAAGTCGTGGCGAGCCGGGTACGGCGTGCCGGGGTCGGACTGATGGCCCCTGCCAGGGCTTTGGCGGAATTCGCGCGGGTGATCGCGGCAGACGAAGGCGTCCTGACCGTTGCCGAGGTCGACTGGAACCGCTTCCTGCCCCTGTTCACCACCACCCGCCCCAGCGCTCTCTTCGACGAGATCCGGAGCGGGACCGGGACGGAGAAGGACCGGGCACGTACCGGCACCGATCAGGCCGGGCAGGGCGCGAACACCCCCGCCGGGTCACTCCACACCCGGCTGGCCCTCCTCCCGGAAACCGAACAGCGCGGTCTGCTCCTGGACATCGTCCGGGAGCAGGCGGCGATGGTGCTGGGACACGCGTCGGCGGACACGGTCGTACCCGGGCGCGCGTTCAAGGAGTTGGGCTTCGACTCGCTGACCGCCGTCCAGTTCCGCAACCGTCTGGGCGCGGAGACCGGCCTCGCGCTCCCGCCCTCGTTGGTGTTCGACCATCCGACCCCGCTCTCCCTGGTGCGGCACCTGTGGTCCGAGCTGGCTGGAATCGTGGATGCGACGGACCAACTCCCTGTCTGGAGTGGGTCATTGGCTGACGACCCGGTGGCGATCGTGGGTATGGCCTGCCGCCTTCCCGGTGGTGTCGCCTCTCCCGAGGAACTGTGGGAGCTGCTGGCCTCCGGTACCGACGCCGTCACCGGGTTCCCGGCCGACCGCGGCTGGGAGCAGGCGTACGACATGGAACCGCGCGGCGACGGTACCGACTACGCTCGGTACGGTGCTTTCCTGACGGACCCGGCCGGCTTCGACGCGGGGTTCTTCGGCATCTCGCCGCGCGAGGCCGGCGCGATGGACCCGCAGCAGCGGCTGCTCCTGGAGACCTGCTGGGAGGCGCTGGAGGACGCGGGGATCGACCCGGTCTCGCTGCGCGGTGGCCGGGGCGGGGTGTTCATGGGCACCAACGGCCAGGACTACGCAGGGCTGTTGTTGAAGAGTCCCGATCCCGCCGAGGGGTATCTGGGCACGGGCAGCGCGGCCAGTGTGATGTCCGGGCGGATCGCCTACACCCTCGGTCTGGAGGGCCCGGCCGTCACCATCGACACCGCCTGTTCCGCCTCCCTGGTCGCGCTCCACCTCGCCGTACAGGCGCTGCGCACTGGTGAGTGCGATGTGGCCCTCGCCGGTGGCGCGACCGTGATGTCCACCCCCGCCATCTTCGTCGAAGCGACTCAGCAGGGAGCTCTGTCGCCCGGCGGCCGGTGCAAGGCGTTCTCGGCCGACGCGGACGGTACGGGCTGGGGCGAGGGTGCCGGTGTGCTGCTCGTGGAGCGGCTGTCCGACGCCGAGCGGCTCGGGCACCGGGTCCTCGCCGTGGTGCGGGGCAGCGCGGTCAACCAGGACGGCGCGAGCAACGGACTCACCGCCCCGAACGGTCCCTCGCAGCAGCGGGTGATCCGCCAGGCGCTCGCCTCCGCCGGACTAACCGCCGCCGACGTGGACGCGGTCGAGGCACACGGCACCGGTACCCGGCTCGGGGACCCGATCGAGGCACAGGCGCTCCTGGCCACGTACGGCAAGGAGAAGTCGGACGACCGGCCGCTGTGGCTCGGGTCCATCAAGTCCAACATCGGACACACGCAGGCCGCCGCGGGTGTGGCCGGTGTCATCAAGATGGTGCAGGCCATGCGGCACGGCCGGCTGCCGGTCACCCTGCATGTCGACGAGCCGACCGACCAGGTCGACTGGTCCACCGGCGCCGTCCGGCTGCTCACCGAAGCCCAGGAGTGGCCGGACAGCGACCGGCCGCGCCGGGCCGGTGTCTCGGCCTTCGGTGTCAGTGGTACCAACGCGCACATCATCCTCGAACACACACCTGAGCCCGCGTCCGAGCCGGAGGCTCCGGCAGCCGCCCCCGGTCCTGTCTCCTGGGTGGTGTCGGCGAAGACCGGCAGCGCCCTGCGCGAGCAGGCCGCGCGGCTGCGGACCCAGGTGGAGAGCACCGGCTCCGACACGGTGGACATCGCCTACTCCCTGGCCACCGGCCGGCAGACCTTCGAGCACCGGGCCGTTGTCATGGGCGCGGACCGCGAACGGCTGCTCGGCGGGCTCGCCGCGCTGGAGTCGGGCGAGCCCGCCGCAGGTCTCGTGCACGGCACGGTCGCACCCGGCGCCGAGCCTCCCCGTACCGTGTTCGTCTTCCCCGGACAGGGCGCGCAGTGGCTCGGTATGGGCATCGAACTCTACGATTCCTCACCGGTGTTCGCCCGGCGCCTCGACGAGTGCGCGGCGGCCCTGGCCCCCTGGGTCGACTGGCCGCTGCTCGGTGTGCTGCGCGGTGAGGACGGCCTGCCGTCGCTCGACCGCCTCGATGTCCTCCAGCCCGCGCTGTGGGCCGTGATGGTGTCGCTGGCCGAGGTCTGGCGGGCGCATGGTGTCGAGCCGGACGCGGTGGTCGGCCACTCCCAGGGCGAGATCGCCGCCGCCGTGGTGGCGGGCGGCCTCTCGCTGGCCGACGCGGCCCGCATCGTGACCCTGCGCAGCACGATCCTCAACCGGCTGTCGGGCCTCGGCAGCATGGCCTCGATCCGGCTGCCCGCCGACGAGGTGCGGGAACTCCTCACGGAACGACCTGAGTTGTCGATCGCGGCGATCAACGGCCCGCGCCACACGGTGATCACCGGTCCCGAGGACGTACTGCACCCCCTCGTCGCCGAGCTGACCGAGCGGGAGGTACGGGCCCGGCTGGTGCCCGCCGCCGCCGCGGGGCACTCGGTCCAGGTCGAGCCCTTCCGCGACGAACTGCTCGCCGGTCTCGCCGAGGTCGAGGGCCTGTCCGGTACGGTGCCCTTCTACTCCACCGTCACCGGTGACCGTCAGGACCTGGCGGCGCTGGACGCGGCCTACTGGTACCGCAACCTCCGCGAGCCGGTCGCCTTCGAGTACGCCGTACGCGCCCTGCTCGACGCGGGCTACCGGGCGTTCGTCGAGGTCGGCCCGCACCCCGTGCTGGCCCCCGGCCTCCAGGACATCACGGAGGACGCGGACATCCGCGCTGCCGTGCTCACCACACTCCGCCGGGACCAGGGCGGGCTGCCCCGGATCCACACCGCGCTGGCCGAGGCGTACATCCAAGGGGTGGCCATCGCCTGGGACACCACGTTCGACGCCGCGCACGCCCACCGGGTGCCGCTGCCGACGTACCCCTTCCAGCGTGCGCGCTACTGGCCGCGGCCGGTGGCTCCGCTGCCCGGCGCCGACGCCGGGACGAGCCCGGCCGACGCCCGGTTCTGGGAGGTCGTCGCCAACGCCGATGTCGACGCGCTCGCCGCGACCCTGGACCTCGACGCGGGCGCCGACCGGTCCTCCCTCGACACCGTGCTGCCCGCGCTGGCCTCCTGGCGGCGGCGCAGCCAGGACCGGTCCACCGTGGACGGCTGGCGGTACCGGGTGCGCTGGTCGCCGCTCGCGGCCCGGCCCGGTACGACCCTGTCGGGGACCTGGCTGGTCGTCACGCCCGAGGACGGGCCGGTCGCCCTGGCCGAGGGCGGGCCGGTGTCCGCCGTTCTGGCCGCTCTCGCCGCCCGTGGTGCCCAGGTCGTCCCCCTGACGGCCGCCCCGGACGCCGACCGCGCCGAGCTGGCCGCCCGCCTGCGGGACGCGCTCGCCGAGCGGTCCCCGGTCACCGGCGTCGTATCGCTGCTGGCTCTTCAGGACGGCGAGGAGCCGGCCACCGTACCGGCGGCCGTGACCGCCACACTCACCCTGACCGTCGCCCTCGGCGAGGCCGGAGTCGAGGCTCCCCTGTGGTGCCTGACCCAGGGCGCGGTCTCCGTGACCGACACCGAGCACGCCACCGCGGCCGCGCAGACCGCCGTGTGGGGGATGGGGCGCGTCGCCGCCCTGGAGTACCCCGGACGCTGGGGCGGGCTGATCGACCTGCCCGAGACCCTCGACGACCCCGCGCTCTCCCGACTGGCCGGAATTCTCGACCAGGGCAGGAGCGGCACGCTCCCCGGGGACGCGGCACTGGGGACCGAGGACCAGCTCGCGGTACGCCGTACGGGCATCCACGTACGACGGCTGATCCGCGCCACACCGGCCGCCGAACCCACCCGCCGCTGGCGGCCCTCCGGCACCGTCCTCGTCACCGGTGGTACCGGCGGCGTCGGCGCCCACATCGCCCGATGGCTGGCCCGTGGCGGCGCCGAACACCTCGTGCTCACCGGCCGCCGGGGCGCCGACGCGCCGGGCGCCGGGGAGCTCGGGGCCGAACTGGAGGAACTGGGAGTCCGGGTCACCCTGGCCGCCCTCGACATCGCCGACCGGCCCGCGCTGGATGCCCTGATCGAGGGCCTGCGGGCGGACGGCGACGAGATCCGGGCCGTACTGCACGCGGCCGGGGTCAGCCGGATGATCTCCCTCGCCGACACCGCCTCCGCCGACCTGCCCGGCCTGCTCGCGGCCAAGACCGCGGGCACCGACAACCTGGACGCGGCCTTCGGCGACGCCCCCCTCGCCGCCTTCGTCCTCTTCTCGTCCTGCGCCGCGGTCTGGGGCGGGGCGGGCCAGGGCGCGTACTCCGCCGCCAACGCCTACCTGGACGGCGTCGCGGGACGCCGCCGCGCCCGTGGGCTGACCGCCACCTCCGTGGCGTGGGGCGGCTGGGCGGACGGCGGCATGGCCGACGCCGAGGCCATGGACTACATGCGACGGCGCGGACTCCACCAGATGGAACCGGAGTTGGCGATCGCCGCGCTGCAACAGGCGCTCGACCTGGACGAGACCTTCCTGGCCGTCACCCATATGGACTGGGAGCGGTTCATCTCCTCGTTCACCTCGGCGCGGCCCAGTCCGCTGCTGAGCGAACTGCCCGAAGCCATAAGGTTGTTGAGCCCACCCGTTGAACCGGACGGGCCTGCCGCCGGCCGGCCCGTCGAGAGCAACGCCCTGTACGAGCGGCTGAGCGGTCTCGACCCGGACGACCGGCTCGAAGCGCTGGTGTCCTTGGTACGCGCCCAGGCCGCCGCCGTGCTCGGGCACGCCTCCGCCGATGCCGTGCCCGCCGAACGCGCCTTCCGCGACTTCGGGTTCGACTCGATCACCGCTGTGGAACTCCGCAACCAACTGATCGCGACGACCGGGCTCGCCCTCCCGGCCACCCTTGTCTTCGACTACCCCACCCCCGAGGTTCTCGCCGCCTTCCTCGGCGAGGAACTCCTCGGACACACCGCTTCGCCGACCGGAGCGGTGGTTACGGAGCAGCGGTCCGCGACAGCCACCGACGAACCCGTCGCCATCGTCGCCATGGCCTGCCACTACCCCGGTGGCATCACAGGACCGGAACAGCTGTGGCAGGTGGTCGCGGACGGCACCGACGCGATCGAGCCGTTCCCCTCGGACCGGGGCTGGGACCTGGCCCCTGCGGGCGAGGGCGCGAAGCACACGCGGGAGGGCGGGTTCCTCGCCGACGCGGCCGGGTTCGACGCGGGGTTCTTCGGGATCTCGCCGCGCGAGGCCCTGGCCATGGACCCGCAGCAGCGGCTGATGCTGGAGACCTCCTGGGAGGCGCTGGAGCGGGCGGGCATCGACCCCACCGGGCTGCGTGGCAGCCGTACCGGTGTGTTCGTCGGAGGCAGCGGCTCCGGCTACGGCCCGGCGATCCAGATGTCGGGCGAGACCTCCGAAGGGCTGCTGACCGGTAGCGCGGGCAGTGTGCTGTCGGGACGGATCTCCTACACCCTGGGCCTGGAGGGCCCGGCGGTGACGGTGGACACCGCGTGTTCCTCGTCCCTGGTCGCCCTGCACCTCGCCGTGCAGGCGCTGCGCGGCGGCGAGTGCGACCTCGCCCTCGCGGGCGGCGCCACCGTCATGGTCACACCGGACGCCTTCGTGGAGTTCTCCCGCCAGGGCGCGCTCTCGGAGGACGGCCGATGCAAGGCGTTCGCCTCGGCGGCGGACGGTACGGGCTGGGGCGAGGGCGCCGGTGTGCTCCTGGTGGAGCGGCTGTCCGACGCGCGGCGCCTCGGGCACCGGGTGCTCGCTGTCGTACGGGGCAGTGCGGTCAACCAGGACGGTGCGAGCAACGGGCTGACGGCTCCGAACGGTCCCTCGCAGCAGCGGGTCATCCGGCAGGCGCTGGCCTCCGCCGGACTGTCCGCTGCCGAGGTGGACGCGGTCGAGGCACACGGCACCGGTACCCGGCTCGGGGACCCGATCGAGGCGCAGGCGCTCCTGGCCACGTACGGCAAGGACCGGCCCGAGGGCCGGCCGCTGTGGCTCGGCTCGGTGAAGTCGAACATCGGACACACGCAGGCGGCCGCCGGTGTGGCCGGTGTCATCAAGATGATCCAGGCCATGCGGCACGAGACACTGCCCGCCACTCTGCATGTCGACGAGCCCACCGACCAGGTCGACTGGTCGGCCGGCGCCGTCCGCCTCCTCACCGAGTCCCAGGAGTGGGCGCGCAACGGGCACCCGCGCCGGGCGGGCGTCTCCGCCTTCGGGGTGAGCGGCACCAACGCCCACGTCATCATCGAACAGGCCCCGGAATTCGAGGAGTCCGAGCCCGAGGCCGATGTCCCGGCCGTACTGTCGGGCCCGCTGTCGTGGGTGCTGTCGGCGAAGACCGAGCCCGCGCTCCGCGCGCAGGCCGGGCAGTTGCGCGACCACCTCCGCACCCGTACCGAACTCACCCCGGTGGAACTGGCGTCCGCTCTGGCCACCGGCCGTACCGCCTTCTCCCGCCGGGCGGCCGTGATCGGCCGGGACCGGGACGACCTGCTGAAGGGGCTCGCGGCCCTGGCCGACGGCACGGCCGCCGCCCAACTGGTCACCGGGGTCGTGGGGGTCGGCAAGACCGCCTTCCTGTTCACCGGGCAGGGCGCCCAACGCCTGTCCATGGGACAGGAGTTGTACGAGACCTACCCGGTCTACACCGAGGCGTTCGACGCCGTCCGCGCGGAGTTGGACGCCCACCTGGACCGCCCGCTGGCCGAAGTGCTGACCGACGGGCACGAGGCGGCGGACGGGTTGCGCGCCCTGGACGAGACGCGATACGCGCAAGCCGCCCTCTTCGCCGTCGAAGTCGCCCTGTACCGGCTGCTGGAGTCCTGGGGCCTGACCCCGGACTTCGTGATGGGCCACTCCCTGGGCGAGCTGTCCGCCGCCCATGTCGCGGGCGTCCTCTCCCTGCCCGACGCCTGCGCGCTGGTCGCGGCCCGGGGCCGGCTGATGCAGGCCCTGCCCCCGGGTGGCGCGATGGCCGCAGTACAGGCCGCGGAGGACGACATCGTACGGTTCCTGGAGGCCGACGGAGGCGCCGTCGCCGTCGCCGCCGTCAACAGCCCCGACTCCACCGTTGTCTCCGGCGACGAGGAGGCCGTCGAACGCGTCGTCGCGCACTTCAGGGCGGCGGGCCGCAAGACCCGCAGGCTCCGGGTGTCGCACGCCTTCCACTCCCACCGCATGGACGGAATGCTCGACGAATTCCGCAGTGTGGCCGAGAAGTTGACGTACCACACTCCGCGCCTTCCGGTCGTCTCGAACCTCACAGGACTTCCTGCCGAGCCGGACGACATCGCCTCCGCCGACTACTGGGTACGGCACGTCCGGCAGCCCGTCCGGTTCCTCGACGGCGTCCGCAGTCTGGCCGAACGAGGCGTGACCCGCTTCCTCGAAGTGGGCCCCGACGGGGTGCTGAGCGCCCTCGTCCCCGAGTGCCTCCCCACCCAGGAGGACGACACGGCGCCGACGGCCCCGGTCGTGGTCGCCGCTCTGCGCGCCGACCGCCCGGAGGCCCGTACGCTCATCGCCGCTCTCTCCACGCTGTACGTCAACGGCGTCACCCCCAACTGGTCGGCGCTGTACGGCGAGGAGCGCGCCCACCGCGTCGACCTGCCCACCTACGCCTTCCAGAAGCGGCGCTACTGGCCGCGGGCGGGGCTGGGCGGCGGCGAACCGAGCGTGCTCGGCCTGGAACGGGCCGAACACCCCTTCCTCCGCGCGATAGTTCGGCTGCCCGAGAGCGGCGGCACCCTCTTCACGGGCCGTCTCTCGCTCCGTACCCACCCGTGGCTCGGCGACCACACCGAACACGGTGTCGTCGTCATCCCCGCGAGCCTCTTCGTGGAACTCGCCCTCTGGAGTGGCCACCGACTCGGCCACGACCACCTGGAAGAACTCACCTTCCAGGCGCCGTTGGCCCTGCCCGAACAGGGCGGGCTCGCCCTGCGGGTCGTGGTGTCCGACGGCGACGCGCCCACGGTGACCATCCACACCAGGCCGCAGGGCGCCGCCGACGACGCGCCGTGGACCCGGCATGTCACCGGCACCCTCACTTCCGCTCCTGCCGCCCCCGTGGACGCCGACCTCACGGTGTGGCCGCCGTCCGGGGCCCTGCCCGTACCCGTCGAGGACGTGTACGACCGCATGGCCCGCACCGGCTTCGGCTACGGCCCCGCGTTCCAGGGGCTGCGCGGAGTGTGGGAGCGGGACGGCGTGCTCTTCGCCGAGGTGGGACCGGAGCAGCGACACGTTCTCGACGCACCGCAGTTCGGCCTCCACCCGGCACTCCTGGACGCCGCGCTGCAACCGCTCGGCCTCGGTACCCTCGACGGCACCGGACACGACCGGTTCCTGTTCGCACTGCGTGGCGTCACACTCGGCGCCCCCGGCCGGTCCGCCCTGCGCGTCCGGCTGGCCCCGGCCGGCACCGCGGGTGGCTCACTGTCGGTGACGGCCACGGACGGCGCCGGACAGCCGGTGCTCTCCATCGCGTCGGCCACCCTGCGCGCCGCACCCGGCGCGAGTGAGACCGCCCTGTACCGGCTGGACTGGACGCCGGTCCCGGCGGCCGTACCGGAGGCCGGAGCATGGGCGTGGCTGGCCGGCCCGGACGACACGACGGGCCGTCCGGACTGCGCCAACTATCCGGATATGCCAGCCCTGTTGGCCGCGCTCGACTCCACCGGCCCCGTGCCCGCCACCCTTCTCGTCCCCTTCGCTCCGGGCCGCGGGGATGCGGCCGAACTGGCCGCCCTGACCCGGTCGGCGGTCGACCGCGTGACGGATCTCGTACGGTCCTGGCGCGCCGACGAACGGCTGAGCGGCTCCCGCCTGGTCGTTGTCACCAGGGGAGCGGTGGCACAGGACCCGGTCGCCGCCGCCGTGTGGGCGGTCGTCCGCTCGGAACAGGAGACAGGCCGGGGGCAGGTCGCAGGCTCACAACAGGCAGGATCGGGCCGGTTGACCCTTCTGGACCTGGACCTGGACCCGAACCCGGACTCGGACGCACCGGACCTCGCATCCGAGCGGCTCGCCGGAGCCCTGGCCACTGGTGAACCCCAACTAGCCCTGTACAGAGATGAGTTGCTGGTACCCCGGCTGCTCAGGATCTCCCCGGTCGAGGGCGTCCGCCCGTTCGACGGGAGCGGTACGGTCCTGGTCACCGGCGGCCACGCCGACCCGGCCGCCGTACGCGCCGCTGTCGGCCAGGCCGCCACGGTCGAGACCTGCGAGGTCACGGCCCTGGGCGCGGCGCTCGACGCGGTGCCCGCAGACCGTCCGCTGGCCGCACTGATCCACACCGTGGACGCCCGGGGCACCGACGACCCGGACGCCCTGTCCCGTACCCTGACCGTTCTCGTCGAGCTGGAGGAGCTGCTCGACTCACATTCGGTAACAGCAGAGGTGGTGCTGTTCACCTCGGCCGCCGCCACCCTCGGGGCGCCCGGCGCCGCCGAGTACGCGGCGGCTCACGCCTTCGCCGACGCCCTGGCGCGCCGGCGCCGGGACCGTGGGCTCCGCGCCCGCTCGCTGGCCTGGGCGCAGCAGCCGCAGGACGCCGATGTCGAGGCGGCCCTGACGGTCGACGTACCCCTCGTGCTGGCGCTCGGCGCGAACAGCGCGCCGCACTCGCCGCTGTGGCGGAGCACGGCTCCCCGGCGGCTCGCACCGCCGGCCGGCCCGGTCGGGGCCGAGGCGGCCGAGACGGCCGCCGACACCCCGGGCGGACGGCTGGCCCGGCTGGCCGCCGCCGAACAGGAGCGCTTCCTGACGAACGTGGTGCGCACCCAGGCGGCCGCTGTCCTCGGCCATGACTCGGCCGACGAGATCGACGTACACCAGGCGTTCCAGGAACTGGGCTTCACCTCCTTGAGCGCGGTGGAACTCCGTGACCGGCTCAACGAGGCGACCGGGCTGCGGCTCCCCGCCACCCTGGTCTTCGACCACCCGACCCCGGCCGCCCTCGTCCGCTCGCTGCGCGCGGAACTGCACCCCGAGGAGGAACCGGCCGCAGCGCTGCGGCCCGCCCACACCACGGACATCGACGCGGGCGAACCGATCGCCATCGTCGGCATGAGCTGCCGCTACCCCGGCGGGATCGCAAGCCCCGACGACCTCTGGCAGATGGTCACCGAGAAACGGTCCGCGGTCTCCGACTTCCCCGCCGACCGGGGCTGGGACATCGACGCGCTGTACAACCCCGACCCCAACGAGCTGGGCAAGATCTACACCCGGCTCGGCAGCTTCCTGTACGAGGCGGGCCAGTTCGACGCGGGGTTCTTCGGGATCTCGCCGCGTGAGGCCATGGCGATGGACTCGCAGCAGCGGCTGTTGCTGGAGGCGTCCTGGGAGGCGTTCGAGCAGGGCGGTATCGACCCGGCGTCGGTGCGCGGCAGCCGGACCGGTGTGTTCGCCGGTGTGACCTACCACGACTACCAGTTGGCGCTCGCGGTGTCCGACGAGAATGTCGAGGGCCTGGTCGGCACCGGCATCTCGCCCAGCATCCTGTCGGGCCGCATCTCCTACACCTTCGGCCTGGAGGGCCCGGCGGTGACGGTGGACACGGCATGCTCGTCGTCCCTGGTCGCCCTGCACCTGGCGATCCAGGCCCTGCGGTCCGGGCAGTGTGACATGGCTCTGGCCAGTGGTGTCACCGTGATGTCCACCCCCGGAGCGTTCATCGAGTTCTCGCGGCAGCGCGGACTGGCGATCGACGGCCGCTGCAAGGCGTTCTCGGCCGACGCGGACGGTACGGGCTGGGGCGAGGGCGTCGGCGTGCTGGTGGTGGAGCGGCTGTCCGATGCCGAACGGCAGGGCCACCAGGTCCTGGCGGTGGTGCGCGGCAGCGCGATCAACCAGGACGGCGCCAGCAACGGCCTGACAGCCCCCAACGGCCCCGCACAGCAGCGGGTCATCCGCCAGGCGCTCGCCTCGGCCGGGCTGACCCCCGCCGATGTGGACGTGGTGGAGGCGCACGGTACGGGCACCCGGCTCGGGGATCCGATCGAGGCGCAGGCCATCCTCGGTACGTATGGCAAGGACCGGCCCGAGGACCGGCCGCTGTGGCTCGGCTCGCTGAAGTCGAACATCGGACACACGCAGGCGGCCGCGGGCGTCGGCGGCATCATCAAGATGGTGGAGGCGATGCGCCACGGCGTGCTGCCCGCCACCCTTCACGCGGAGGAGCGGACCGATCAGGTCGACTGGTCCAGTGGTGCGGTGGAGCTGCTGACCGAGGCCCGCGACTGGCCGCAGAATGGCCACCCCCGCCGGGCGGGCGTCTCCGCCTTCGGAGCGAGCGGTACGAACGCGCACGTGATCCTGGAGCAGGTTCCGGTTCCTGAACCCGAGCCTGAGGCTGAGGTGGTGGGCCCTGTGTCGTGGGTGGTGTCGGGGAAGTCCGAGGCCGCGTTGCGGGAGCAGGCGCGCCGGTTGCGTACGCGGATGGCGGCTGACACCGGGCTGGCCCCGGCCGATGTGGCGTACTCGCTGGTGGCGGGTCGTTCGGTGTTCGAGCATCGTGCGGTGGTGTCGGGTCGGGATCGTGGTGAGTTGTTGGCGGGTCTGGGCGCGTTGGCGTCGGACGAGCCGGTCGGGGGTGTGGTGCGGGGGTCGGTGCTGGCTGCCGGGTTGCGGTCGGTGTTCGTGTTCCCGGGGCAGGGTTCGCAGTGGCTGGGGATGGGCGTGGAGCTGTATGACAGCTCTCCTGCGTTTGCCCGCAGGCTGGATGAGTGTGCGGTGGCTTTGGAGCCGTGGACGGGGTGGTCGTTGCTGGAGGTGCTGCGGGAGGGTGATCTGGAGCGGGTGGAGGTGGTGCAGCCCGCGTTGTGGGCGGTGATGGTGTCGCTGGCCGAGGTGTGGCGGGCGCACGGTATCGAGCCGGACGCGGTCGTGGGCCATTCACAGGGCGAGATCGCGGCCGCGGTGGTGGCCGGCGGGCTGTCCCTGGAGGACGGCGCACGGGTGGTGGCGCTGCGCAGCCGTCTGCTGACCGGCCTGTCGGGTGGCGGCGGCATGATGTCGGTACGCCTGTCGGCGGACGCGGTACGGGAGCGGCTGACCGGCAGGGCGGAGGTGTCGGTCGCGGCGGTGAACGGCCCGGGCCAGACGGTCGTGGCGGGTCCGCCCGCCGAACTCGGTGCGCTTCAGGCGGCTTTCGAGGCGGAGGGGGTGCGGGCGCGGATGGTCCCGGTGGACTACGCGTCGCATTCCGCGCAGGTCGAGGTCCTGGAGGCGGAGCTGGTCGCGGAGCTGGCGGGGATCCGTCCGGTGCCGGGCCGGGTGCCGTTGTTCTCGACGGTGACGGGCGACTGGCTGGACCTGTCGGAGATGGACGCGGGCTACTGGTACCGCAACCTGCGGGCCACGGTCCGCTTCGAAGACGCCGTACGCGGCCTCGCCGACGCCGGGTACCGGGCATTCATCGAAGTCAGCCCCCACCCCGTCCTCGTACCCGGACTGCAGGACACCCTCGACGACACCCCCACCGGCGGCGTGGTCCTCGAAACCCTGCGCCGGGACAGTGGTGACGGGCTGCGGCTCGCCACGGCCCTGTCCCACGCGTACGTCCACGGCCTCCCCGTCGACTGGACAAGCACCCTCCCGACCATCCCGACACGCCAAGTCCCCCTCCCCACCTATGCCTTCCAGCACCAGCACTACTGGCCGCGGCGTCGCCCGGAGCAGGTGGTCGAGACCGTCGGTGAAAAGACGGGTTCGGCGGAGAACGGGTTCTGGGACGCGGTGGAGCAGGAGGACCTCGCGGCGCTGACGCGGGTCCTGGAGCTGTCGGGCGAGACCTCGCTCGGTGAGGCGCTGCCCGTGCTCGCCTCCTGGCGGCGCGAGCAGCGGGAACGCTCCGCGGTGGACGGCTGGCGGTACCACGTGGCCTGGCGCCCGGTGCAGTACGGGCCGACAGCCGCGCTCTCGGGGCGCTGGCTCGTCGCCGTCCCCACAGGGGCGGAGCAGGACGTGTGGTCGGACTCCGTGGCCGGGGCGCTGACCGAGGCGGGCGCCGAGGTCGTACGGCTCGATGTACGGGCGGACGCGACCAGGGCGAGCCTGGCACTCGGCCTCGCCGAGGTCCTGGCGGCCCCCGGAGCCCCGGCGCTCGCCGGTGTGCTGTCCCTTGCAGCGCTGCTCGACGGTGGTGACCGGGAGGCTCCGGTGCCGGCCGCCGTGGCGGTGACCGTGGCGCTGGTGCAGGCTCTCGGCGACGCCGATGTGCAGGCCCCGCTGTGGTGCGTGACCCGGGGCGCGGTCTCCGTGGGCGGCTCCGACGAGGTGACGGCCATGGACCAGGCGGGAGTGTGGGGCCTCGGACGCGTGGCGGCCCTGGAGCACCCGGGGCGCTGGGGCGGACTCGTCGATCTGCCCGAGGTGGTCGAACCGGCCATGGGAGCCCGGCTGGCCGGGCTGCTGGCCGGGTCCGCCGGGCAGGCGGAGGACCAGGCCGCGATCCGGTCCACCGGGGTCTTCGCCCGCCGTCTGGTACAGGCCCCCGCGGCGGAGAGCGCCGGGGGGAGCTGGAAGGTGTCCGGCACCGTCCTGGTCACCGGTGGCACCGGTGGTCTGGGCCGGGAGATGGCGCGTTGGCTGGCCGGTTCAGGGGCCGAGCGGCTGGTGCTGATCAGCCGACGTGGTCCCGACGCCGAGGGCATGACCGAACTACGGGACGAACTGGAGGCATTGGGCAGCCGTACCGAGGTGGTCGCGTGCGATGTGGCCTGCCGCGACGAACTGGCCGTACTGCTCAGCGAGTTGGAGGACAAGGGCACGCCGGTGCGTGGTGTCGTACACACCGCTGGCATCAGTCACTTCACGGGCTTGCCCGACATCGGTGAGGCCGAGTTCGCCGAGGTGTACCGGGCCAAGACCGTGGGCGCGCGGAACCTGCACGAGCTGCTGGGTGACTCGCTGGAGACCTTTGTCGCCTTCTCCACCATCGCCGCGGTCTGGGGCAGTGGTGGGCAGAGCGCCTACGCGGCCGCCAACGCCGAGGTGGACGCCCTGATGGAGCACCGCAGGGCCCATGGGCTCGCCGCCGCCTCGGTGGCCTGGGGAGCCTGGGCGGAGGTCGGCATGGCGACCACGGAGGGCGTCGCGGAACAGCTGGGCCTGCGCGGCATCCACGCCATGCGGCCGCACCTCGCCATCGCGGCGCTGCGCGACTCGCTGACGGCGGGCGACACCTGCGTCACGGTCACGGACATGGACTGGGAACGGTTCGCTCCCTCGTTCGCCGTGGCCCGCGCCACCCGGCTGCTGGACGAACTGCCCGAGGCCCGCAAGGCCCTGACCGGCGAGGAGCCGGCGAAGCCGGGCTCCGGACCGTCACTGCTGGACAGGCTGGCCGGGCTGGCCGCCGGCGACCGTGCCGACGCGGTGCTGGATGTCGTACGTACCGAAGTGGCCACGGTGCTCGGTCACTCAGGGCGGGACGCGATCGAACCGGACCGGGCGTTCCTGGAGTTGGGCTTCGACTCGCTGACCGCGATCCAGCTGCGCAACGCGCTCGGCACGGCCACCGGGCTGAAACTCCCCACCTCCCTGGTGTTCGACCACGCGACCCCCGCCGCGCTCGCCGACTTCCTCGGTACGGGACTCGCCCTGCCGGGAGTGCCCGACGAGCCCCTGGCGGCGACCGCCGAAGTGAGCGCGGCACCCGACCTGCTGGTTTCGATCTTCACCGGCAGTTATGCACAGGGGCGCGTGGACGAGGCGTTCGCCCTGCTGCGGCAGACCGCCGGGTTGCTCCCGAAGTCCGACGAGCCGACTCGTCTCGCCGACTTCGCCGAACCGGTCAGGCTGGCCACGGGAGCGGCGACGCCTCAGCTGATCTGCCTGCCCTCGCACGTGCCGGTGGCCGGACCGCACCAGTTCGCGCGCTTCGCGGCGCCGTTCCGGGGCGCCCGGGACGTCACGGCGCTGGGGCTGCCCGGCTACCGGGCCGACCAGATCCTTCCGGCGAATGCCGAGATGTTGCTGCGGGCCCACGCGGAGCGCATTCGACGGCAGACGGACGGGGCTCCCTTCGTCCTGCTGGGCATGTCCTCGGGTGGCTATCTGGCCCATGCCCTGGCCCGGCACATGGAGGACGCGGGCAACGCGCCGGCGGCCGTGGTGCTCATCGACCCGTACGCGCCGGAGGACGCGGCGCTGCGGAACATCACGGATTCCCTGATGTCCGGCATCTACGAGGATCGGGGCGAGAGCTATGTGTACATGGACGGGCTCCGGTTGAGCGCGTCCTCCTGGTACGGCGACCTGTTGCTCGATCTGGAGCAGCGGGAGGTCGCCGCGCCGACCCTCCTTGTCCGCGCGTCCGAGCCGCTGCCCGGAATCGCTCCGGAACAGGGTGTGGATTTCTGGCGGACTTCCTGGAAATGGGCGCGGACCGTGGTGGATGTCTCCGGTGACCATTTCACGATGATGGAGGAACACGCCGATTCCACGGCCCGAGCGGTCGCCGACTGGCTGGACGCGCAACTCGGTGCCCATTCGACGGACGGCGAAGACTAGTCGTCCTGCTAGGCCCGCCGTGTTAAGGCAACTCGGCGGGCCTGGCGGCCGTACATGATGATCGTAGGAAGTATCTTTCCCCGGGTGGTGTGGTAAATGGATGGTATGTACGAGGCGGTTGTCAACGGCGCCCCTCCGGAAGAACTGGCAAGACTGAGTCCCCCCAGTGATTATCTGGCCGCTTATCTGCGGGCCGAGGACACGGAAATGTTCAAGGGGGTCGAGGACAAGGACGTCCGGAAATCCCTGCATGTCGGTCGGGTGCCCATGCCCGAACTCGCGCCGGACGAAGTGCTGGTCGCCGTCATGGCGAGTTCGATCAACTACAACACCGTGTGGTCGGCGATGTTCGAGCCGCTGCCCACCTTCGCCTTTCTGCGCCGTTACGGCCGGCAGGGCGGTTACGCGGCCCGACACGACCAGCCGTATCACGTGATCGGTTCCGACGGCTGCGGCGTGGTGGTGGGGGCGGGGAGCGGTGTCCGGCACTGGCGGCCCGGTGACCATGTGGTGATCAGCCCGGCGTACGTCGACGACCAGGAACCCGCGACGCACGGCGACGGCATGATGGGCTCCCACCAGCTCGCCTGGGGCTTCGAGACCAACTTCGGCGGCCTGGCCCACTACGCCGTCGTACGAGCCAGCCAGCTGCTGCCCAAGCCGGCCCACCTCACCTGGGAGGAGGCCGCGTCCAACACGCTGTGCGCCGGTACGGCGTACCGCATGCTCATCAGCGAGAACGGCGCCCGGATCAAGATGGGCGACGTCGTGCTGATCTGGGGGGCGACCGGCGGACTCGGCGGATACGCCGTGCAGTTGGTACGCAAGGCGGGCGGTATCCCGGTCGGCGTGGTCAGCTCCGAGGCGAAGGCCGAGGTGCTGCGCCGGCTCGGCTGCGAGGTGGTCATCGACCGCAACGAGATCGGGATGGGCGGCGGCGAGCCCGCCTCTCCCGAGGAGACGATCGAGATCGGCAAGCGGCTGGGCCGCCTCATCCGCAAGGAGGTCGGCGAGGACCCGCATGTCGTGTTCGACTACATCGGCCGCGCCACGTTCGGTGTGTCGGTCTTCGTGGTCCGCCGCGGCGGCACAGTGGTCACCTGTGGTTCCAGCACCGGATATCAGCACCAGTTCGACAACCGGTACCTCTGGATGAACCTCAAGCGGATCGTCGGCAGTCACATAGCAAATCTCCAGGAGAAGGCCGAGTGCAACCGGCTCTTCCAGCTCGGCTATCTGGCCCCCATGCTCTCGACCGTGTATTCCCTGAAGGACGTCGGGGAAGCGGCCCGGCTGGTGCAGAACAACGAGCACATAGGGAAGGTCGGGGTCCTGTGCATGGCCCCCGAGAAGGGCCTCGGCGTGACCGATCGCGAACTGCGGGAGAAAATCGGTGAGGATCAGCTGAAACTGATCTGAGGTTCCGGGCGTTTTTTGCGGGTCCATTCATGGGAGGTGCTTGGCAGTGGTGACGGAAATACCGATTGGAATACTGGAAACCGGCGGGTATGTGCCGGAAACGGAAATATCGAGCGAGGAGGTGGCGAAAAGGGTCGCCGTCACCGACTCCTGGCTCACGGACGAGTGGATCACCCGGAAGACCCGGATCCTCTCCCGTCGGTACGCGGCGCCGGACGAGGCCACGTCGGACCTGGCCGCCAGGGCGGCCGAGGACGCGCTGAAGCGGTCCGGGATCACCGCCGGGGAGCTGGACTACCTGATCGTGTCGACGTCGACGGGCGACTCCCCGCAGCCGCCGACCGCGCACCTCGTACAGAACGAGATCCAGGCGTTCCGCGCGGCCTGCTTCGACATCAACGTCGTATGCAGCGGCTTCGTCTACGCGCTGGCCCTGGCCCAGAGCCTGGTGGCCCGGCGGCCGGGCAGCCATGCCCTGGTCGTCGCCGCGGAGGTCTACTCGCGGTTCGTCGACTTCACCGACCGCCGGACAGCCGTGCTGATGGGCGACGGAGCGGGCGCTGCCGTTGTGGGACCGGTGCCCGAGGGCCGCGGCTTCCTGGGGTTCGAACTCGTCGGGCGGGGCGACGCGCACGGACTGATCCGCGTCGAGGCGGGCGGCAGCCGTATCCCGGCGTCCGCCGAAACCGTCGCGAACGGCGGCCACTTCCTCAAGATGGAGGGCCGCGACGTACGGAACTTCGTGAACGAGAACCTCCCGCCGACCCTGCGCACACTGACCGGGGCACACGGGCTGACCGTGGCCGACGTGCAGCACTTCGTACCGCACCAGCCCAACGGTGTCATGCTGGACGAACTGGTCGAGCACGCCGGGCTGGAGAAGGCGCACAGCCACCGCACCGTGGAGCAGTACGGCAACATCGGCAGCGCCTCGGTCGCGATCACCCTCCACGACGCCAACCGGCGCGGCCATCTGAAGGACGGGGACCTGGTCCTGCTGGCCGGTTTCGGCGGCGGCATGTCCATCGGCGCCGGACTGCTGCGCTGGGGGGCGACGCGATGACCCCGTACAGCCATGAGCACATCACCCGGGTCGGTGTGGTGGGCGGCGGCACGATGGGCGCCGGCGTCGCGGAGGTGTGCGCGAGGGCCGGGCTCGACGTACGGGTCGCCGTCTCCAGCGCCGTCTCCGCCACCCGTGCCCAGGAGCGGCTGACCGCGTCGCTCGCCCGCGCGCTCCGTAAGGAACGGATCACGGAGGCCCTGCGGGAACAGGTTCTGGAACGCGTGGAGTTCACCACCGACCGTACGGAACTGGCGGACCGTCAGCTGGTCGTCGAGTGCATCGTGGAGGACGAACCGACGAAGATGTCCCTGTTCGCCGAACTGGACAAGATCGTCGAGGACCCGGAGGCGATCCTCGCCTCGAACACCTCTTCCCTGCCCATCATGAAACTGGCCCGCGCGACCAACCGGGTCGGCCATGTCATCGGCATGCACTTCTTCAACCCGGCACCGGACCTGCCGCTCGTCGAACTGGTGGGCTCCCTCCTGACGGAGGACCGCACCATGGCACGGGCGCAGACGTTCACCGTGGACGTCCTGGGCAAGGAGATCATCAACTCCCAGGACCGCACCGGCTTCGTGGTGAACTCCCTCCTGATCCCCTACGTCCTGAGCGCCATCCGCATGCTCGAATCCGGCTTCGCCTCCGCCGAGGACATCGACCGCGGCATGGTCGCGGGCTGCGCCCATCCGCTGGGCCCACTGCGGCTGGCGGACCTGATCGGCCTCGACGTCGTCGCGTCCGTCTCCGTCGCGCTGTACGAGGAGTTCAAGGAGCAGTCGTTCGCACCGCCGCCGATCCTGCGACGGATGGTGGAGGGCGGCCTGCTGGGCCGGAAGTCCGGGCGGGGCTTCTACGCCTATCAGTGAACGAGTGTGAGCCCGGGGTGGCGTAGAGGTGAGGTGGAACCGCTGTGCGGGGCACGGAAGCGTGCCCCGCACAGCGGTTTGGTGGAGTGTCAGGCGGTCAGTTCGACGCGGACGGTACGGGCGGCGGTGACCGGGTTCTCCAGCGAGGCGCGGGTCTCGGGCCGGCCGCGGTCTTCAGAGCGCAGTCGGGGTTGACCCACGGGCGTTCGGCGGGAATGGCCTCCAGCCCCTCGCGGAGCAGTGCGGCGGCTTCCTGCGCGTCGGGTACGCGGGGGAAAGGCCGCTTCTCCGTTCGTCGCTTCCCATAATGCCGGCGCCCGGTCAGGCTGGGCTCATGAACATGAGCTCAGAGCACGCAACACAGCAACCGGTCGCCGTGGTGACCGGGGTGGCGCAGGGCATCGGCCGCGAAGTCGCCGAGGTGCTGGCGGGGCAGGGGTACGCGTTGGTCCTGGCCGATCTCAAGGAACCGGTGGAGACCCTCTCCGCGGTGCGCGACGCGGGGGCCGAGGCGGTGGCGGTGGTCGGCGACATCGCCTCGGAAGACTATGTCGCGCACCTCGCCGAGCAGGTACGACAGGGTTTCGGCCGGGTCGATGTGCTCGTCAACAACGCGGGCGTCTCCCTGCTCACCCCGGCCGAGGACACCACCGCCGAACAGTGGCGCCGGGTCCTGGAGGTCAACCTCACCGGCCCGTTCCTGACGTCGCGGGCGCTGGGGCGGCAGATGCTCACCGCGGGCAGCGGCTCGATCGTCAACATCGCCTCGATCGCGGGACTGCACGGCGTCGCCGACCGGGCCGCGTACAACGCGAGCAAACACGGACTGATCGGGCTGACCCGCACCCTCGCCGCGGAATGGGGCGGACGCGGGGTGCGGGTCAACGCCGTATGCCCGGGATGGGTGAAGACCGAGATGGACGCCGCGGACCAGGCGTCCGGCGGCTACTCCGACTCCGACATCGTCGAACGGGTACCCATGGCACGCTTCGCCGCCCCGGGCGACATCGCCCAGGCCGTCGCTTTCCTGGCCGACCCCGCTCGTAGCGGCTTCATCAACGGCGTCGCGCTGCCGGTCGACGGGGGCTGGACCGCCGATGCGAGCTGGACCTCGCTGCGCCTGCGCAAACGCTGACGGCCAATCGGGGATAAGGGCCCCGGCCCGGACGTACAGCGCCGTGCGGGTGTCGGCACCCGTCGCGACGAGGGCGGCGGGTGCATCATGTTGCGCATGAACGAAGAGCCCACAAGCGGTGGAACATCTCTCATGGGTGTGAAGTACCGTGAACTCACGCAAACCGGGGTGCACACCGTCATGGGAACGGTGGTCAACCCGGCCGGGATCACCCTGGCCAAGAGCGTTCCGGTGGCGCGGCTGGACACCTTCCACCGAGCGGGTCTGGGAGCCGCTGCCGTCTGGCACGCCTTCTGCGCGGACTCCGGTATCGCGTTCTCCCCATCGATCACGGCCGTCGGGGATCTGCGGATCCGTCTGGACGCCGAGGTGGTACGCAACCTGGGGGGAGGCGTGGCCTGGGGACCGGCGGACTTCTTCGACCAGTCGGGTGAGCCGGATCCGCGCTGCCCCCGCGGTCTGTTGCGGAGCGTGGGACAGCGGCTTGCCGATGCCGGACTTGCCGCACGGATCGGACACGAACTCGAGTTCGTCCTGGTGGCGCCGGACGGCTCGGCCCTGACCGACACCTCATGGATCCCCTACGGGGTGACGGGGCTGCTCGACCGTGAGGCGTTCCTCGCCGACCTGCACGCCGCCGCCCACGCGGCCGGCCTTGCCATCGAGCAGGTGCACGCCGAGTACGGGCGCAACCAGTTCGAGTTCTCCCTGCCGCCGCTGGAACCGGTCGCCGCGGCCGACGCCGTGGTCCTCGCCAAGATCCTGGTGGGCCGGGTGGCCCGTCGGCACGGTCTGCGGGCGTCCTTCTCCCCGGTGCCCTTCCCCGGCGCGCTCGGCAACGGTGCCCACCAGCACTTCTCGCTCACCCGCGCCGGCGCGCCCCTGTTCAGCGGCGGCCGGGGCCCGCACGGCATGACCGGCGAAGGCGGCGCGGCCATCGCCGGAGTCGTGCGCGGACTCCCCGACATTCAGGGGTTCCTCACCGGCTCGGTGCTCTCGGGCGAGCGCCTGGTCCCCGGACAGTGGTCGGGCGCCCACGCCTGCTGGGGCATGGAGAACAGGGAAGCCGCTGTCCGCTTCCTGGCCGCCGGCCCCGCCAACCCGCACGGCGCGAACTTCGAAGTGAAGATCATCGACCCCTCCGCCAACGTCTACATCGCCTCGGCCGCCGTGCTCGCCCTGGCCCTGGACGGCATCACCACCCACGCGGAGCTGCCCGCCGAAGTCACCGACGACCCGGCCACCCTGACGGAGCGGCAGTGGGCCGCACTGCGCCTCACGGTACTGTCGTCCCAGGTCGGCACCGTCCTCGACGTACTGGACAAGTCGGCGCGCGCCCGGCAGTTGGTGGGCGACGCGATCGTGGACACGACGGTCGTGGCCCGTCGGCACGAACAGACACACCACGCCGAAAAGAGCCCCGAGGAGCGCGCGGAGCTGTTTCGCCTGGCGTGGAGCATCTGAGGCGTGCGTGACGTCGCTCCGCCGGACGCGGAAGGCGGACTCTAGCCGACGGTGCCCCCCTTGGTGACGGTCGGACGGATCCGGCGGACCTGGGGGATCGTGGTGACCATGTGGGCGGTGGCCCGGTCGCTGAGGCAGGTGAGCCGGTGGAGGACGTCGCCCGGGAAGTGGACGAAGTCCCCGCCCGCGAGGTCCACGGGTTCGGTGACCGGGCCGGTGCGGAGCTTACCGGTGATCACGTAGAGGTGGTGCAGGGTGCCCGGCGCGTGCGGGCCGATGGGCTCCGGCTCCACGGCGGTGCGCTCCAGGCGCAGGACCAGGGTGCGCACGTAGCCGGAGCCGTACGTCTCGTCGAGGAGGCGTTCGGACCAGTCATGGGTGTCGGTCCACTCGCCCTGGTCGTGCCGCTGGACGTAGACCGGTGTGCCCCACTCGGTCAGCAGGCGTCTCGTGGGCATGTCGAGGGCGGCGCCGAGCAGGGAGAGGGTCTCCACAGTGGGGTTGCCCGATCCCTGCTCGATTTTCGACAGTGTCTGTTTCGACAGGCCGGACCGGCGGGCGAGTTCACCCAGCGACATGGCCCTCTCCAGACGGAAGCGCCGGACATTGCGGGCCACGAGATCGTTTTCACGGGTCAGGGCGTCACTTTTAATGTGCATGGCGTCATTATTGACGAACGCCTGGCCGACTCGCATCCTGTGTCACATAGAAGTTTCCGAACCGTGTACTGAAATTGACGCGGACTCCTCGAGCCCTGAGGTGAGCCACCATGACCTCCCCCGTTATCAGCGCGTCCCGTGACGACCGGGCCGCCGTCGACAAAGCCATCAGTCTCCTCGTCGCCTTCGGGGACCGGGCCAGCAGCGGGGTGGGAGTGAGCGAGCTCGCCCGGCGGGCGCAGCTGAGCAAGACGACCGCCCATCGGGTGCTCGGCATGCTGGAGCGCAACGGTGTCGTGGAGCGGGTCGGTACCGACTACCGGCTCGGTGAGCGCTTGCACGATCTGGGCCGCACCGTGTACGCCCCGGGCTACGAGGGCATCCGGGACCGGCTCCTGCCCTTCCTGACCGATCTCTACGAACTCACGCGGCAGACGGTCCATTTGTCCGTGCTGCACGGTACCGACGTGGTCTACCTGGCCAAGCTCTACGGTCACCGCCCGGCTCCCGTCCCCTCCCGCATCGGCGGGCGACTGCCCGCCCACGCGACGGCCGTGGGGAAGGTCCTGCTCGCGTACGACTCCGATGCCGCGCTCCGGGTGACGTCCGCGCCCCTGAGCCGTTTCACCGAGCACACGATCACCGACCCCGACGAGCTGACCGCCGAACTGGAGCGGATCCGCCGGGCGGGCATCGGGTACGACAACCAGGAGAGGCAGCTCGGCCTCAACTGCGTCGCCGTGCCCGTTCTGGGACACGGCGGCCGGGCGGTCGCGGCGGTGTCGGTCGCCGGCCGGTGCGGTGAGACCGACATCCGTCGGCTGAGCGCCGACGTACGCCGTATCGCGGCGGCCGCCTCGCAGGCGTGGGTCGTGGGAGGGGCGCGTTCGCGCTCCGGTCAGCTGGCGGGCTGGGGCCTGTCCGACAAATAGCGCCGTCCGCCCGTAGAGGGCGGACGGCGCTCCTTTCGCAATGCGCCCCAGCGGCTGGGCCGGGGCTGTGCGTGCTCCGTGTTCCGGCTCGGAGCACGCCTGCCGTCAGGCGCGGTCCGAGCCCACCAGGTCCAGGGCGATGTCGACGATCATGTCTTCCTGGCCGCCGACGAGTCCGCGTCGGCCGACTTCGAGCAGGAGGGTGCGTACGTCGATGCCGTACTGCCGCGAGGCGGCCTCGGCGTGTCGCAGGAAGCTGGAGTAGACGCCCGCGAAACCGAGTGTGAGGGTCTCGCGGTCGACCTGGACGGGACGGTCCTGCAAGGGGCGTACGAGGTCGTCGGCCGCGTCCTGGAGGGCGAAGAGGTCGCAGCCGTGCTTCCAGCCGTTGAGCGTGGCCACGGCGACGAAGGGTTCGATCGGGCAGTTTCCGGCCCCCGCGCCGTGACCGGCCAGCGAGGCGTCCACCCGGGTGACGCCCTCTTCGACGGCGACGACGGAGTTCGCCACCGCGAGGGAGAGGTTCTGGTGGGCGTGGATGCCGATCTGGGTCTCCGGCAGCAGTACGTCCCGGTAGGCGCGGACGCGTTCGCGGACGTCGTCCATGGTGAGCCGGCCACCGGAGTCCGTGACATAGACGCAGTGGGCGCCGTACGACTCCATCAGCGCTGCCTGCTCGGCGAGGGTCCGGGCGTCCGCCATATGGCTGAGCATCAGGAAACCCGAGACGTCCATGCCGAGTTCACGGGCGGTGGCGATGTGCTGGGCGGAGACATCGGCCTCGGTGCAGTGGGTGGCGATGCGGACCGAGCGGACACCGAGGGAGTAGGCGTGCTTCAGCTCCGCGATGGTGCCGATACCGGGGAGCAACAGGGTGGTGAGGGTGGCTCGTTCGAGGACGGACGCGGCCGCCTCGATCCACTCCCAGTCCGTGTTGCTGCCCGGCCCGTAAGTGACCGAGCCGCCGGCCAGACCGTCGCCGTGGGCGACCTCGATGGCGTCGACACCGGCGGCGTCGAGGGCGGTGACGATCCTGGCCACGTCGGCGGGTGCGATGCGGTGCCGGACGGCGTGCATGCCGTCGCGCAGGGTCACGTCCTGCACGTACAGGTTCGTGGTCACGCGGAAGCTCCCTGTCGTCCGTGGCGAGCCATGTGCTCGGCGGTGCGCAGGGCGGCCGAGGTCATGATGTCGAGGTTGCCCGCGTAGGCGGGCAGGTAGTGGGCGGCGCCCTCCACTTCGAGGAACACCGAGACACGGGTCGTCACCGGGGGAGCGTCGGCGGGCAGCAGCGTATGGACGGGCTCGTCCGGCGGGATGGGCGTGAACTGCACCTCCTGCTTCAGCCGGTAGCCCGGGACGTACGCGGCGACCTCGGCCGCCATGGCCGCGACGGACGCGCGGATCGCGTCGTGCTCGGCGTCGCCGATCAGGCAGAACACGGTGTCACGCATGATCAGCGGCGGTTCGGCGGGGTTGAGGACGATGATCGCCTTGCCACGCCGCGCACCGCCGACGGCCTCGATGGCCGCCGCCGTGGTCTCCGTGAACTCGTCGATGTTCGCGCGGGTGCCGGGGCCGGCCGACTTCGAGGCGATCGAGGCGACGATCTCGGCATAGGCGACCGGAGTCACCCGGGACACGGCGTGGACCATCGGAATGGTGGCCTGGCCGCCGCAGGTGACCATGTTGACGTTGCCGGCGCCCAGATTGTCGTCGAGGTTGACCGGGGGGACGACGAACGGGCCGATCGCCGCCGGGGTGAGGTCGATCAGTGTCTTGCCGTAGGGCTCGAGCACGGCCGCGTTGGCGACGTGGGCCTTGGCCGAGGTGGCGTCGAAGACGATCTCGATGTCGTCGAATCCGTCCAGCGCGACCAGGCCGTCCACGCCCTCGTGGGTCGTGGCCACCTTGAGGCGCCGGGCTCGGGCCAGGCCGTCGGAGTCCGGGTCGATACCGACCATGGCCGCCATCTCCAGGGTCTCCGAGAGCCTGAGGATCTTGATCATCAGGTCGGTTCCGATGTTGCCGGAACCGATGACGGCCACCTTGGTCTTCTTCGTGCCGGTCATGACGGGTCCTTGTCCGTGAACGTGGCGGTCACCGTACCGAGTGCGGAGATCTCGACGCGTACGGTGACACCGGGGGAGACGGCCACCATGGGGCCGAGCGCCCCGGAGAGTACGACCTGGCCCGCTCGCAGTGGGTCGCCGTACTCGCGTGCGGTACGGGCCAGCCACAGCAGCGCGTTGAGCGGGTCGCCGAGGCAGGCGGCGCCGTCGCCCTCGGACACGAGGACATCGTCGGCGTACATCCGCATGGTGGTTTCGCGCGGTTCGAAGGCGTCGAGCGGCAGCCGGTCGGTGCCCAGGACGTACAGGCCACTGGAAGCGTTGTCGGCGACGGTGTCGGTGATGGAGATGTCCCAGTCGGCGATGCGGCTGTCCACGATCTCCAGGGCGGGTATCGCGTACTCCACCGCCGCCCGGACGGTGGCTGTGTCGAGGTCGTCCGTGTCGAGGTCGGCGCCGAGGACAAAGGCGATCTCCGCCTCCGCCTTCGGCTGGAGCAGCCGTGCGGAAGGCACCCGCCCGGCGAGCGAGGACACATCCATGTCCTGGAAGAGGACGCCGAAGTCCGGCTGGTCCACGCCGAGTTGGCGCTGCACCGCAGGCGAGGTCAGCCCGATCTTCCGGCCCGTCACGACCGCGCCCGCAGCCACCCGGTGCGCGGTCAGCCGACGCTGCACCTCGTACGCGCCGCGGAGGTCCTCGCGGCCCAGAAGGTCACGGACGGGGGCGCACGGCTGTCGCCGGGCCTCGGCCGTCTCCAGCCGGTCCACCGCCTTGACGACGGCTTCTTCCTGCTCGGGTGTGGTCATCGGGTTGTCTCCTGTTCCGCTGTCGCCACCGCGAAGCCGGCGATCCATTCGGGGATGGGCGTGTAGAAGCGGGAGGTCATCCGGTACGGGCCCGACGCCGCGAGGGAGGCGAACGCCGCGATCCAGGTGCGTACCTCATGGGCGGAGCCGCCGCCCTCGGCGCCCATCCACTCCACGCTCCAGGCGTCCACCTCCGGCAGACGGCCGCTCTCCAGTGTGTCCAGCACCTGGTTGTCCCAGGCAGGGTTGATGGGGATCATTCCGGTCGACCCCGCCGCGTAGTCGCGGCCCGCCTGGACCACCCGCTCCTCGCCCCTGGCCCGCTGCTCGGGCGTGGGCGGACGCCCCTCGATGAGGGCGTCGGCGACGCGCGGCGGGGCACCGTCCAGGGTGGGGACGGGCGGGTCGTGGGACAGCCCCCCGGAACCGAGGAACAGCACCCGCCGGTCGAGCTCGGCCGCGGCCTCGCCGATCGCGGTCCCCAGCGCCCGGACACGGCTGACCGGCCCGAGGGGGGTGGCGACGCCGTTGACGAAGACGGGCACGACAGGAACCTTGTCGATCCCGTCGAACAGCACCTCCAGCGGTTGTACGAAACCGTGGTCGACGGTCATCCGGGCCGACACGGTCAGGTCGACGCCACGCTCCAGCACACCTCGCGCGAGGGCCTGGGCCGCCTTGGTGTCGACCGAGAGCGGGCCGGCCGCCGAGCCGAAGTCGCCGATGGCGTGTGCCTCGGTGGCCAGGCAGAAGGGCGGCATCTCCTTGTAGAAGAAGCCGTTGTAGTGGTCGGGGGCGTAGAGGACGACGAGTTCCGGATCGAAGGCGCGGATGAAGTCGCGCGCGCCGTCGACGGCGCGCGCGACGGCCGCGAGGACATCGGGGGCGGGGTCGTTCTTGCCGATGAGGGGGGAGTGCGACAGACCGACTGCGGCGGTGGCCATGGTGGTGCTCCTCACTGGTCCGAAGGGGAGGGGTGGACGACGAGTTTTCCGGTGAGCTGTCCGTCGATCATGAGCTGGAAGCCCTTGTGGATCTCGGCCAGCGGCAGTGTGCGGTCGATCACCGGACGTACCCCGGTGGCGTCCATCAGCTTGAGCAGGGAGACCAGTTCGCCGCGGGTGCAGCCGGTGGAGCCGATGACACGCTGCTGCAGGTAGAAGACGCGGCCGAGGTCGGCGGGCGGGTTCGTGCCGCTGGTGGCGCCGGCGATCACCACGGTGCCGCCGGGGCGCAGCGACTTCAGCGAGTGGGCCCAGGTCGCCTCGCCGACGGTCTCTATCACCACGTCCACGCGCTCGGGCAGCCGCTCGCCGGTCGGCACGGCCAGCCGCGCCCCCCAGGCGAGGGCGTCGGCCCGCTTCTCCTCGCTGCGGCTGGTGGCGTACACGACCGCCCCCGCGGCCACGGCCAGGTTGATGGCGGCCGAGGCCACTCCACCGCCCGCGCCCTGGACCAGCACCCGGTCCCCGGCCCTGATCCCGGCCTGGGTGAAGAGCATCCGGTACGCGGTGCCCCAGGCGACGGGCAGACAGGCGGCCTCGTCGAAGGAGAGCCATGATGGCTTGGGGATCAGGTTGCGGGTGGGCACGGACAGGTACTCGGCGAAGGCGCCGTTGTGCTGCTCCGACAGCAGAGCCCGTTTCGGGTCGAGTGTCTCGTCGCCCAGTCCGGCGTCGGCGTCGGCGATGACCGGGTGTACGAGGACCTCGTTGCCGTCCTCGTCCCAGCCGGCGGCGTCACAGCCCAGGACGATGGGCAGCCGGTCGGCCGGGTGGCCGACACCGCGCAACGTCCACAGGTCGTGCATGTTCAAAGAGGAGGAGGCGACCCGGACGACCGACCATCCGGGCCGTGGTTCGGGCGGGGGAACGTCGCCCAGGACCAGTCCGGACAGCGGTTCGGTCGCACTTTGGGAGACGGCGGTGGCGGCAAGCATGTGGCCACGCTCTCCTGGCGAACACACCGCACGACAGCGCGTGTTCCGTCGTACGGAACGACGGATGGAACCCCGCTGACCTGCTGCTGTTTCCTGAGGACATGACCTCGACGATCGAACCTCGGAGCGCGGCCACCACGGCCCCGCGCGGGGCCCTGCGGCGCCCGGCAGACCTGGCACGGAACATCGACGTCTCCGGGCTCGTCGACACCGAGGGCGGGCTGCTGGATCGCGTCATCTTCACCGACCAGGAGCTGTACCGGCAAGAGCTGCGGCGCGTCTTCGCGCCGAGCTGGCTGTTCCTCGCACACACCGACCAGTTCCACAAGCCCGGTGACTTCTTCACCACGTACATGGGCGAGGACCCGGTCATCGTCACCCTCGACCGGGAACGCCGGATCCGCGTCTACCTCAACTCCTGCCGGCACCGAGGCGCTCGCGTCTGCCGCGCCGACTTCGGTACCACCCGCAACTTCACCTGCACGTACCATGGTTGGTCCTACCACCTGGACGGGTCGCTGGTGAGTGTGCCGAACAAGGACGGCTACCCCGATTCCTTCGAGTCGGGGAAGTGGGGCCTGGTGGAGGTGCCGCATGTGGAGACGTACCGCGGGCTGGTCTTCGGCACCTGGAACCCCGACCCGGTCTCGCTGCGCGAGTCGCTCGGTGACATGGCCTGGTACATGGACGCGATGCTCGACCACGACGACGAAGGAACCGTCGTCGTCGGCGGTGTCCACAAGTGGGTCCTGGAGGGCAACTGGAAGCTGGCGGCCGAGCAGTTCGCCACCGACTGGTACCACGTGAACATGAGTCACGCCTCGGCGCTCATGGTGCTCTCGCCGTCCGGCAAGAAGCCCAAGGACGAGGTCGTGCACCGCACGGGCCGCCAGTACCTGGACGCGAACGGCAACGGCGCGGGCTTCCCCGTCCACCCCAAGAACCGCTTCGACGCCCGGACCGTGCACCAGTGGATGGACTACGACGCCCTGCGGGCCCGGCTCGGTGACGCCCGGGTGGAGGGTCCGCTGACGAACGGGCATGCCACCGTCTTCCCGAACTTCTCCTACCTGCCGGTCAACGGCTCCATCCGGGTCTGGCACCCCAAGGGCCCGGACGCGATGGAGGTATGGGCCTGGACCATCGTCGACAAGTCCATGCCCGAAGAGGTCCGGGAAGCGCAACGCCTGTATAATCTGCGGACGTTCGGACCCAGCGGTATCTTCGAGCAGGACGACGGCGAGAACTGGAGCGAGGTCCAGGCGATCTCGCACGGCTTCATCACCAACGGCGTCCCCCTCAACTACCAGATGGGGATGGGCACCGAACGTGAGGACGGCCGCCATCCCGGCACCACCAGCGAGCTCTACAGCGACGCCGCGGGCAGGGCGTTCTACGCACGCTGGCGCGAGCTGATGGACACCCCTGCCTGGCACGAGGCTCGCCAGGAGGAGTCCCCATGACGGAGTCAGGCCGCCCGCGCGGCCGGCGGGGCGGGTACGCCGATCGTGGCGAAGCCCTCCGGCGGCGGGCCGTACCGGCAATGACATAGGAATCGCGGGCGCGACCAGCGGCCGCACACAGCGCGCACATCTCCATCAGCCAGGGCGCCCCGAAGAGCCGGGCGGCCACTCCTTGTCAGCCGCCAAGGACAAGAAACCGCTGAGTCACCTCCGGCCTTTCCGGGCCACTCACACTTACGGAGACCCATGAGTGACGGCATCCGCGTCGCAGCTCTGGCCGATATCCCCGAGGGCGAGGGCATCGCCATCGACAGGACGATCACCGGCACGGACGACAACATCGCCCTGCTGCGTGACACCGACGACCGTGTGTACGCCCTGAACGACACCTGTACCCACGAGGACGCCTCGCTCGCCGACGGCTGGGTCGAGGACGGTTTCGTCGAGTGCCCGCTGCACTCCAGCAAGTTCTGTCTGAAGAACGGCGAGGTGCAGGGGCTGCCCGCCACCAAGGACGCCTGCCCGCACCGCGTCGAGGTGCGCGCCGGCGAGGTCTACCTCTTCCCGGGAGAGACCCCGTGACCGAGCGCGTGGTGATCGTGGGCGCCGGCGTCGCCGGTGTCAGCACGGCCGGTGCCCTGCGGTCCGGCGGGTTCGACGGCGACCTCACCCTCGTCGACCCCGGCGAGTTCCCGTACGACCGGCCGCCGCTGTCGAAGGACTTCCTGGCCGGCACCAAGGACATCAAGCAGATCGCCCTGCAGTCCCCGCAGTGGTACGACGACCAGCGCATCCGCCTCGTCAACCGGACCGCCGTCCTGGCGCTGCACCCACGGGACGGCAGGGTCGAGCTGGCGGACGGCACCCTGCTGCCGGCCGACCGCGTGGTCCTCGCCACCGGCGGCGACGCGGCCCGGCCGCCGGTCCCCGGCATCGACAGCGAGCGCGTGCACGTGGTGCGCACCGCCGAGGACGCCGACCGGCTCCGCCCGGCGCTCGCGTCCGGCGCGGGTGTCCTCGTCGTCGGCGCCGGTCTGATCGGGGCGGAGGTCGCCTCCACGGCGCTCCGCCTCGGCTGTGAGGTCACCCTGGTCGATCCGCTGGCCGCGCCCCTGGTGCCCGTGCTCGGACCGGAGCTGGCCGCCTGGCTGCACGGTCTGCACACGGAGCACGGGGTGACGACCGTACAGGCGTCCGTGGAGTCGTTCACGGACCGCGGGGACCGCATCGAGGCACAGTTCGCCGACGGGGCCGCGCCACGGTCGTACGACGTCGTCGTCCTGGGCGTGGGCATGGTGCCGCACACCGGGCTGGCCGAGCGGGCCGGCCTCGCGGTCGACCGCGGGATCGTCGTCGACCCCGGGCAGCTGACGTCCAACCCGGCGGTACTCGCGGTGGGGGACCCGGCCCGCACCCGGCGCGACGGGGTGCTCCTGCCCCGTACCGAGCACTGGGAGGCCGCTCAGCACGACGGAGCCAGGGCGGCCGCCACCCTCCTCGGCATCGACGCTCCGGCGCCGACGGCACCCTGGTTCTGGACGGACCGGCACGGCCGCCACATCGAGGCGGTGGGGCACATGGAGTCCGCCGACCGGACCGTCGTACGCGGTTCCTTCGACGATCCGGCCTTCGCGGTCTTCGGCCTGCGCGACGGGTACGTCGTCGCGGCCGCGGCCGTCGACGACTCCACCGCCGTACGGGCGGCCCGCCGGATGATCGACCGCCGTGTCCGGGCCGACGCCGAGCGGCTGGCGGACCCCTCCGTGAACCTGCGCGGCCTGATGCGCGGATGACGTGCCCGTACCGCGCCACACCTCGTACCGCCCCACGCGGAGAAGGGACCGAATGACACCGTGAGTACGACCCCCGAGCAGACCCGGTTGCGAGCGGGGACGCGCGCCGACCTTGAGACACACTTCGAAGTCGAGCAGTTCTACTACGAGGAGGCCGACCTCCTCGACGCCGGCCGCTACACCGACTGGCTGGACCTCCTCGCCGACGACCTCGACTACTGGATGCCCACCCGCAGCAACCGCCTCCGGCGCCAGCAGGCGCTGTCGGTGGCAGCGCGGGGCGAGGCCGCGTACTACGACGAGACCAAGGAGAGCCTGGCCTGGCGCATCCGCCGTTTCGACTCGGGCATGGCCTGGGCCGAGGACCCGCCGTCCCGGACCCGGCACCTGGTGACGAACGTGATGGCCCATCACATGGACCCGGTGGAGAACCCCGAGTTCACCGAGCGTGACCTGCACGTGTGCTCGGCGTTCCTCGTCTACCGCAACCGCCTGGAACGCGAGGAGAACGTCTTCGCGGGCAGCCGAACGGACGTGCTGCGCCGGGTCGGTGACGGACTGCGGGTCGCCCGGCGGACGATCCTCCTCGACCAGAACATCCTGCGGGCGAAGAACATCTCGACCTTCTTCTGATGCCGCCCCTCCTCCGATCCGCCTCTTCGTCCCCGGAAACCCGATGGGAACTGTCGTGACCGACCTTGAACTCAAGCACCACCGCGTAACCACCACACTGGGCGAGATCGCCGTGGCCGAAACCGGCGAAGGGCCGGTGCTGGTGATGCTGCACGGTGGCGGACCGGGCGCGTCCGGTGTCAGCAACTACCACCAGAACCTCCCGGCCCTGGCCCGGCACTTCCGCGTCGTCCTCCCGGACCAGCCCGGTTTCGGCGCCAGCTACCGCCCGACCGAGGAGGAGCTGGACGAGCGGTCCATCACACAGATCACCGTCGACGCCCTGTGCCAGACGCTCGACTCCCTCGGCATCGACACCTTCCACCTGCTCGGCAACAGCCTCGGTGGCGCCGCCGCGATCGCCATGGCGCAGCAGCACCCCGACCGCGTCACACGGCTGGTTCTGATGGCTCCCGGTGGTGGCTGGCTGCCCTTCGGCCCCACCCCCACCGAGGGGCAGAAGGAGATGTTCCGCTACTACAACGGCGGCGGTCCGACCGAGAAGAAGATGGCCGCGTTCATCCGGACCATGGTCTTCGACCACAGGCAGTTCGGCGAGGACGTCGTCAAGGCCCGCTACGAGGCATCCCTCGACGAGAGCCACATCGCCTTCTACCACCGCTACAACGCGGCGTTCGGGAAGCGCGGTGGCATGGACCCGCTCTGGCGCGACCTGCACAAGATCAAGGCGCCCACACTGTTGCTCTGGGGCCGCGACGACCGCACCATCACCCTCGACGGCGCGCAGCTGATGCTCAAGCAGATCCGCGATGTGCAGCTGCACGTGTTCGGCCGCTGCGGCCACTGGGTGCAGCTGGAGCGGCAGCGCGAGTTCGAGGAGCTGGTCGGCGGCTTCCTGGCGGAGCAGTCGTGAACGAGGGCTGGCTGAGCGGATACACGGTCCTGATCACCGGCGGTGGCTCGGGCATCGGCCGCGCGGTCGCCGAGCGCTTCCTCGACGAGGGTGCCTCGGTGACGATCCTCGGCCGGGACAAGGCCCAGCTCGACGACGTCGTCCATACGGCCGCCGACCCGTCCCGCGTCCACACGGTCACGGCCGACGTGCGCGACTCCGACGCGCTGCACTCCGCCGTCGCCGAGACCGTCGACCGGTTCGGCAAGCTGGACACGCTCGTGGCCAACGCCGGTGTGTGGGACTATCAGCGTCAGCTGACCCGCCTCGGGACCAAGGAACTCGACACCGCCTTCGACGAGATCTTCTCCATCAACGTCAAGGGCTATCTGCTGGCAGCCCATGCGGCCTGGCCGGAGTTGGTGAAGACCCGGGGCAGCATCATCATGACGCTCTCCAACGCCTCCTTCTACGTCAACGGCGGAGGCCCCCTCTACACCGCCAGCAAGCACGCCTGTCTGGGCCTCATGCGCGAACTCGCCTATGAACTCGCGCCCAAGGTCCGGGTGAACGGCGTCGCCTGCGGTGGCATGAACACCGACCTGCGCGGCCCGGAGTCGCTGGCCCTGGGCGACCGTTCGATCGGGGCGTCCTTCGCCAGGCGCGGCCCGGACACACCGCCGCCGCCCATCCCCCTGCACGATTCCAGTACGGAACCGCGTGACTTCACCGGACCGTACGTGCTGCTCGCGGCCCGCGAACAGAGCGGCCCCATCACCGGCCAGGCGATCTCCGTCGACGGCGGCATCGGCGTACGCGGATTCACGCGCGCGGCCGGCGGCGACGAACTCTGACCACCGCCGACCCACCCTGACGACCGACGACGACGCTCGACGAGGAGCCGACCGTGACGAGACCACACCCACACAACTCCGGCCTGAGGGTCGACCTCAGCCCTGCCGCCGCGGTGGCGCGCAACGCCTGCCACCAGGGCGACAGCGTGGTGATCCGCTATGCGGGTGGTGATCTCACGTACGCCCAACTCGACGACAAGTCCGCCCGCCTGGCGAGTGTGCTCGCGGCGGGCGGGGTCACCGACGGCGACAGGGTCGCCTATCTCGGTCTCAACAGCCCGGCGTTCCTGGTGACGATGCTGGCCGCGTTCCGGCTCGGCGCCGTGTTCGTCCCGGTCAACTTCCGTCTCGCCCACCCCGAACTCGAACGCGTCCTGGCGGACAGCGGCGCCGAGGTGGTCGTCTGCGAGGAGGGCCACCGCTCCGGCGTCGAGGCAGTGCGCGGGGCAACGGAGTTGACCCGTTTCCTCCTGATCGATGACGACCCGGAGATACCGGCCGCGGAGGCCGAGGGCTGGGAGCCCTGGGCGCCCCTGATGGCGGCCGCGCTGCCGAGTCCGGCCCTCACACCGAAGTACGCCGACGACCCGGCGATCCTGATGTTCACCTCGGGCACGACAGGGACGCCCAAGGGAGTCATCCTGACCCACGGCAACGCCTGGTGGAACTCCGTGAACGTCGAGATGCGGCTGGACACCCGCCGCGGCGACGTGACGTACGCCGCCGCACCGCTCTTCCACATCGGCGCCCTCAACAGCTTCGTCCTGCGCACCCTCGTCCGCGGTGGCACCGTCGTCGTCCGCCGGACCTTCGACCCGCAGGGGTGTCTCGACGACCTGGTCACCCACCGGGTCAACTCGATGTTCGGCGTACCGCAGATGTTCGCCGCGCTGGCCCGCGTCCCGGGATTCCTCGGCCAGGACCTCGGCCAACTGCGGACGATCGTGGTCGCGGGCGCACCCGTGCCGCCGTCCCTGGTCGAACTCTACGCCCGGCACGACGTGGTTCTGCAGCAGGCGTGGGGCCTGACCGAGACCGCGCCCTTCGCCACCCACCTGCCGGCCGAGCGCACCCTGGACAAGCTCGGATCGGCGGGCATCGCCATGCCCTACACCGAGGTACGTGTCGTCGACGCCGTCACCAACGAGCCCCTGAAGCCGGGGGAGTCCGGTGAGATCGTGGTACGCGGCCCCAACGTCACCGCCGGATACTGGAACAACCAGCAGGCCACGGCCGCCGCCTTCGACGGGGAGGGCTGGTTCCACTCCGGGGACATCGGCTATCTCGACGAGGACGGTTACCTGTTCATCGTCGACCGGCTCAAGGACATGATCATCAGCGGTGGTGAGAACGTCTACCCGGCCGAGGTGGAACGTGTCCTGGCCGCCATGCCGGGCGTTGTGGATGTCGCCGTGGTGGGGGTCGCCGACGACCAGTGGGGCGAGTCCGTCGCGGCGGTGGTCACCGTCGCCGAGGACACGGCGATCAGCCTGGAGGACGTACGCGAGTACGCGGCCGGCCACCTGGCCCGCTACAAGCTCCCCAGGCGGCTCAAGCTCGTTCCGGCGGTGCCGAGGAACGCCTCCGGGAAACTGAACAAGACCGTCATACGATGTCTGGCGAGCGAGGAGAGCTGACATGATCACCGTGCCCGCGGTGTTCACGCGGCTGCCCCTGGATCCGGCCTGGGAGACGGTCCGGGAGTCCCACCGGCGCTACTCGGCCGACCTTCTCGTACGGGGCGACGGGGTCACCGTGGACGTACGGCTGGAGCGCTGCGCCGCGGGACGGCTGCGCGACGGCTATCCGGTCGGCGCGCGCGACGTGGAGGTACGCGTCGACGACGCGTGTCCCGTCGCCGTCCTGCCCGGCCTGCTGCGTGCCCTGGTGGCCGCCGTACAGCGCGCGGACCCCGACTGCCGTCGGATCGTCCACGCCGTGCCGGTGGGGCGGCCGAGCACGGTCGAGGCCGCGGAGTCCGCCGGTTTCCGCTACGTCGTCGATATCGACCTCGGGCAGACGGAGATCAGCCTGCTGGTCGCCGAGCCGGACTGGGCGACCAGCACCGACATCGACCTGGACCGCGTTCCGGGAGCTTGAGCGGCCGCGGACGAGCCCCACCCCGGGGATCAGGGTCTCCGGCCCGGGCAGAGCCGGCGACCGTGACCCGGCCCTGCCCGGACAGGGACCGGGAATGGCCGAAGGACGCCCGAACCGTTGGCGCAGGTGACCGTTTACAACCCCGTAATGGTCATCTACGTTGGACGAACGTCTACTCCAATGGTCGTCTGCGCGTCTTTTTCGGGAGCCCCCACATGCCCGTTGCCGCCTTTTTCTCCGAGCACGCCGATCCTCCGCCCCCCTGTGGGGGGAGCGCCACCCCAGACCGGCGGACCGCGGTCGACAAGGCGCTGGTGCTCCTCAAATCGCTCGCCGAGGAGGACCGGGACATCGGCGTCAGCGAACTGGCCCGCCGAGCCCGGCTCACCAAGTCGACGGCCTTCCGCCTGCTCGGCATCCTGCAACGCAACGAGCTCGTCGAACGGGTGGGCAGCAACTACCGACTGGGCGTCCAGCTCTTCGACATCGGCAACCACGTCTACGGCCCGAACTCCGCGCTGCTCCAGGAGCGGTTACTGCCCCATCTCGCGGATCTGTACGTACTGACGCACGAGACGGTGCACCTGGCACTGCTGCGCGGCACCAAGATTGTGTATATCGACAAGATCCGCGGCCACCGGGCAGCCCGCTCTCCCTCCAGGATCGGCGCCCGGCTGCCCGCGTACAGCACGGGGGTCGGCAAGGCGCTGCTCGCGTTCGACCACGACGCCGCCGAGGCGGCTATCGCGGAGGGGCTGCCGGCGCGTACCGAGTACACCCTCACCGACCCCGACCGCTTCCGCGCGGAACTGCGGCACATCCGCGAGGAGGGGATCGCCTACGACCGTCAGGAGGCCGCCCTCGGCCTCGCCTGTGTCGCCGTGCCGGTCATGGGGCCGGGGGGACGGCCGGTGGCGGCGCTCTCCGTCGCGGGTGCCAGCCATCGCTTCGACGCCTCCCGCTTCGCCCCGGCCCTGCGCCGCGTGGCGTACGCGGCGGCACGGGCGGTCGCCGCGGCCAAGGCGCAGCACACGGCGCCGTCCGGACTCGACGGGCTGCCCGTGGCCGACTTCGCGTAGCGTGCGAGCCATTGGCGGGGCGGGCGGTCCGTGCCGGACGGCGCCCGGCCCGCCGGATCCGGTGGACCGGGCGTAACTCAGCGCCGCCTGTTCGCAGGAGCGCGCGCGATGTTCGTGCCACCGGTACCGGGCTGGACACGCGGCACACTCACCACGATGTGCACCACACTCTCCCCGTCCAACGACTCGTACACATGCGGCCGGTCGCCGGGGTAGCGTACGAAGTCACCTGCCGACAGTTCCACCGGACTGTCGGCGGGCCCCACCCGCACCCGGCCACTGATCACGTACAGGTGTTCCAGTGTGCCCGCCGGGTGCGGCTCGGACGGCCGGCCCGCGCCACGTGGATCACGGCCGACGCGCACCAGACAGTTCTCGATGACACCGGAGCTGTACACATGGTCGAGCGCCCGTGACTGGTATCCCTCGCGCTGCTTCCAGACCACCTCGTCGGCCCGCTGCACGGTCATCACCTGTTCCCGCTCGGCCATCAGCCTGGTGACCGGCACCCCGAGCGCAGCCGCGATGGAGAACAGCGTGTCCACGGTGGGATTGCCGGTCCCCTGCTCCAGTTTCGACAGCGTCTGTTTCGCCAGCCCCGACTGACGGGCCAACTCGGCCAGTGACAGGCCACGTTGCTCTCTGAGAAGGCGCACGTTGCGCGCCACCACCGCATTACCTGAAGACACGGAACCACTCTCGCACGGAGCGGGTCAGTGGGCTCCGGCGAGCCTCCCGCATCGTTGTGACGCGCCGACCGACCGCACCGCGCGTGCTGCCCGGCGGCCGGAACGCCTTCTGAACATCCCTCGGCTGCGACGCGGTCCGCCCCGTACCCGCCGCCCGCGCCGCGCGAGTGGGGAGGCGGTGGCCGAGCCCGATGACGACCGGTGCCGTAGCCGTTCAGGACGTCCCTCCCGTTGTGTCGTAGTGCCGGACGGGGACGCGTACGGGTCAGGCGTGGCCGATGGCCGCGACGAGCCCCGCGCTGTCTGCCGGTCCAGGAGCCGATGAGTTCGGAGACGGTGGCAGCCCGGGTGCACTGGGCGATCATGCAGCCGGCCGCCGCCATCTCGGGGTCGGCCACCGAGGCGGCGTGCTCGACGGTGTATGGGGCCGAAGCGCCCTGGGCCGGCGTGCCCTCCACGCCAGTTCACCGCAGCAGCCGAGCGCCCCGAGTCGCCAGAGTGCCGAACCCGGTCGAGACCGCGTAGTCGGTGTCGGCGCGGAGATGAGTTCCTCCAGTACGGCCCGGCCCTTCTCCCACGCCCAGAGGGGCGTCGTCACCGAGGAGGACCGTCGCGCCTTCCCGTGCGACAGCGACATCCGGTGTCAGACATCCGGTGTCAGGTGGAAGATCGCAGTTGTAGGGGATGTCGAGGAGAACACGCGATGCCCCCTTCCCACCCTTGAGGGGAGGGCGGTCCATCAGGGTATATGCGCACTCGAATCCGAGCGGGAAGACCGGCGCGGTGGCATCCTTGCCGAGCCCGGAGCGGTAGGTGTCGCTGAGCAGGACCCGGCGCACGTCGGGGAACGCGGCGCGCAGCCGGTGCAACGAGGTCACACGCTTCTTCCTCGGCCACAGGACGTGGTCGAGGAAGAAGCCCTGCTCAAGGGAGATGTCACCGTGGACGAACTTCACTCGCCAGGCGAGCCCGGTGCCGGCGACGGTCTTCTCGCCACCTGGGCGGCGCCCGCGTCGAGATCGATGCCGATGAACCGCTTGCCCGGGCGCCGCTGTGCGAGCCGAATGACACACGCTGGCCGGCCCGTGTGATGTCCGCCCCGTCCCGCAGCCGCATGGCGTCCGTACGCCAGCATGTCGGCCTGGGCGAGTATGGAGCCGTAACCCTTGTTCTCCCATGACGCATGCCGAACGGGGCGTCGGCGTTGTGAGCGGTGGTTGTGGTTATCGGGGCGTCGCCTGGCCGGTGGTGGGGGTGAGGACGGCTTCGAGTCGGCGTATGAGGGTGAGGACGTCGGTGGGGGTGCCGACGGAGATCCGTATCCAGCCGGGCATTCCCATGTCCGTGGCGTCCCGTACGTGGACGTGGTCGGTGAGCAGTTGCCGGGTGACCTCGGGTGCGGTTTCGGGCAGGTGCGCGGTGACGAAGTTGGTCTGGGAGGGCAGGTACGTGATGCCGAGCCGGTCCAGGCCACGGCACAAGGCCGTGCGGGCGGTGGCGGTGTAGACCCTGGTCTGTTCCAGGAACGCCTGGTCCTCCAGGGCCGCGCAGGCGGCCGCCTGCGCGAGCCGGTTCACGTGGAACGGCATGGCGTCCTGCACGGTCCCGATACGGGAGACGACGTCGGGATCGCCGATCAGCGCACCCACGCGCAAGGAGGCCAGACCGTACGCCTTGGAGAACGTCCGCAGCACACTGACACACCCCCCCTCCCGCGCCCACGGCAGCGCCGAGGTGAAGGAAGCGTCGGCGAACTCCGCGTACGCCTCGTCGAAGACGACATGCGACCCGGTGGCACGCGCCGCCTCCGACAGACTCCGCACCGCACCGCCGTCCAGGAGCGACCCGGTGGGATTGTGCGGATTGCACACGAAGACGAGAGCCGCGCCCTTGTCCATCTCCGCCATCAGCGCGGCGGGGTTCACGCGGTGGTGGTCGAGGGGGATGTGCACGACGCGCAGGCCCGCTGCCTCCAGGCTCTTGGGGTAGCCCTGGTAGGTGGCCTCGTTGACCACCGCGCGGCCGGTGGCGCGCAGGGCGAGGGCGAGCATCAGGATGACCTCGTCCACTCCGTTGCCGACGGCGATCCGGTCGGTGGTGACGCGGTAGTGGGTGGAGAGGGCGTCGATGAGCGCGGTGTGCTGCGGGTCGGGGTAGCGGTTGACGCGCAGCAGTTCGGCGTGTGCCGCTTCGACCGCCCTGGGGCTCGCGCCCCAGGGGTTCTCGCTCCGGTGCAGCAGGAGCGGGGCGGGGGGAGCGTCATCGCTGACAGGATGAGCGGTCGGCGTTCTGGTGTACATCAGCGGCTCTCCTCACGCGGGGCCACCAGTGTTGCGGCGGGTTCCACGACCGCGCGTAAGGCGGCCTGGTGCTGCTCCAGGGTGACCAGCGGTGTGTCGTAGGGCATGTTATGGAATGGATGGATCGGGTCGGTGCTGTGTGTTTCTTTTGGAGGTGTGGTCGGGCGGTACTGAGACCGTCGACGGCATGCCGCGGTCTTCGGTCGATCCGTCCCGAGGTTTCTCCAGGACGGGCTTCGCGAGCCGATGAACCGGCTGCCGCCCTCGTCCAGCACGCGAGGGCAGGCAAAAATCTCGTACCGCATCAGATCTCCTACCACCCTTGGACGGAGAACTACTTCCGGGCTGTTACCAGGAGATGACCTTGGACATTTACATGTCATCCCTCCGTGCCGCAGAGCGGCACGGAGGAGGCGGAGCATGGACGGGCAAGGGCGGGGCCTTGCCCAAGGCCGGGTAGTTAACGTTTTCGCAGGTCACGCAAGCGAGTTGAACGATTCCCGACGTAGCGCAACGGAGCTCGTTGGTACAGGCAGCCGACCAGGACAGCTTGTCCCGAAGGAGCTCCGTTGCCCCGTCATTGTGTCCTGCCCTCTGCGCTGACGACTATCACCCGTACGGTCACCGTGGCCGCGGGCCGGTTCGCTCCCGGGCATCTGGGGGCACCGTGAGAGTACGGGTCATCGACGCACAGATCGCCGTGACCTGCGAGGACGGCACGTCCTTCACCGGGTTCTACCGACTGGTCACGACCTTGACCGACGCCCGCCGCTACCCTGCCACCGCGCTGGTGGGTCTCCATCACCAGCGGTGGGAACACGAATCGGCGTACTACGCACTCCGCCACACGATCATGAACGGGCGCAACCGCGCTCGGGCGACCAGGCCGGCGTCGAGCAGGAGATGTGGTCCCTGCTCACGCTCTATCGTTGGCCGTCCTGTGTGACGGCGGCGTCGACGTATGGATCTCCCTGGCTGTCACCGGCCCGGCCCGCGCGAGGTCCGCCGCGCTCTCGCTCTTCGGCGAGGGAGCGTTGTGCGTCGTGGCGACCGTGTGGATCGAGCGCCGGGCGGTCGAACTGGTCACCTCCGGCGCGGAGAACTGCTCTCGGTCTGTGTCAACTCCCTCTGTTGGTAGGCGTACAGTCGTCGGTCGGATGGGCGGAGCGCGCCACCACCACCTCGTCGGTCCTCTTCTGCCGCCAGCTCGGTATGACCGCCGGAGCGGCTCTCTACGGCGCGGTCGCCAACGCCACCCTGGCATCCCGGCTCGCCGAGGCACCGGTGGACGGACTGCCGACCGATGTGGACGGCATCTCCTCCGCTCTCTCGTCCGCCGGGGCACGCGGCCGAAGGCCACAATGTGAGGCGCACATGCCCCGCTGCGTCACGCCCTTGCGTGAGGGCGGCTCGCCTTCCGGTACGTACGTCAGCGAGCCGTCCTCCTCGGGTCACCGGCCTGTGGAAGTAACGCCGATTCAGGCGGCGCCGACATGCCTGAGGAATTCGATGAGTGCTGTGTTCACCTCGTCCGGGCGTTCTTGCTGGGTCCAGTGTCCGCAGCCGGTCAGTTTGAGGGGCTTGCGCCACAGGTTGGGCATGAGGGTGGGGAGGTTTTCGATGAGTTCGGGTGTGCCGGGGAAGGCGGGGACGATGTCGCGGTCGCCGTAGATGTACAGGGCGGGCCGGGTGACGGTGGCGTTGTGCCAAGGGGCGGTCAGTTCCCAGTTGCGGTCGAGGTTGCGGTACCAGTTGAGGGCCCCGGTGAAGCCCTTGGCGAAACTCTCGGCGAGTGCGTCGAGGTCGTCCTCGGTGAGCCACTCGGGCAGCACCTCGGGGTCCGGCATGGTGGAGAGCCAGCCCTGCCCGGGTTCGACCAGCGGCTGCCTGCGCGGGCCGGTGTGCGGAGCGGAACCGGAGGCGGAGTAGAGGAACTTACGGAGGGCGGTGCGGGTGTCCCTGGCGAACTCGGCGTCGGCGACACCGGGCCGGTTGAAGTAGTTCCAGTAGAAACGGCCCCCGAATCGCTTGTCCATCGCCGCCAGCGGAGCCCGTGTCCCCCGGAAGGGAGGCGGCACACTCAGCCCGGCCACCCCCAGCACCATGTCCGGCCGCAGCAGTGCGGTGTGCCAGGCCACCGGCGCGCCCCAGTCGTGCCCGACGACGTACGCCTTCTCCTCACCCAGGGCCTGGATCAGCCCGACGACATCACCGACCAGGTGAAGGATGGTGTACGCGTCGACTGCCTCGGGATGGTCGCTGCGCCCGTATCCGCGCTGGTCGGGGGCGACCACACGGAAGCCCGCGTCGGCCAGTGGTCCGAACTGGTGGCGCCAGGAGTGCCATGACTCGGGGAAGCCGTGCAGGAGCACGACCAGGGGGCCGTCGCCTTGCTCGGCGATATGCAGCCGAACGCCGTTCACGTCAACCATTCGATGCTCAACCATGTGGATGAGCGTACGGGCCGTGATCTTCTTGCTCCCGGTAGCCCTTCGGATCTCCGGCCAGAGTCGGATTGTCCTCCGGGCGTACGGGCGTACTGTCCAGTGCTACGTACCGCGAGGACCGATCACCTTGGGTGTCCGGGGTGAGCCGGAGCCGACTTGGGCAGGACAGGCACTGTCCGCGACCGGGTTGGCCTGCGGTTGTAGTTGTGTGGGAATGGTCCGGTGGCCGAACCTGCGATTGATGATCCTGGGAATCGCGGAGGGGGCATGGCCACGTCATTGGTAGCCTGTCGCCTTCCGTATCGGCTCCTCTGAAAAGGTGTGAATGAAGACAGGCGGACGAACCGTCGCGGCGGCCGTACTCGTGGGGGCGTTGGGTCTCTCGGCCCTCAACGCTCCGGCGGCCCAGGCGGCGGACACCGGTATCACCGTGTCGGACATCGTCATCAACAACGGCAAGCCGATCGTGGCCGGTACGTCGAAGGAGGTGGAGCCGCCCCTCGCCTTCAACGTCGCTCTGCCGTCCGGGTACAGCACAGCCGACCCCTTCAGCTACGACGGGTATCCCTTCCTCTACCACGGCAGTCTGAAGAGGGCGGCCGACACCGGAGAGAACTTCATCTCGCCGGGCAGCTACACCTGCTACGAGATCGACTCCAGGCGTGCTCGCTGCGAGGGCAACCTCTACATCGACCCGCACCCGAGCCAGGAGCACGTCGACTCCAACAGCGACGCCACCACGTGGAAGGTCGCCGTGTCGCTCCGCTTGTTCAAGGCCAATGGCAACCTCAAGGCGGGGGAGCACGAGACGAGGTCCCAGACCGTCCAGCTCAAACGCGCCGCCAAGGTCACCGCTGCCGATGTCACGCCGGAGCCGGTCACCAAGGGAAAGAAGATCACCGTGACGGGCAAGCTGACCCGGGCGAACTGGAGCACGAAGAAGTACGGCGCCTACGGTGACCGTACGGTCAGTCTCCAGTTCCGCGCCAAGGGCTCGGACTCGTTCAAGACGGTCAAGAAGGCCACCACCAGCGGCACCGGTGCGCTCAAATCCACCGTCACGGCCTCCACCGACGGTTCCTACCGCTGGGTGTACTACGGCAACACCACGACCGGCACCGCCGTCAGTACGGCGGACTACGTCGACGTACGCTGACGGCGTCGCCCTCGGGCCGCCGCTCTTCGGCGTCCCTGGCCCTGGCAACGCGAAACGCACGCTACTGCGAAGGCACTCGCCCGACCCGCCCCCGGCGGGACCTTCGCGTGGGATTGAGCACGGCAGGCACTTCCGCACCCCTCGCAACCGGGCCCGCGGCAGTCCGCGGCCCCGCGCCGGTGGTGGCGGGAAGGCTGGTCGGACGATGGTCACTGCGAATCGACTACAGCCACCGCGGCCAGTCGCTCCCCAGGTACGCGTCTGCTGTGCATGAGGCAGCCGGTGCCCAGGGCCGCCCGGCCCGGCGGGCATCCGTGCGCCCGCTGGTAAAATGGGGGCACGTTTCGACACCGCCGGGCCCGTACCAAGGGGTACGGGCCCGGCGCGTTCCGGGTGTCAGATCAGGAAGGTTCTTCGTGAACGTGAAGCCGTCGGCATCTGGGCTCTCCTCTGCTGGTAAGCCCCGGCGGGCGACAGGGCCGCAGGGTGGACTCGCGACGCCGCGGACGGTCTCCCCGGACCTGCCGTCGGCCGCGTCCTTCGACACACTCGGGCTGCCGCCGGATCTGATGAAGACGATGATCGGCCTCGGGGTGACGGAGCCTTTCCCGATTCAGGCGGCGACTCTGCCCGACGCGCTGGCCGGCCGTGATGTCCTCGGCCGCGCGCGGACCGGCTCCGGCAAGACGCTGGCTTTCGGGCTCGCGCTGCTCGTGCGGACGGCAGGTCTGCGAGCGGAGTCGAAGCGGCCGCTCGCACTGGTCCTGGTGCCGACCCGGGAACTCGCTCAGCAGGTGAGTGACGCGCTGGCGCCGTACGCGCGGACGCTGAATGTGCGACTGGCGACGGTGGTCGGTGGGCTGTCGATCAATCGGCAGTCGGCGCTGCTGCGGACCGGCGCCGACGTGGTCATCGCCACGCCGGGGCGGCTGGCCGACCTGGTCTCGCGCCGTGACTGCCACCTGAATCAGGTGCGGATCACGGTGCTGGACGAGGCGGACCAGATGTGTGACCTGGGCTTCCTGCCGCAGGTCTCGGACATCCTGGACCAGGTCCGCGCCGACGGGCAGCGGCTGCTGTTTTCGGCCACGCTCGACCGTGGCGTCGACCACCTGGTGCGGAGCTACCTGCACGACCCGGTTCTCGCATCCGTCGACCGGGTGGCAGGCTCGGTCACCACGATGGAACACCACGTGCTGAACGTCCACACCGCCGACAAGTACGCGATCGCGACCGAAATCGCCGCGCGGGACGGCCGGGTGCTGATGTTCCTGGACACCAAGGCCGGTGTGGACCAGTTCACCCGTCACCTGCGGGCCAGCGGCGTACGGGCGGCAGCCTTGCACAGCGGGAAGTCGCAGCCCCAGCGCACGCACACGCTCGGCCAGTTCAAGGACGGTGAGATCACCGTGCTGGTGGCCACCAATGTCGCGGCGCGGGGCATTCACATCGACGCGCTCGACCTCGTCGTCAACGTCGACCCGCCGGCCGACGCCAAGGACTACCTGCACCGAGGCGGGCGCACAGCGCGCGCCGGGGAGTCCGGGAGCGTGGTCACCCTGGTCACCCCCAACCAGCGGCGCGATGTGAACCGGATGATGTCCGACGCCGGGATCCGGCCAACGGTCACACAAGTGCGCTCGGGCGAGGAGAAACTGACCACGATCACCGGGGCGAAACGCCCGTCGGCCGGGACGAAGACCAACGGCAGCACCCCCTTCCGTGGCCTCGGCACCCGCCCAGGCCGCCCCGCGAAGGAGTCCCGCAAAGCCGCCGAGTCCCGCAAGACCGCGGAAGCCCGTGCCGCGGCCCGGGTGCGCAAGGGTCGCTGACACCGGACTGACCTGGCGGAGCGGGACGAGGCGCTCGCCATGCCCCGGACCCGTGACAGCATGGCCCTGCTGCGCTTGTCCGTACGCCTGACATGGCACCCGTGCGGGAAGAGCGTCCCCTCGGTGCCGTCGGTGTGTGCCGAGTTGCGGCAGCCGGCCCGCGCCCGAGGAGCAGCCCGAGCCGTATGAGGGACGCCCGGATGCCCTCGGCTGTTCAGGAGTACGGCACCGCGTCAGGTTGCGGTAGATGTTGCGCCGGGGGGCGCTGGGTATTGCGCGAGACCGCTCCAGCAACATCCGTATCGTGTCGTCCTGGCTTATGGTCATGTCCCGTTTGAGTACGGTCGGTTCGGTGTTCGCGGAGTCGAGTTCACCGATCGGTCGTACGAGTCGGGTGTCGAATTCCGGTACGGCCGCTTGTCCGCCACGCGCTCAGACCCGGCTATCGGAAAACAAGGGATAACCGATGACCCCGGTGAGACCATTGACTGCCCGAAGCCGCAGGCAGGCACGTACTCGGCCCCCTGGAACCTTTAACGCTTCAGACGGTGATCTTTGATGTTCTGGACCCGGACTCTTGGATAGTTCATGCCGTGGTTCCGTACTTGGGAGAACACGGGCCGCGAGCCCGGGTCGAGCGGGGCGTGGTGACGGCCCTGGACGCTGCGCTCGACCGCACACCCCCCGCCTGCCGCGACCATCGCCGCCGCGCTGTTCACCGGCGTCTCCCTCCAACAACTCGCTGCTGCACGTCCCCCGCGACTACGATGACGACACAGCCACGCTCGCAAGGAGATCATCAACTCCCAGGACCGTACCGGCTTCGTGGTGAATCCCCCTGCGAAGGATGGCGGAGGGCGGCCTGCCGGGCCGGAAGTCCGGGCGGGGCTTCTACTATCGACGAACGAGGTGCGAGCCCGGCCCGCTCTTCGCCCTGCTTCCTGAGCAGTAGCCCGGGAAAGAGTGACGGGGAGAATTCCTGGCAGGCACTCTTTCCGGAGCCGGGGGAATATTCAGTCCAGCAGGGACAGAAGTGATTTCTTTTCCGTGTCCGACAGTTCAATCAGGAAAATCTCGGAAAGGATTTTCGGGATCTCCGCGACTGGGATTTCTCCGCGCTCGGCCGTGCCGTCCGGATAACCGGTGGTCAGTTCCCTTCCTACCAGGGCGTAACGCCGGTCATGGGTGGTCCGCTGGAGGACGATCCGGCCGGTGAAAGGGGAATCCCGGTGGGTGGAGGTGTAGTGGCTGATTACCTTGTAATCCGTCGGCCAGTACGGCTCATGGGTGAAGGCGTACAGATCGCTCCAGCCCTCCGGACGTAGCGACTGCAACACCCGTACCCCGAGCTCTTCGCTCTTCAGACGATACGTGCGGCCTCCGTGCGCCCGGTATGGTTCGGCCCCGGCTCGCAGCGGCACCGCGTTCAGGAGCCCTTCGCTGCCGAACCCGACGTCCGCGACCCAGGATTCCCCCGCCACTTCGACGCGCAGCAGCATATGAGTCCTGGCGCGGAACCGGTTCCCGGTTCCCATGCGTACCCGGGCCGCCAGACCCGTGAAGGAGTAGCCGAGTTTCTCCAGCGCCGCCGCGAACAGTAAATTCTGCTCGAAGCAGTACCCGCCGCGCCGTTGGTGCACCAGCTTTCTCTGCAACCGGCCGATATCGAGGTGCACAGGTCGGCCGAGAAGAATATCGATGTTCTCGAACGGAATGATGGAAACGTGTAGGCGGTGGATTTCCTGAAGCACTTCAAGGGTCGGATGGTCCGGATCCACCGGTTCTTCGAATCCGATCCGCGCCAGATAGGCGGGCAGATCCAGCTCCTCTGATCCCCACCCCGGTTCGGTCACGACCGGTCCTTCCGCGCCGCTGCCCGGGACACCGAGCCGGCCCGCACCTCGTGCAACCGGCGCTGGTCCAGCCGGGCCGGGCGGCGGTCCAGCCTCCGGGAGAGGAGATCCGCCGCATCGTCCGAGCAGCCGCCCGCGATCAGTGCGAAGAGCAGGGTCTCCTCGATGACCTCGCGCTGTGCCAGGCTGCCGCCGACCCGGTCGAGGTAGGGAAGGGTCTGCCGCAGAACTGTGATGGCGTCGAGCCACCGGCTCTCGACGACCGCTGTCAGCGCGTCGCACAGCGGGGCGATCACTTCCCGGAACACGGCCCGGGGATGGGCGTGGGCATGGCGTCCGAGTTCCAGCAGGAGCCCCCGTTCGGACGCGGCCGCGAGCGACAGCGCGCCGTGCAGGGCGGCGAAGGCGGTCGGCGGCCGGCGCAGCCACTCCACGGGGGCGACATCGGTGACCGGGCGGACCGGGAGACTCTCCGGCCAGCTGCCGACTACGCGGCACCGCCACAGGAGGGACATCGAATCGACCAGCGCCCGCGGGCCGGTCACACGGGGCGGGGCCAACTGCGTTCCGTACCGGTGGGAAACGGCCTGTGGTTTGTCGAGCATCAGCTCATGGAGGGCCGCGTGCCAGGAGAAGTGGGACGGCTGGTCGGTGTGCGGCCCGTACTTCCGCAGCCACTCGTCGAGCCACACCAGCCCCTCCTGGTGTGCACCGGTCTCGTAGAACACATGGGTGCGGGCGTGCACCGCATGGCCCGCAGACGGATCCTGCCGGAGTGCGCGGACAGACAGGCTTTCCGCCTCTTCCCAGCGTTCCTGCTCCTGTCGTACGAAGGCCAGTTGACCGAGAAACCACCAGTCGTCCGTGCCGTAGACGCGGGTCAGCCCCTCGACCAGGTCCCAGGCTTCCCTGCCGGTCGTCACACCGTCCGAGGAGATGGTCGGCAGTGCGGTACTGACCGCCAGGGCGTCCCGTGGGTAGGTGTCGACGTACCGTAGCAGTGTGGCGGCGCCGGCTTCGGGGGTTCCCGTGAGCCGCGCGGTCACACTGGCGACGAAGGCGGCCTCGCGGTGGTCCGCGTGGGTGCTCGCGGCCGTCTGCGCGGCCCTGAGTTCGCCCGGGGTGTCGATACAGCCGACTCCGGCGTGGCCGAGGAGTGCCAGCGCCGCGTGCCCCACCGCGAAGCGCGGGTCTGCGGCCAGCGCTTCCCGTAGGAAGGGCGCGGCGCCGCTCTGCACCCGCAGGATTCGGTCGAGCGCCTCGTTGTACGCGGCCGCCGCCTTCGCGTTGGTGGTCAGGGGCAGTCCGTACCGGTCCTTCGGACGGCCGGTCCCGCGCTTCTTCCGGACGGCGCACAGCACCGACCGGGCGACATCCTCGGCCTGCTGCCGGATCTCCGGGATGGCGGTACTCTCCAGCAGAGTGCCCCGGCGCAGCGCGCCGAGCGTCCAGATGCGGGGGAGACCCTCCCGCCGGGATGTACAGAGCCTGCCGTCCTCGCGGGTGTCCAGGCCGACGCCCACCGCGTCCTGGCGACCGGTCCCGGAGCCGAGCAGCCCCTGGAGCAGCGGATCGTCGGCCTCGGCCGGCGCGGCGGGCGGGCCCGCGCAGTTGACGACGGCGCCCACATCGAGGCTCCGGCCACTGGCGAGCCGTATCCGTAACCCGTCCGGTAACGCGACTGCTTCGCTGATCTCGTCGGTGCTGATGGTCACCGACCCGGCGTCCAGCGCCGCGTCCAGCGCCGCGGCGGTGGCGGGGGCCATCCGGTGCCGGTGGACGTCCCACAGCCGGAGGTCCTCTGCCAGGAACCGGCTACGGTCCGGCACAGGAAGCTGCTGCCACAGAGTCGAGGTGAGGGACCGGAGGCCGTCCATCCCCGTCCGCCAGTCGCCGTGCAGCCGCCGGCTTCGGGCGATGTGCCGCAGCACCGCGCGGCGGAGATCCGCCAGCCCGGCGGCACCGGACAGTTGCGGACTCCTGATCGCGGCCCCGGGGTGCCGCCGGTGCGCGTTCGGCACCATCCCACGCCGGGACACCGCGTGCACGACCCGGCCCCGCGCGCCGAGCGAGACCGCCACATCCACCATCGTCAGCCCGGTGCCCACGATCAGCACATCGGCTCCCGGAGGTACGGCCGAGAGCGCGCCCGGCCGCCACGGATCGGGGACGAAGCGGTGGCTCGCCCGCAGTGACGGCGGAGCCCACGTACACTCCGAGCCGACATTCCCGAGTGCGAGAACGACCGCGTCGACCGGGAGCGATCGGCCGGAGCGCAGGGCCAGCACCATCGGCTCCGCCGCACTGTCCACGCCCGTCACCCGGTCCCGCAGCCTGTGCAGGAGCGCTGTCGTACCCCGTCGGGACACCGAATCCAGGATGTCGGACAGATACGCGCGGAAGCGGAACCGCGACACATACTCACCGGGGTCGACGGGACCGTCCCCACGAGCCGAGAGCCAGTGCACGAAGTGTCCGGGGTCTCCGGGGAAGGCGCTCATCCGGCCTACGGGCACATTGAGCAGATGCCGGGGGTCGTCGGTGTCATAGGCGGGTCCCCGGCTGTCCGCCTCGGCGGGATCGATCAGCCAGACGTCGAGGGGAAGGCTGTCGTGTTCCGCGCCTTCCAGCAGATGAACCGCCGTGAGCGTGCCGGAGGCCCCGGCTCCTATCACTGCGACATTCCGTGGGCGCCGAGTGGTCGTCATGGGTTCGGGTCTCCGATCGGGGTCGTTGGCGCGTTGCGGATGCTCAACAGGCCGGGCCTGTCACCAGCGGTGGCAATCGGTCCTCGCTCGGACCGTCCGCGAACGCCTCGCCCGCCATCCCCGCGGTCAGCGTCGTGCCGTCGGCGGGGTCGATGAGGAGGAACGATCCGGTGCGTCGTGAGGCCGC
>NZ_JBIVMF010000032.1:0-63857 GCF_044752945.1 Streptomyces sp. NPDC088554 | reverse complement strand
CCCCGGCAGTGGCGATACCGCGCGAGCCCTCACCCGGTTATCCGGGCACAGGGCAGGGCGGTGCACTTCCACCGGGCGGCTCCGCAGTGCGAGCGGTAGAGCACTGAACGTAGCGGCCAGCGTGTGAGCGTACAAGCTCCCGGAGTTAATTCTCCCCGAGAGGGTGATTGTGGGCTGTCGTACGGCTGTTGCAGACTGTGTCCAACACCAGGAGGTGATGTGCGGTGACGCAGCGTCGCGCAAACATGGGGAACCGCGTAACGACGGTTCTGGCACGCCAGTTGGGCAGCCAGCTACTGGCTTTCCGGGAGGCCGTCGGCCTCAACCAGACCCGCGCGGCGGAGGTCCTCAGCGCGCAGACGGCCAAGGTCGGCAAGATGGAGCAGGGCTGGGTGCCGTTCCGCGATCCGGACATCATCGCGCTGTGCAAGCTGTACGGAGTCGACGACGACCAGGTCGTCCAGGGCCTGCTGGGGCTGGCCAAACTGGACCGCGAGCGCCGCAGGGTGAAGGGCTGGTGGAACGTTCTCGACCAGGGGAACCTGCGGGAGTACATCGCGATGGAGGACGTGGCCCTCAAGGTGCGCTGCTGGCAGATCTCGTTGATCCCCGGGCTGTTCCAGACAGCGGAGTACATCCGTGCCATGGCGGTGTCTGCCATCCTGCCCGACGATATTGATGGCATCGAGCGGATCGTTGATGTGCGGCTGAGGCGGCAGGCACGCCTGCACGGTGATCGTGCGCTACAGGTGCACGCGGTCATCTCGGAAGCAGCGCTCCGTCAACTCATGGGCGGATCCGGAGTGATGAAGCGGCAGCTGGCCCAGTTGCGCGAATCGACTGAACTGCCCAACGTTCAAGTCCAAGTGCTGCCCTTCCGGGCAAGTGGCTACCCTGGCAGCGGAGGTCCCTTCAACATCCTCTCGTTTGCTGAAGAGGGTGCGGTGGACGTGGTGCACATGGATGGCCTTGGCTCAACTGCGTGGGTAGAAGGCACGGAGGAGAGCGCAATCTATGCGAGCCTCTTCGCTCGTCTATGTGCGGTCAGCCTGTCGCCTCATGATTCTGCTCAGCTCATCGAGGACATCGGTAAAGAAATGAGTGCGTGACGTGTTCCGCTTCAAGAAGTCCAGCTACAGCGACGCGACCGGCGAGTGCGTAGAGGTAGCCCTCAACGTCCCTCACACCGTCGCTGTCCGTGACTCCAAGCACCCCACCGGCCCGGTTCTCAGCCTCGCCCCCACCGCCTGGGCGGCCTTCGCCAGGGGCGTCCGGGCGGCGGAGTCGTAAGCGGGCTTTTGACGGAGCGGCTCAGGCGTCTCGTGTTGCCCGTTGCGCAGTGAGCGACCGCCGCTGCTGGACGGCCCGCTCGATGAATCGGCGAGCGTCGCGCTGTTCCTGGAGTACATCCCGCAGACGCTGCACCAGTGGCTGGGCGCTCAGCTCACCGCCGGTGACGAGGCCGTCAACCGGGCCTGCGCCATGGTGGAAAGGGAGCTGGAAGCCGGTACGTCGTTCATGAACGGCCGTGAACTCCTGCACTTCGACGCCCACTTCGAGAACATCCTGACCGACGGCCGACGCCTCTACTTCGCGGATTACGGCCTCGCCATCTCCTCCCGGTTCGAACTGTCCCGGGCCGAGGCCGAGTTCTTCGACCGGCACCAGGTCTACGACCGCTGCTACACCCGCACGCATCTGGTGAACTGGCTGGCCACCGCAGTGCACGGGTACGGAACCCACGGGGACGGAAAAGCCGACCGCGACGCGCAGGTGCGCGCGTACGCCCGGGGCGAGCGCCCCACGGGAATCCCGGCGGAGGCCGCGGCGATCCTCACCCGCCACGCGCCGCTCGCCGCGGTGGTCGGGGCCTTCAACCGCGAGCTCCAGAACCGGAGCAGGCGGACCCCGTACCCCCTGGAGGAGATCCGCCGGATCCTGCCGTACGCGTAGCCCCCCCGGGCAGGCTGTGCCCGGCGGTATAACCGGGCCATGATCTATCACACCGTCCCCCTCGCCGACTGGAACGCCTCCCCGGACCGTCCGTACACACCGGGATCCCTCGCGGCGGAGGGCTTCATCCACTGCTCCCCCGACGAGAAGACCACCCTGGCCGTTGTCAACGCCTTCTACCGCGACGCGCCGAGGCCGTTGCTGGCGCTCCTGATCGACCCGGGCAGACTCGCCGCCACGCTGAAGTGGGAGGAGGCGGCGCCCGTACCGCCCCCCGGGGTCCCCGAGGGCACCTCGTTCCCCCACCTGTACGGCCCCCTCAACCGCGATGCCGTCGAACGGGTGTTGGAGATCCAGTGGGACGGGGAGGGCCGGGCGACCGGGCTGGCCGCCGTGGCGTCCATGCCGAAGCCCGCGTCGGAGCCCGCAGGCACGCCCGCGTCGAAGCCCGCAGGCACGCCCGCGTCGAAGCCGACGCCCGCGCCGAAGCCCGCCAGGAAGCGGCCGCGCGTCTACGACTCCGCCACGATCCGGGCCGCCGTTCTGGCGCAGTTCGCGCGGGTACGGGAGGCGATCGGCGCGCTCACGGCCGAGCAGCTGGCGTTGCCGTCCGGGCTCGGGGCGTGGACCGTGCGGGAGCTGGCGGCGCATCTGAGCATGGGCATCGAGTCCGTGAGCCGGTATCTGGAGGAGCCCGAGCGGTCGCAGGCCGCGACGGTGGCCGCCGCCGGGCCGGTGGTCGTGCTGGCGGAGTGGCCGTTCGTGACCGCCCGGTACGCCGGGGACATCGCGGAGGACGTGACGGCGCTCGCCGTGTCCGCGCCGCCCATGGAGCTGCTCGACCGGGCCGCGCACCGGATCGCCGGGTTCCTGTCGGACGCGGACGACGGGCGGCCGCTGCCGACGCGGGTCGGGGCGATGAGCCTGGGGGACTACCTGGTCACCCGGACCGTGGAGCTGATCGTCCATACCGATGATCTGAATCGGGCGCTCGGGCTGTCCATCCCCTTCGAACGGCAGGCGCTCGCCGCCTGTACGCGGCTGCTGGCCGACGCGCTCGCCGTGAAGGTGCCGGGCGGATCGACGGAGGTACGCATCCCGCCGTACGCCGTGGTCCAGTGCGTGGCGGGGCCGAGGCACACCCGGGGTACGCCGCCGAACGTCGTGGAGACGGACCCGCTGACCTGGATCCGGCTGGCCACCGGCCGTACGTCCTGGGACGACGCCGTCGCGGAGGCGCGGGTGAGCGCGAGCGGGGAGCGTGCGGATCTCTCCGCTCTGCTCCCGCTGATGGGCTGACGGACGGCTGGACGGTACGGACGGGCGGGACGCAGGGACGACTGGACGGTACGGAGGACGGAACCGTAGACCGGTGCGCTCCGTCACACCGGCATGCCGAAGCAGCCGATCACCCCAGTCCCCACGGTCTCCCTGGTATCCCGGGCCCCTCTGGGCTCCGGGGCCGCCAGAGCCGCCACGGCCTCAAGGGCCTCCCAGCCTTCCCGCGCCTCCCGCTCATCCAGGGGCCCCCGCATCTCCGTCGTCACCACCGTCACCGCGTTCGCCCTGCTCGCACTGGCCGCCTGCGGTACGGAGTCGAAGTCCGGGGCCGGGGCCGGGGCGGGCGAGGGGACCGAGGTCGGCGCGCGGAGCGCCGGGAGTTCCGTACCGAACGGGTTCACGTTCACGGGCGTCTACTGGGACATCGCCGGCGTGACCGTCGACGGCAAGAGCACCGTCGTACCCGACAAGTCGGATGCCGGGCTGGAGGTCACCGCCGTCAAGAGCGCGGAGCCCGGCACCGGCGCCAAGGGCGCCAAGACCCGGATCAGCGCCCAGGGCGCCTGCAACCACCTCGGCGCGGAGGCCACCGTCGACGGCGACACGATCACCATCGGCCGTACGGAGACCACACAACGTAGCTGTGACGACGCCCTGCTGGCCTTCGACGAGGCCCTCGGCCGCGTCCTCACCGGGAAGCTCCGGGCCACGGTCGGAGAGGCCGGCGGGGAGAGCGGCGAGGGCAGGACCGGCGAGAGCAAGGGCGAGAAGAAGGAGAAGGACGGCCACATCACCCTCATCAACGAGGACGGCGACACCGTCGACCTCGCCCCCGTGGCGCCCACGCCCCTCACCGGCACCACCTGGACCGTGGACTCCCTGGTCGACGGCCCGGGGACCAGCACCTCCCTGCCCGCGGGCACCGCGGGCAGGGCCACCCTCACCTTCAGTGAGGTGAAGGAGACGGAGGCGAAGGAGAGCAAGGACCCGGAGCAGGGCGGGAGCACCGGCACCGGCACCGGCACCGTCGAGGGCTCCCTCGGCTGCAACGCCTTCTCCGGCTCCTTCACCGTCTCGGAGGAGTCCTCCACCCTCACCTTCGGCGCGCTCCGTACGACCAGGAAGATGTGCGCCGAGCCGGAGATGGCCGTGGAGCAGCAGGTGCTGAAGGCGCTGAACGGCACGGCCGAGTATGAATTGGGACACAACACCCTGACCCTCACGGCCACCGGCGACAAGGCCGGGGGCGCCGGTGTGGGCGCTGTCGCGAAGGCCCCCGAGGAGGGTCCGGCGAAGTGATCCGGGCCACTGGTCCGAAGCGGTCCGGGCCACTGGTCCGTATCCCCAATTCGGACCAGTGGTCGATCTCGCCTACACTCGGTGGCGTGCCTCGTGGTGATGGACGACTCAACCACGACCTGCTCCCCGGTGAGAAAGGCCCCCAGGACGCTTGCGGCGTCTTCGGAGTCTGGGCCCCGGGCGAAGAGGTCGCCAAGCTCACCTATTTCGGACTGTATGCCCTGCAGCACCGTGGACAGGAGTCCGCGGGCATCGCAGTGAGCAACGGGTCCAAGATCCTTGTATTCAAGGACATGGGCCTCGTCTCACAGGTCTTCGACGAAACATCCCTCAGCTCCCTCGTGGGTCATATCGCGGTGGGCCACGCCCGCTACTCCACCACCGGAGCCTCGGTGTGGGAGAACGCGCAGCCGACCTTCCGGGCCACCGCCCACGGCTCCATCGCGCTCGGTCACAACGGCAATCTGGTCAATACGGCCCAGCTCGCCGGAATGGTCGCCGATCTGCCCAAGGAGAACGGCCGGACGACCCGTGTCGCCGCCACCAATGACACCGACCTGGTGACGGCCCTGCTGGCCAGCCAGACGGATACCGACGGCAAGCCCCTCACTCTTGAGGAAGCCGCCGCCAAGATCCTGCCCGAGGTCAGGGGTGCCTTCTCGTTCGTCTTCATGGACGAGCACACCCTGTACGCGGCCCGTGACCCGCAGGGCATCCGCCCGCTGGTCCTCGGCCGTCTCGAGCGTGGCTGGGTGGTGGCCTCCGAGGGCGCGGCCCTGGACATCTGCGGCGCCTCGTACGTCCGGGAGATCGAGCCGGGCGAGCTGATCGCCATCGACGAGAACGGGCTGCGCACCCAGCGCTTCGCGGAAGCGAAGCCGAAGGGCTGTGTCTTCGAGTACGTCTATCTGGCCCGTCCCGATACGGACATCGCCGGCCGGAACGTCTATCTGTCCCGGGTCGAGATGGGGCGGAAACTCGCCAAGGAAGCCCCGGTCGAGGCGGACCTCGTCATAGCGACACCCGAGTCCGGCACCCCCGCCGCCATCGGTTACGCGGAGGCCAGCGGCATTCCGTACGGTTCGGGACTCGTCAAGAACGCCTATGTCGGCCGGACCTTCATCCAGCCGTCCCAGACCATCCGCCAGCTGGGTATCCGGCTCAAGCTGAACCCGCTGAAGGAAGTCATCAGAGGCAAGCGCCTGGTGGTCGTCGACGACTCGATCGTCCGCGGCAACACCCAGCGCGCCCTGGTCAAGATGCTCCGCGAGGCGGGCGCCGCCGAGGTCCACATCCGGATCTCGTCGCCGCCGGTGAAGTGGCCCTGCTTCTTCGGTATCGACTTCGCCACCCGCGCGGAGCTGATCGCCAACGGCATGACGGTCGAGGAGATCGGCGTCTCCATGGGCGCGGACTCGCTCTCGTACATCTCCCTGGACGGGATGATCGAGGCGACCACGATCGCCAAGCCGAACCTCTGCCGCGCCTGCTTCGACGGCGAGTACCCGATGGAGCTGCCCGATCCCGAGCTGCTCGGCAAGCAGCTCCTGGAGACCGAGCTGGCGGCCGGTCCGGCCAGCGCCGCCTCCGAGGCGCTCCGCCGCCCGTAGGGCTCCCACGAGATCCACGAAGCGATCGATGAAGCGATCACGAAGCGATCGACGAAGAGATCCCGAAGAGATCCCGAAAAATTCCACTCCCGACGTTCCACTATCGCTCGACCACCGTTCGACGATCGTTCGACGACCGAAGCCGACAAGAAAGTACCCAGCCATGTCCGAAACGACTACTGGTGCCAGCTATGCAGCCGCGGGCGTCGATATCGAAGCCGGTGACCGCGCGGTCGAGCTGATGAAGGAGTGGGTGAAGAAGACCCGGCGCCCCGAGGTTCTCGGTGGCATCGGCGGTTTCGCCGGCCTCTTCGACGCCTCCGCCCTCAAGCGCTACGAGCGTCCGCTGCTCGCCTCCGCCACCGACGGTGTCGGTACGAAGGTCGACCTCGCCCGCAAGATGGGCGTGTACGACACGATCGGCCACGACCTCGTCGGCATGGTCGTCGACGACCTGGTCGTCTGCGGCGCCGAGCCGCTCTTCATGACCGACTACATCTGTGTCGGCAAGGTCCACCCCGAGCGTGTCGCAGCCATCGTCAAGGGCATCGCCGAAGGCTGCGTCCTGGCCGGCTGCGCCCTGATCGGCGGGGAGACCGCCGAGCACCCCGGGCTGCTGGGCGAGGACGACTTCGATGTCGCCGGAGCCGGTACGGGCGTGGTCGAGGCGGACCGGCTGCTGGGCGCGGATCGTATCCGTACGGGTGACGTGGTGATCGCCATGGAGTCCTCCGGGCTTCACTCCAACGGGTACTCACTCGTCCGGCACGTCGTCTTCGACCGGGCCGGCTGGTCGCTGGACCGGGAGGTCGAGGAGTTCGGCCGCACCCTGGGCGAAGAGCTGCTGGAGCCCACGCGGATCTATTCGCTGGACTGTCTGGCGCTCACCAGGACCACCGATGTGCATGCTTTCAGCCATGTCACCGGCGGTGGTCTCGCGGCCAACCTGGCCAGGGTCGTCCCCGACGGACTGCACGCCACGGTGGACCGCTCGACCTGGACGCCCGGCGCGGTGTTCGACGTGGTCGGCAAGGCCGGCCGGGTGGAGCGCCCGGAGCTGGAGAAGACGCTGAACATGGGCGTCGGCATGATCGCCGTCGTCCCGGCGGACGCGGTCGACTCCGCGCTCACCACACTCGCCGACCGGGGCGTGGAGTCCTGGGTCGCGGGCGAGATCACCGAGCGTGGCGACCACACCACGGGCGCGACGATGGTCGGCGACTACGCGAGCTGACCCTTGTCCTCGGGGCGCCCCGAGGACAAGAGAACCTGAGGACAAGAGAGCCCGAAGGCCACGGGACAGCACAGAACCCGGTCCGGACGTACTGCCCGGACCGGGTACATGAGCCAGCGCTATAAAAATATGTCGCTTGAAGAAAGCAAACTGCGTTACGTACGCGAGCTACCGCCGGACGGGCGGTTCATCGCTCGGGGGGATACGGACGTCAAGCGCCGCGGCGCTGCGCCGAGGGTCCGGACTGGTCGTCCTCGTCCTCGTCGTTGTTGTATCGATCCGCGTACTGTGCGTACGGGTCATCTTCCTCGTCGTCGTCCTCGAACGGCTCTGCGTTCGGTGGCTGACTCGAAGGCGATGCGCCCAGCTCATTGGCCAGACGCGACAGGTCTGTCCCGCCGCTGTTGTACTTCAGCTGGCGGGCGACCTTCGTCTGCTTGGCCTTGGCCCGGCCGCGCCCCATGGCTCGACCCCCTCGGTGACGGGGCTCGACGGCCCCAGAGTCTTGACACGCGTTCATGAATCAGAACGAGCTCTCCGTGGAGAGACCCGTCCGTAGGGCTTCAACGGTACCTGCTTCCGTGGCCATACGGTACGCCGCCCGCATGACGCGCCTCGGAGCAGGACCGGGGAGGCGCCCTGTCCTCCCTGGTCAGCTGCGATTTTAACCTCTTCTGGGCGCGCCGACCCGCCGACCGGAGTGAGTCTGGTCTCCCCGGCCGTCCGCGCGCCCTCGACGGGCTCCTCGACGGGTCGCGCCGGATCAGCGGTGGCGGGCTTCCGCCATCCTGTGCTCCGCGATCCGGTCGGCCGCCGCGGCCGGCGGAATGCCATCCTGATTTGCTCGTGCGAAGATTCCGAGTGTGGTGTCGAAGATCTTCGCGGCCTTCGCGCGGCACCGTTCGAAGTCGAACCCGTGCAGCTCGTCGGCGACCTGGATCACCCCGCCCGCGTTCACCACGTAGTCGGGCGCGTACAGGATCCGGCGGTCCGCGAGGTCCTTCTCGACACCCGGGTGGGCGAGCTGGTTGTTGGCCGCTCCGCAGACGATCGAGGCGGTGAGGACCGGCACGGACGCGTCGCTCAGGGCGCCGCCGAGCGCGCAGGGGGCGTAGATGTCCAGGCCCTCGGTGCGGATCAGGGTCTCCGTGTCGGCGACGGCGGTGACCTCCGGGTGCGCGTCGGTGATCCGGCGCACCGGCTCGTCCCGTACATCCGTGATCACGACGCGCGCGCCGTCCTTGAGCAGGTGTTCCACCAGGTGGTGGCCGACCTTGCCGACGCCCGCGATGCCGACCGTACGGCCGCGCAGCGACGGGTCGCCCCACTGGTGCTGCGCGCTGGCCCGCATGCCCTGGAAGACGCCGAAGGCGGTCAGCACGGAGGAGTCGCCCGCGCCGCCGTTCTCGGGCGAGCGGCCGGTCGTCCAGCGGCACTCGCGCGCGACGACATCCATGTCCGCGACGTACGTACCCACATCGCAGGCCGTCACATACCGGCCACCGAGCGAGGCCACGAACCGCCCGTACGCGAGCAGCAGCTCCTCGCTCTTGAGCTGCTCGGGGTCGCCGATGATCACGGCCTTGCCGCCGCCGTGGTCGAGCCCGGCCATGGCGTTCTTGTACGACATGCCCCGGGAGAGGTTCAGCGCGTCGGCGACGGCCTCCTCCTCGGAGGCGTACGGGTAGAAGCGGGTGCCGCCCAGGCCGGGGCCGAGGGCGGTGGAGTGGAGGGCGATGACGGCCTTGAGGCCGCTGGGGCGGTCCTGGCAGAGCACGACCTGCTCGTGGCCGCCCTGCTCCGAGCGGAACAAGGTGTGCAGTACGTCGACCGGCGCGCCGGAGACATCGGTCACGGTGGTGACTCCCAAGTACGAGGCGGCGGTGGGTAACAGCCCCCTCCCGGGGGCCCTGCGCGGGCCTTCCAGGGGGTGGGGGGAGGGACCCGGTTGGGCACGAGAGTAAGTCCTGAGGCGGGTGGGGATCAGCCCCAGTGAAGAGGATCACCCCCTTGGGGGTGACCGGCGTGGGACGATGCGCGGCATGCCTGCGGAGTCTTCTGTGGTTGTCCCTTACGCGTCCTACCTGCGGGTGTACGAGCCGCTGGCGGCCTTTCCCCGGCCCGAGCGGGAGCACTGGCAGCTGTACGCCAAAAGGGGGCGCGTACCGACCGCACAGGACGAACTGAGGCGTTCCCTGGCCGACTTGCTGCCGACCCCGCCGGTGGCCGTCCCGGTCCACGAGAGCGCGGACGCCTTCGTCGCCGTGGTGGACGGCGTGGTCTGCGTCTGCCCGTGGCGCACCCGGCTGCGCGGCTGGCTGGCCCTGGAGGAGCTGCCCAGGACGCTGCCGCCGCCCCTGCTGGACGCGGTCCTGCCGGAGGTGGTGCGCGACCAGGCGACGGCGGACTACGCCCACTGGCGCGACCTCAACCCGGACGCGCGGCCGTGGATCAGGACGGCGCTCTGGCAGGTCCCGGTGCGCTGGTTCACGCTCTTCGCCGACGAGGAGCGGATGTACGAGAGGGCCGGCGCCCCCGGAGGGAAGCCGGCCGCGCTGCGCTACCGGACCCCGATGGCGCAGGCCAGACGGCGGCTCGCCCGCGCGCTGAAGACCCTGCGGGACGCGGCGGGCGACGGGCCGCTGGCCGAGGGGCTGGTGGACGTGGGGCGGTGGCTGGAGGAGTTCCACCCGCGTTCACTGGTCGAACTGGACTACGGCGGCCTGGCGCACGCCCTGCCGGACGCCCTGCTGGCCGAGGACCGCTCGGCGGCCGATGTGGGCGAGGCGCTCGCGGCGCTGCGGGACGGCGACGACGACGCGGCGGGAGAGGCGTACGGGCGGCTCACGGAGCGGTGGCGCGCGGTCCGCGACCGCCAGTTCGCGAACTGAGGCGGAGCGGGCCGCCGCGGTGGCCGGTGGTCGGACTGCGGTGATCTTGGTGCGAGCATGAAACAGACACGGAACAGAATTGAACGAAACTTGTACCGAGCACCAGGGCGTAGGTCCCGATCCGGGCGATTGCCGCCAAGCGTGACGGACCGCACTAACGGGGCTCTTGCGCCCATCGCCCACCCTCGTGTCAAAATAGGACAAGGAGTCCGGGGAGGGTTCCTTCCGTCCAACTATGGGCGGAATGCTCGGCATTGCACTCTATGTGGGGGGTCCAGTGACTCCTGATCGCTCTGTGACTGATCGTATCTGTGACGTGACTGTCCGCTATGGCATGGTCCATCGGCTTCCGCCGCTGATGAACACCTCAGAGGGCAATTCCATCGGTTTGGCCGACGTGGCTGGACGGATGGTGTAGTTGTAGTGCCGAGGACAAGCCGTTCGTCCTATAACCGACTCGGCCCGCGTCCGCCATTTCGGGCAACGCGGGTCAAGGTGCAGAATTTAGAGGAAAGAACCGAGAAGGTTCGGTTCTCCCGAGGAGGCCGCTCATGACCGCTCGCACCCCTGATGCCGAGCCGCTGCTGACCCCGGCTGAGGTTGCCACGATGTTCCGTGTGGACCCGAAGACGGTCACGCGCTGGGCAAAGGCCGGCAAGCTCACGTCCATCCGTACGCTCGGTGGGCATCGCCGGTATCGCGAGGCTGAGGTCCGCGCACTGCTTGCGGGTATTCCGCAGCAGCGCAGCGAGGCCTGAACCACCAAGCAGGGCTCAGTAAGGCTCATTTAGGGCACAACGAACTGGGTTCTACCGGGCCCCCAACCCGGTCGTCCCGACACATAGCTCCATACGACGGGAATCCTGCCCCAACAGGCCCCATGCCCTCGCTTTGCGGGTAAGTCGTCGATCGCGCTGGGCTCCGCCGAGTCCAGCGCGATCTTTTTTTGTGCCCTGTGAAGGTTCTGTCCCGACCCTGTTGAGGCTGTGTGTGGAGGGTCGGCCGGACGCCTCCGGAGAGCCCTGATCGGCAGTGCAATTGCACATATTAAATTGGTGCCGTGTAGGTCAGGTGTAAGAGCTGCACTTTTCCGAACTTCGCTGGTGACTCGCGTCACACCCCGTGAGCGGGGCGCGGGCGGTGTACGGACACCGTGCGGACGCCCCGGGGAGGTCAAGGATCAGGCGTCGGGAGGGGTTTGGTCGTCGTCGGGTGTGCCCGGTAAGTCGACTACCCCATCGGCCGGTACGTATTCCATGGCGAGCCGCTGGAGACGATGGCAGACCTGGCAGTACCCCGTCCGGTGCGGATGGCCCGAGACGGCCGCCAGATGGGCGCGCAGCAACGCGCTGGTCCTGTGTCCCGTAGTCGACGCGGTCACGCACACCACCCCCGGTGCGGCCCCGGCGATATGACGTTCAGGGGGCCTTGGTTCTAGGTATCCCCGGGCGGAGGCGCGCAGTCAAGGCGGCGGGGCCCGCGCGTGGCGAATTTGGTCGCGCCATTACCGCGGTCTTACCTGTTCGGGCAGTACGGAAGCGGCGGAGAAGCGGGAGGGAAGCCAGGCAAGCGGGAGGGAAGAGAGGCAAGCGGGAGGGAAGAGGGGGAAGCGCCGGGGAAGGACGGAGCCCGGCGGCGGGGCGCCCGGCGGCGGAGAGCGGGGCGGCACAGCGGCGGGCCGGGGCGACCGCGTAGGAGCCGAACAGGGCGACCGCGTAACGGCTGAACGGGGCAACCGCCCAACGGCACAACGAAAAAGCCCGCATCCTTTCGGATACGGACTTTCTCTTTACTGCGGTCCTGACGGGATTTGAACCCGCGGCCTCCACCTTGACAGGGTGGCGAGCACTCCAAACTGCTCCACAGGACCAGGTTTCGCGGCCCCTTGGCGGCGGCTGCGAAACGAAACTCTACAGCAGCTCGGAGGGTGCGGTCGAACTGGCGTCGAGAGAGGGCCGGGAAGGGGCTCCGGCGGCGGTCGTGCCGGCCCCCGGGACCGGGCCCGTCACGGCGCCGCCGCGTCGATCGCCTTCACGATCCGCTTGTCCGAGACGGGGTACGCCGTGCCCAGCGCGTGCGCGAAGTAGCTCACCCGCAGCTCCTCGATCATCCAGCGGATGTCCAGGACCTCGCGCGGTACCGGCCGCCCCTGGGGGAGCTGTTCGAGCAGCCAGGCGTACTCGTCCCGCATCTCGTGGACCTTCTCCATCCGCGTGGTGTCGCGCTGGACGGCCGTGGGCATCTGCTGGAGCCGCCGGTCGGCCGCGACCAGATAGCGCATCAGGTCCGGCAGCCTGCGCAGTCCCGTACGGGTGACGAAGCCGGCCGGTACGAGGGCCGTGAGCTGGTCCCTGACGTCCTGGACGTTCCGCACCAGCACCAGACTGCCCGTGGCCTTCAAACGGCGCTCACAGGCCTGCCAGGCGGCCAGGATCTGCTGGACCTGGTCCACGGTACGGACGGTCGCGTCCACGAGGTCGGCGCGGACCTTGTCGTACAGCTTCCGGAACGATTCCTCGTCCCAGGCCGGCCCCCCGTGGTCGGCGATCAGCTTGTCGGCGGCGGCGGTCGCGCAGTCCTCGAAGAGCGCCTGCACCGAGCCGTGCGGATTGCGGGAGAGCGCCAGCTTGTGCTGGTTGGTGAGCTTGTCGGAGGCGAACTTCGCCGGGTTCACCGGGATGTTCAGCAGGATCAGCCGCCGCGTCCCCGCCCACATCGCCTGCTGCTGCTCGGCCTCGGTGTCGAAGAGGCGTACGGCGACGGTGGCGCCCTGGTCGACCAGGGCCGGGTACGCCTTGACGGGCTGGCCGGCGCGCCGGGTCTCGAAGACCCGTACCAGCGTCCCGATCGTCCAGTCGGTCAGCCCCGCGCGCTCGATCGTCTCCCCGCCCGCGCGCTCGGCGGTCGCCGCGGCGGCCTGCGAGAGGGCCTGGCGGGCCTTGGGGCGGAGCCGGAGCTTGAGAGCGTCCAGGTCCTTGTCCTCGGCGATCTTGCGGCGCCGCTCGTCGACGACCCGGAAGGTGATCTTCAGATGGTCCGGGACCCGGGAGAGGTCGAAGTCGTCCGCCGCGACGGGCACGCCCACCATCCGCTGCAACTCCCGCGCCAGCGTCACCGGCAGCGGCTCCTGGAGGGGCACGGCCCGGTCCAGGAAGGCGCCCGCGTAGTTCGGCGCGGGCACGTAGTGGCGGCGTACCGGCTTGGGCAGGGAGCGGATCAGCTCCACGACCACCTCCTCGCGCAGCCCCGGGATCTGCCAGTCGAACCCCTCGGAGGTGACCTGGTTGAGCACCTGGAGAGGGACGTGGACGGTCACGCCGTCCGCGTCCGCACCCGGCTCGAACTGGTACGTCACCCGGAACTTGAGCGGTCCCTGACGCCAGGAGTCCGGATAGTCGTCCTTGGTGACCGACCCGGCCTTCTCGTTGATCAGCATCGACCGTTCGAAGTCGAGCAGCTCCGGCTCGTCCCGGCGCTTCGCCTTCCACCAGGAGTCGAAGTGCGCCCCGGAGACCACCTCGTCGGGCACCCGCTGGTCGTAGAAGTCGTACAGCGTCTCGTCGTCCACGAGGATGTCGCGGCGCCGGGCGCGGTGCTCCAGCTCCTCGACCTCGCCCAGGAGTTTGCGATTGTCATGGAAGAACTGGTGGTGCGTCCGCCAGTCGCCCTCGACCAGCGCGTTGCGGATGAACAGCTCCCGCGACGCCTCGGGATCGATCCGGCCGAAATTCACCTTGCGCTGGGCGACGATGGGGACCCCGTACAGCGTCACCTTCTCGTACGCCACCACCGCCGCCAGATCCTTCTCCCAGTGCGGCTCGCTGTAGGTGCGCTTGAGGAGATGACCGGCGAGCGGCTCGATCCACTCGGGCTCGACCTTCGCGTTGACCCGCGCCCACAGTCGGGAGGTCTCGACCAGCTCGGCGGACATGAGGAAGCGCGGCGGCTTCTTGAAGAGCGCGGATCCGGGGAAGACGGCGAACTTCGCGCTGCGGGCGCCCAGATACTCGTTCTTCGCTGTGGGTTTCCCACCCGCCGCCCCGGCGTCCTTCACGTCCTTCATGCCGATGTGGGACAGCAGCCCCGAGAGCAGCGACACGTGGATGGACTGGTCGCCCGCGTCCTCCTCGTTCAGATGGATGCCCATCTGCTTTGCAACCGTGCGCAGTTGCGAATAGATGTCCTGCCACTCCCTGATCCGCAGGAAGTTCAGATACTCCGACTTGCACATACGGCGGAAGGCCGAGGACGACAACGTCTTCTGCTGCTCCCGTACGTACCGCCAGAGGTTGATGAACGCGAGGAAGTCCGACGTCTCGTCCTTGAAGCGGGCGTGCTGCTGGTCGGCCTGGGCCTGCTTCTCGGCGGGCCGCTCGCGCGGGTCCTGGATGGAGAGCGCGGCGGCGATCACCATCACCTCGCGCGCGCAGCCGTTGCGGTCGGCCTCGATGACCATACGGGCGAGCCGCGGGTCCACCGGGAGCTGCGAGAGCTTGCGGCCGAGCGGGGTCAGCTTCTTTTTCGGATCCTTCTGCGCGGCGGGCGACGAGTCGAACGCGCCCAGCTCCTGGAGCAGCTGGACCCCGTCACGGATGTTCCGGTGGTCCGGCGGGTCGATGAAGGGGAACTTCTCGATGTCGCCGAGGCCGGCCGCCGTCATCTGGAGGATGACCGAGGCGAGGTTCGTCCGGAGGATCTCGGCGTCCGTGAACTCCGGGCGCGCCTCGAAGTCGTCCTCGGCGTACAGCCGGATACAGATCCCGTCCGACGTACGGCCGCAGCGGCCCTTGCGCTGGTTGGCGCTGGCCTGGGAGATCCGCTCGATCGGCAGGCGCTGGACCTTGGTGCGGTGGCTGTAGCGGGAGATCCGGGCGTTGCCCGGGTCGATCACGTACTTGATGCCGGGGACGGTCAGCGAGGTCTCGGCGACATTGGTCGCGAGGACGATCCGGCGCCCGCTGTGCCGCTGGAACACCCGGTTCTGCTCGGCGTGCGAGAGCCGGGCGTAGAGGGGCAGCACCTCGGTGTTCCGGTGCGGGAGCTTCTGGAGCGCCTCGGCGGTGTCGCGGATCTCCCGCTCACCGGAGAGGAAGACCAGGATGTCGCCCGGCTCCTCGTACTGGAGCTCCTCGACGGCGTCGGCGATCGCGGTGATCTGGTCGCGGTCGCCGTCCGAGCCGCCCTCCTCCAGCAGCGGCCGGTAGCGGACCTCCACCGGGTACGTACGGCCGGAGACCTCCACGATGGGCGCGTCCCCGAAGTGGCGCGAGAAGCGCTCCGGGTCGATGGTCGCGGAGGTGATGACGACCTTGAGGTCGGGGCGGCGGGGGAGGAGCTGGGCGAGATAGCCGAGCAGGAAGTCGATGTTGAGGCTGCGCTCGTGGGCCTCGTCGATGATGATCGTGTCGTACGCGAGCAGCTCGCGGTCCGTCTGGACCTCGGCGAGCAGGATGCCGTCGGTCATCAGCTTGATGAACGTCGCGTCCTGGTTCACCTGGTCGGTGAAGCGGACCTTCCAGCCGACCGCCTCGCCCAGCGGGGTGTCCAGCTCGTCCGCGACCCGCTCGGCGACGGTGCGGGCGGCGATCCGGCGGGGCTGGGTGTGCCCGATCATGCCCCGGACGCCACGCCCCAGCTCCAGACAGATCTTGGGGATCTGGGTGGTCTTCCCGGACCCGGTCTCGCCGGCGACGATCACGACCTGGTGGTCGCGTATCGCCTCCAGGATCGTGTCCTTCTTCTGGCTGACGGGCAGCTGTTCGGGGTACGAGACGGCGGGCACCCGCGCCCCCCGGGCCCGGATCCGCTCAGCGGCCTTCCCGGTCTGAACGGCGATCTCGTCCAGCACGGCCTGGCGTGCTTCGGGTTTACGGATGCGCCGTGCGCCTTCGAGACGGCGGCCGAGTCGTTGCGCGTCGCGCAGGGAGACGTCGGCCAGCAGGGTCTGGAGGTCGGCGAAGGAAGTAGACATACCGGAACCAGGATCTCACCCGTGGCTCGGCGGCGGCGACCCGATTTCCGCAGTCGTACGAAAAGACATGCGAACCATGGGCGAGCAGCGTACGAAAAAGCCCCCGACCAGGGATCCCGGTGGGGGCTTCGGTCCTCGCGGACTGTGGTGGCTGGGGCCGGGATCGAACCGGCGACCTATCGCTTTTCAGGCGATCGCTCGTACCAACTGAGCTACCCAGCCACGCAGCCTCGCGGCTGCAAGCGGTCCTGACGGGATTTGAACCCGCGGCCTCCACCTTGACAGGGTGGCGAGCACTCCAAACTGCTCCACAGGACCAAGCAATGTGCGAGCACAAGTCTCGCACACAGTGTTGCGTGCCCCCAACGGGATTCGAACCCGTGCTACCGCCTTGAAAGGGCGGCGTCCTGGGCCACTAGACGATGAGGGCTAAGGGCCCGCCTGGGCGCTTTGCAGCGCGTCGGGGACGTCCGAATCATATGGGATGCGGGGAGCTATCGCCAAAACGGTTTACGGGGAGGGGGTCGGAGCGGGTGCGGGGGCGGCCGGGGAGGGGCTCGTGTCCGCGACCGGAGTCGTGTCCGGCGAGGCGTTCGGGAACGTGCCCGGGGGCGTACTCGGTGACGTACTCGGTGACGGGTCCCCGCCCGGGGTGCCCACCTCCTCCGGGAGGTGGCGGCCGACCTCGGCGGTGGTCAGGCCGAGCCCGCCCAGGGTGATCTCGTCCCACGCCTGGAGGCGCTTGGTCGTACGGTCCAGATAGAGCACCGAGGCGCGCACCTTCTCGGGCTTCTCGTTCTGTACGGCGCGCAGCCCGCCGCCGCCCGTGGAGCCTTCGACCTTCAGCCGGGTGCCGTACGGCAGGACCTCGGTCGCGCGGTGGTGCACATGACCCGACAGGGCGAGCGGGACCAGCCCGTCGGTCTCCCGGGCCGCCACCGGGTTGTGGGCGACGGCGATGTCCACGGGGGTGCCGGCCCGCCGCTGGTCGCGGAGGGCGGAGGCGAAGCGGATGCCCGCCATGCGCTCGGCCGGGTCACCCGGCGCGGCCACCGAGCGGTCGGGGGTGAACTGCGGATCGCCGATGCCCGCCACCCGCAGCCCGGCGACGGTCACGGCGCTGCCCTCGTCCAGGACCCGGACGTTCTTCATGCGCTTCAGATAGTCCTGGGTGAGCCGGGAGTCGTGGTTGCCGCGCACCCAGACGTAGGGCGCGTCCAGGTCGTCCACCGGGTCGAGGAAGGTGTTCTCGGCGGCGGTGCCGTGGTCCATGGTGTCGCCGGAGTCGATGATGACGTCGATCCCGTACTGGTCCACGAGCGAGCCGATGATGTGCCAGGACGCCGGGTTGAGATGGATGTCGGAGACGTGCAGCACCCGGAGGGTGCCCGGGTCCGGCTGGTACGTGGGGAGGGTGGAGGTCGCGTCGTACAGCTTGGTCACATTGGTGACCAGCCGGGCCAGCTCCTTCTGGTAGACGTCGAACTCGGTCACGATCGAGCGCGCGTTGCCGACGACCTGCGGGGCCGAGGAGAGCAGCCCGGAGAAGCGGGGTTCCAGCACCGACTTCGGGTTCCAGGTGACGTACGCGCCGATGCCCGACGCGGCCAGCAGCGCGAGCGCGAGCCCGCCGGCGGTCAGGGCGCGGCGGGGGCGGCGGTAGACGGCGAGCCCGAGGGCGGTCGCGCCGGAGACGACGGCCACGACGGACCGTACGGCCAGCTCGGTGGTGCCGGCCCTCACGTCGTGGCCGACCTCGGTCTGGAGCCCGGCGAAGCGCTCCGGGTGGGCCACGAGCGCCGTGGAGCGGACCGGGTCCAGCTGGTCGACGTCCACGTCGAGGCGGAGCGGCGCGGTGTGGGTGTCCAGCTCCAGGGCGCCCAGCGGCGAGACGTTGATCTTGGTGCCGCCGGTCAGGGACGGCCGCAGGGTCATCCGGGTGTCCATCGGGCCGACCGGGGTGCGGACGCTGCCGACGATCAGCAGCCCGAGCCAGGCGCCCACGACGACGACGGCGATCAGCCCGAGCGCGCGGGTGACGGGGTGCGGGGCGGCGACGAGGGCGCTGGTGGGCGCGGGGCGATGAGGACGGAGGACGGCGCGGAGGGTACGGAAGTAACGGGGAGCGGGACGTGATGCGGGTGATGCGCGCGGTACGTCACGGGCACGGGCCATTGGACCCGTATGCCCGTCGCGGGCGGCGGGCATGCCTGGAGTAGGCCATCGGCGGGGGTACGGGCGGCGGGCCCCGGCGGAGGCCCGGCGGAGGCCCGGCGGGGGGCTCAGCCCCAGCCGAGTTCGTGCAGCCGCTCGTCGTCGATGCCGAAGTGGTGGGCGATCTCGTGCACCACGGTCACGGAGACCTCGTGCACGACGTCCTCCGCGCTCTCGCAGTAGCGCAGCGTCGGCCCCATGTAGATGGAAATGCGGTCGGGCAGGACCCCGGCGTACCACTCGCCCCGGTCGGTGAGCGGGGTCCCCTCGTACAGCCCCAGCAGCTCGGGGTCGGAGGGGTCGGGTTCGTCCTCGACGAAGACGGCGACGTTGTCCATGACCCGGGTCAGCTCCTGGGGGATCTGATCGAGGGCCTGGCTCACCAGCTCTTCGAAGGTCTCGCGTGTCATTTCCAGCACACGGCCATTGTCCAGGAGAAGCGGGCGTCCGGGCGTGTCCCCGGCGGGGGAAAGGAAGTTGAGCAGTGAAGACCGACCGCCGTCCCCCCATACGCCGGTCGGTCCCCCTCTCCCTCGCCGTCGGCGGGGTGCTCCTCGTTGTTCGTACGTACCGGAGGTGCCGCCCGTGCGCCAGTTCCCCGCCCTGCCCACGCTGTCCGCCCTGTCCGCCCTGTCCGGCCTGTCCGGCCCCGGCCGTCTCGCCGTCTGGCTCGTCACCTCGCTGGCGGTCGCGACCTCCACGGGCTGTATGAGCGTCGGCGGTGACGACGGGGAACCCGCGCCCTCGCACACGGCGGACGGCCGCGCGGGCGTGGTCGAGCCGGACGGGGTCACGGGTACGGGCGTCGGGTCCGGGATGCCCCATGTCTGGCGGAGCGGCGCGGGCAAGGGCGGCGAGGAGCGCGTCGGGGCGGGCCCGGCGTCGAAGGGCGAGGACGGCGCGGAGGCGGACGGCAAGGACCCGGAGAAGGCCGCGGGCGCCTCGCCGAAGGCCAGTTCCCAGGCGTCCCCGGCGGCGCCCGTGGAGAAGCCCGAGGTGACGCGGGGCCCCGGCCAGGGGCCTGGGAAGCCCACCCCGCCGGGCGGCGGGGATCCCGTACCGACGCATGAGCCCACGCGTCCCGCGCCGACGCCCGTCCAGCCGAGCCAGCAGCCGGAGCCGCCGGGCCCGGAGCCCGAGCCGGAACCGACGAAGCCGGTCGACCAGCCGTCCGCGTCCCCGGCGGCGGATGTGCGGACGGGGACGCTGGCGGCGGCCGAGGCGGCGGGGACGTGGCGGGAGCCGCAGGCATCACCGCAGGTGGGGCCGGTGTGAGCGGGGTGCGGAGGGGGGCGGTTTGCCAGATCGGGGGGTGAGTGCGTATGGTAGTAGATCGTTTGATCATTGCCCGGCGCCGACACAGAAGAGCGCCGCGTGGCGCGTACTCTCCCTTGCCGTGGCTGACCGCATTGAGGCGGTCGATTTGCGAATCACGGAGTTTGGGCGCGTGCCGAGACTCCGGAAGGTTTCGCATTTCGCATGTCCATTTCCAGTACTGACAACATCGTCATGCCCGAGAGCGTCGAGAACGCCGACAGCATCGAGAGCACCGAGATCGTCGAAGCCGTCGTCGAAGCCGTCGTCGAGGCCGTAGCGGCCATCGAGAGCGACACCGAGACGGTCACCGAGATCGCGGACTCCGCGGACTCCGACTCCGCCGAGGCCCCCGGCCTCACCTTCGGCGACCTGGGCCTGCCCGACGGCATCGTCCGCAAGCTCGCGCAGAACGGCGTCACCGCCCCCTTCCCGATCCAGGCCGCGACCATCCCGGACGCGCTGGCGGGCAAGGACATCCTGGGCCGTGGCCGTACCGGCTCCGGCAAGACCCTCTCCTTCGGTCTGCCGCTGCTGGCCTCGCTCTCCGGTGGTCACACCGAGAAGAAGAAGCCGCGCGGCATCATCCTCACCCCGACCCGCGAGCTGGCGATGCAGGTCGCGGACGCGCTCCAGCCGTACGGCGATGTGCTCGGCCTGAAGATGAAGGTCGTCTGCGGCGGTACGTCGATGAGCAACCAGATCTACGCCCTGGAGCGCGGTGTCGATGTCCTCGTCGCCACCCCGGGCCGGCTGCGCGACCTGATCAACCGTCGCGCCTGCTCGCTGGAGCAGGTCCAGATCGCGATCCTCGACGAGGCCGACCAGATGTCGGACCTGGGCTTCATGCCCGAGGTCACCGAGCTGCTCGACCTGGTGCCGGCCGGCGGTCAGCGCATGCTCTTCTCCGCCACGATGGAGAACGAGATCAGCTCGCTGGTCAAGCGCTACCTGACCAACCCGGTCAGCCACGAGGTCGACAGCGCCCAGGGCAACGTCACGACCATGACGCACCACGTGCTCGTCGTGAAGCCGAAGGACAAGGCCCCGGTGACGGCGGCCATCGCCGCCCGCAAGGGCCGCACGATCATCTTCGTACGGACGCAGCTCGGCGCCGACCGTATCGCCGAGCAGCTGCGCGACTCCGGTGTGAAGGCCGACGCGCTGCACGGCGGCATGACGCAGGGCGCGCGGACGCGGACGCTGGCCGACTTCAAGGAAGGTCTGGTCAACGCGCTGGTCGCCACCGATGTGGCCGCGCGCGGTATCCACGTGGACGGCATCGACCTGGTGCTGAACGTGGACCCGGCCGGGGACCACAAGGACTACCTGCACCGCTCGGGCCGTACGGCGCGCGCCGGCAAGTCCGGGGTCGTCGTGTCGCTGTCGCTTCCGCACCAGCGCCGCCAGATCTTCCGGCTGATGGAGGACGCGGGCGTCGACGCCACGCGCCACATGGTCGGCGGAGCGGGCGCGTTCGACCCGGAGGTCGCCGAGATCACCGGCGCGCGTTCGCTCACGGAGGTCCAGGCCGACTCCGCGAACAACGCCGCCAAGCAGGCCGAGCGCGAGGCCGCCGACCTGACCAAGCAGCTGGAGCGCGCGCAGCGCCGCGCCGTCGAGCTCCGCGAGGAGGCCGGCCGGCTCATCGCCCGTGCCGCGCGCGAGCGGGGCGACGACCCGGAGGCCGCGGTGGCCGAGGTGGCCGCCGAGGCCGAGCGCGAGGCGGAGGCGGCTGCCGCCGCCGCTGCCGTACCGCAGCAGTCGGCGCCGCGCGACGAGCGGGGCAACTACGGCCGCCGTGACGACCGTCGCGACGACCGCAGGGACGACCGGGGCGAGCGCAGCGGCCGGGGTGGCGCGCGGGGTTACACGCCGCGTGACGACCGGGCGAGCTTCACCCGCCGGGACGACCGCGGCGGCGACCGCGGTGGCGACCGCGGTGGCTTCCAGCGTCGCGACGACCGCGGTGGCGACCGTGGTGGTTTCCAGCGCCGTGACGACCGTCCGAGCACCGGTGGCTTCAACCGCGACCGTCGCGACGACCGCGGTGGCGACCGTGGTGGTTTCCAGCGCCGTGACGACCGTCCGAGCACGGGCGGCTTCAACCGCGACCGTCGTGACGACCGTCCGAGCGGTGGCTTCAACCGTGACGACCGTCCGAGCAGCGGTGGCTTCAACCGTGACGACCGCCGTGACGACCGTGGCGGCCGCCCCTTCGAGCGCCGCGACCACCGCAGCAGCGACCGTCCGGTCAACCGTGACCGCCGCGACGACCGCCCGGCGTCCGGCGCCCGTACGCACGACCGCCCGGCGGCCCACCGCGCCGGTGGCAGCACCGGCACCGGCACCGGTTCCTTCGGCCGCCGTGACGACAAGCCCCGCTGGAAGCGCAACGGCTGACACCGGCCGTCGCTGAACTGACACGCCCGCAGGGCCCGTGCCCCACCCCCGAGGTGGGTCACGGGCCCTGCGGTTTTCCCGCCCGGCCCCCACGACATCCCCACAACCGGGGATACCCGATCGGCACACTGCCCCGGGCGGGCTATGCTCGTATCTGTTGTGCCGGGGGCCGTTAGCTCAATTGGTCAGAGCAGCGGACTTTTAATCCGTTGGTTGTGGGTTCGAGTCCCACACGGCCTACCGACAGCAGGGTGGGGTCACCTCTCTGCCCTGCTACTTGGCGCCTCGATCGGTTTCCTCCGGTCGGGGCGCTTCGTCGTTCCCGACCGATCCCCACCTGGTGGCGTCCCGGGACGGCTTCGCCCCCGACCCCGGCCGCAGTCCCCACCTCAACCCCAAGGACCTCGAGGACCAGCTCGCCGCGCAGCTCGACCAGCCCGTGATGATGCTCGGCGACAAGGCCCCGGCCACCATGGTGTGGCACTGCCCGGTCCGCGCCGCGCCCGAGGATCCGATCCTGACCGACGCCCAGTGGGCGGACATCGCCCGCCGGATCGTGGCCGCCGCCGGCATACGTCACACGGCGCCGTCCGAACAGGCTCATCACGGTGAAAGATGGATCGCCAGACCCGCTGGTGAAGTTCCTCGATGCAGGGAGCACAGGCGTACATCGGTGCCTGGGCACCAGCCACGCTCGCTGGCCCGATCCACAGGACACGGGTCCACTGCTCTCCGCAGCAGAGCCAGCAGACCCCGTCGACCCAGTCGTTGCCGTCGTCGGTGGCCGGTGGGGCGGGCAGGCCGCCGCGCGCGGATTCGGCGATGCCGGGGATCACCAGATGGTGCGGTAAGCCCGCCTCGGTGATCACCGGCTCACCTCTCTTGTCCGCGGTTCGCGTCGGGCGAGGCAGCGGGCGGGCGGCCTTCGGTGTCGATGCCGTCGAGCGGGGTCCACTCGTGCTCCAGGATCGAGTAGGTGATCGAGTCCCGCCACGCTCCGCGGACGAAGACGTGGTCGCGGATCCGGCCGTCCTCGGTCATGCCCGCCCGCAGAAGGGTTCGCGCGGACGCCTCGTTGAGGGGTGAGCGGGCTGCCCAGATGCGGTGCAGGCCGAGCGTCCGGAAGCCGAGCACGCACAGCAGGTGGACGGTCTCGGTGCCCAGGCCCTTGCCCCACTCGGCCGGATGCAGAGCGAATCCGATCGTGGCCGCTTGCTGCGGTTCGGTCGCCAGACGCGCGTAGCCGATCAGGCGGTGCTCGCCACGCCGGGTGATGGCGAGGCAGTAGTCGGTCCTCGGCCTGTCCGTGGCAGAGGCGATGGACCGGTCGACGATCGCCTGGACCTGTTCGGGGGTACGGGGTTCGAAGCTGAGGTGCCGTGTTGCCTCGGGGTCGCCGTAGACGGCCAGAAGCGCGCCGGTGTCCTCGGGTTCGACTTCACGCAGGGCCAGGCGGAGGCCGGCCAGGTGGACAGGGGTCATGGGCGCGGAGCCTACCCGCGGGTTCATCGGACGAGGACGGAGGTCGGGGTGGCGGTGAAGGCTTCGATCTCCCCGCGCAGATCGGCCGCCGCGCCGGTGTTCCATCGTCCGTCGGCGTGCAGTGCGGCGTGGACGCGCTGGGCGCTGCTCGTGATGCCGAAGTTCCTCTGTTCGACGGGAAGGTCGAGCACGGGACGCACGGCCTCGATGGCACCCTCGATCTCGCCCCGGGCGATGCGGGCGAGCGCGAGGTCGGTCTGCGCGCCGGCCTCGTCGCCGAAGGCCCACTCATCCTCGGAGGCGTTCCGGTAGGCGCTGACGGCGGCCTCGGAACGGCTCTCGCCGAGCACGGGGTCCTCACCGAGGTGCACGGTGGCCTCAGCAACGTAGTAGAGCTGCCGGGGCACCGGGAAGGTCATGATGCCGCCGAAGGCGTCGAGGTCGTCGGGTTCGACGGCCGCCCGGGCGGCCTCGGCCTGCTGGATGGCGGTGCGGGTGGTCTCGGCGTCGCCGATCAGGGCGTGCGCACGGGCGGAGAGACAGGCCAGCCAGACGCTGGTCGTGCCGCGGACGTCGCCGGTCGCGCTCTGGCCGAGGAGGGCGTAATCGGCCGCCTCGGCGGGGCGCCCGGCCCAGTAGGAGATGAGCGACTGGAGGGAACGGACCCAGGCGCGCATGGCCTGGTGGTCGGCGTTGTCGGCGCACACGAAGGCGGTACGGGCCTGCATCATCGCGGCGCTCGGGTTGCCCAGGTCGTGGCTGGCCTTGGCGAGCATGCCGGAGGTGATCCCGGCGAGCAGGTACAGCTCGCGGGCCTGCAGGGGCTTGACGCGGCCGTGCTCCAGGAGGCGGAAGGTGAGGTCCTGCACCTCGACCAGGTCGCCGAGCAGCGTCGGCAACGCCAGCCTCGGGTACGCGGCAGTGAGCCGCCGCACTTCGTCATGGATCTGGCCCAGGGTCTCCGGGCCGATGCTGCTGCCTTCTGCCATCGCGGTGAACCGAAGTGCACGACGAGCCGCCATCGTGACCTGCCTTTCCAATTCCGTTGTGCCCGCGTCGAAGCGGGGCTCGCTGCTGAACGGGCCGCCGACAGGCAGTGCCGCTGCCCGCTCGGTGGGGAGGAGGACAGGGGTCGGCCGTGACGGCGGGATGACGAGCGGGGGGTCGGGCACAGGCGTGGTCCGTTCGACGGCCTGCGGCGCGGGAGCGAGAAGGAGATCGACGCCGACGCCGAACATTGCTTCCAGCACCCTGCACTGGTCGGGGTAGGGGCGGGTCTTCACGGCGCCGCCGTACCAGCGCTCGAACTGCCGCTTCGAGACCGACAGGCCCCGGAGCCGCGCGTCGTTCTCGTCGTCGGCGATCGCCGTCGCCGTCGCTTCGAACCGGAGGCGGAAGGTCTCGTAGACCTGCCAGTGTCGCCGGAGCGTCAAGACCCTTAAGAGCGTGGGAGTTTCAGCCACGGCAGATCCTCTCCGTACCCGTTCGTCTTCACCCGACGATAGCCCTGTCCGATCGGAGGGAAACCCCGTCGGCGGCTCGCCGACGAAGATGACGGCGGCCATGACGGCAGTCATGACGCGCGACCGTCAGGGACCGTCGTCGGCCGGGTCACAGGCCGTTCGGCGATGACGGCTCCGTGACGGTGGTGACGTCGTATCCATGTCCCGCCGTCCCCCCTCATGCTGAACGCCACTTCGCCGTGCGTGCACCTCCGGCGACGAAGCATGAGATCGGGGGCCGCCTCGGCGGTTCCGTCCGATCACCCCCATCCGCACCACGTGCCAGCCGGCCCGCTTACGGGCGGGCTGGCGACGGGAGGGAACCGATGGACACCTTGACCGCCCTTGCCGGGCAGATCGCCCAGCTCGACGCCGTCGACTCCGTTCAACTGGAACGGATGCGCCACGAGGCCCTGACGGCCCGGGCGCCCTGGAAGGCCGAGTACGGCGCCTACCAGTCGGGAGGCTGGTTGACGACGTCGTTGATGAACGCGTCCGGCGACGCCGCCGACGTGACGATCGGCGACTGCGCCGCCCGGCCGACCGACCTGCTGTCGCAGATGCCGACCACCGCCGCCCTGCTGACTGAACTCGGCCTGAACTACATGTGGGTCCGGCTCGCCCGGCTGGAGGCCAACGCCTTCCTGTGGGAGCACCGCGACTACGACGAGCTCGACCAGGTCGAGCGGCACCGGCTGCACATCCCCCTGCACACCAACACATCGGCGTTCCTCGTCACCGGCGGCACCAAGGTGCACATGACCGGCGGGCGGATCTGGCGGCTGACACCGACGTACGCCCACGGCGTGTGCAACCTGCTCGGACCGGACCGGATCCACCTGATCGCCGACGTGTACGCCGACGACGCCTACCGGCGCCTCGCCCGCCGGCCCATGCTTCACCCCGGCTCCGCCGAGCCGCTGCCCTCAGCCGACGTGGCGGTGCTCGCCGAGCGGCTCCAGGCCGCCCGTGGCATGGCCGGTCTCGGCTACACGGACGCGGCCGAGCGAATGCTGCTGCGACTCTTCTACGCCTACGCCCTGCCTGAGGGGACGGTCTACGACCTGATCGCCGAGCTGCACACCTCGCTCGGCGACGAGGAGGCCGCCACGCGCTGGACGTCGGCCAAGCGCCGCCTCCTCGCCCTCACGGCATGACCGCCACGGCTCACACACCGACATCCGATCGGAGGACGCACGTGCCCACCCTGCACCTGGCCGAACTCACCTTCGCCAACCGCCCGTCCCAGCTCCCACTGCTGTCCCGGCTCGCCGACATCCTGGCCACCTCCCCGGCCGTCACGCACCTGATGGTGCGGGGGTCGCTGGCCCATGGAACGGCCGACCGCCTCTCGGACGTCGACTTCGTCGTCGGGGTCCAGGACGCCGACCTGCCCCCGTTCGTCGAGGCCCTGGACGACCTGATGTCCACCGAGGCCGGCGCCCTGCTGCCCGGGTGGCGCGACACGATCGTCGCCGACCTCGGCGGTGTCGGCATGGTCTTCCTCGTCCCGGACGAGGGGCGCCTGCACCAGATCGACCTCTACCTGATGCCCGCGTCGCGCGTCCCACGCCTCCGGGCGACGGTCGCCACCGCCTTACTCCTCGACCGCGAGTCGACGCTCGTCCCGGCCGAGGGAACGGCGGTCGCCGAGCGGTTCGCGGCCGAGTTCCTCGCCCGACCTCGTACCTGCACCGAGCTGCTCATCGAGCACCTGGTCCTGGCAGTCCTGCTGCACAAGCGCATCAGGCGCGGCCAGCGGTTCGTCGCGTACTCCGAGTGGCACCGCCTCCACACCGCGACGAAGGACCTGATCAAGGCCGCTCTGGCACCCACCTCACGGTTCTGGGGCTGGTACCAGCTGCGCGAGGAGATCGCCGTCACCCCGATCGGCCGGGCCTGCCTCGGCGACTTGGAGGCGGCGATCGGCGCACCGGCCATCCCCCTCGCCGCCGACGTCGACGCGGCTGTCGAGCGGACGCTCGCCCTGGTCGGGCGGGCCTGCCCCGAAGCCCTGCGAGGCCTGGGGAACGCCATCGCCGCGTACCGCACCTACCTGGAGCTGATGTGAACGCGCTCCACCTGGCGGGCCCGGCCGCCGCCCGGGCCCGCGAGGGACTGACCGCGGTCTTCTTCGGCGGGGTCCGCCCCGCCTCCGACGACGAGAAGCGGCTGGCCGAGGAGATCGGCCGCGCTCTGGCGGGAGCGGGCTACCAGCTCCTGCACGGCGGCTACAACGGCCTGATGGAGGCCGCCGCGCGCGGCGCATCGTCCGAAGGCGCCCTGGTCACCGCGGTGACCCTGATCGGTAAGCACGACGAGTGGGGCGCGTTCAACCTGTACACCACCACGTCCGTCCACCTTCCCGACCTCGGCGCCCGGCTCAACCACTACCTGGACCACGCCGACCTCGTCGTCGCCATGGGCGGAGGCGTCGGCACCCTCCACGAGCTGACCGCCGCCATGTACTACGCGACCACCGTCCGGCCCGTACCGATCTTCCTCGCCGGGGCCTCCGCACGGCGCCTGCTCACCCTCCTGCGCGAGGAGGAGTGGCTGTACGAAACCCCGACCCGGCCCCTCGGCTTCCTCAGCACCGCCGAGTCCGCCGCCGCCTTCCGCGACCGCCTCGCCGCTCTCGACACGGTTGAGACGGCACCGATCGGAGGAGCATGACCACCAGCACACGCCTGCCCGACCTCACCGTCCGGCTCGCCGAGACCGCCCTCGTCACCGCCCCCTTCCACCTCGCCGACGGCGCGAGGCTCGACCGCTACTTCGACGAGTACCGCCTGGCCGCCGATCCCGAGCTGCTGCGCGACACCGCCGCCGCCATGGTCCCCCTCGTCCCCGGAGACACCCAGCTTCTCGCCGGCATCGAACTCGGCGGCGTCCCCCTCGTCGTCGCCCTGTCCGCCGCCACCGGCCTGCCCGCTGTCTTCCTGCGCCGCCGACCGAAGGGATACGGTTCCCGCCGGCAGATCGAAGGCGCCGCCTTCACCGGCCGTCGAACCGTCCTCGTCGACGACGTGGTGCGCTCCGGCGGACAACTGCTCGCCATGGCCCGCATCCTGCGGATCGCGGGTGCTCCGGTCAGCGACGCGCTGTGTGTCCTCGAGCGCCCGCTCGGAGGGCGAACGCTGCTGGCCGAACACAATGTCACCCTGCATGCCCTGCTCACCGAGGCCGACCTGCCGGAAGCACCCCGAGGGGGTGGTTCCACGTGAAACGGGCCGTGCTGTTCGACCTCGACGGCGTCCTCGTCGACAGCCGCCACACCCAACTCGCCACCCTGGCCGGCTTCGCGACCTCCGCCCTCGGTCGACGTGTCACCATCGCCGACCTGCCGACCTGGGCCGCGACCACGCCACGCGAACACGTACTCGCCGAACTCGGACACACCGGAGTGATCAGTCAGGACGGCTGGGACGCGGCGACGGCCACCGCCACCCTCACCGCCGAGGTGTTCCCGTTCGTCGCCGACACGCTCTCCGCGCTCCATGCAGCCGGCGTCGCCACCGGCATCGTGACCCTACGAAGCCGCCAGCGGGTCCACTGGCTCCTGCCGCCCACCGTCCTCGACCCGATCGACGTCGTCGTCTGCTACGAGGACGCGGCACCGAAGCCCGCGCCCGACGGCCTCCTACTCGCCCTCGACAAGCTCGATGTGTCACCCGGCGACGCCGTGTTCGTCGGTGACATGGAGTCCGACATGCACGCGGCCCGGGCAGCGGGCGTGACACCGATCGGCTCCGGCTGGGGGTTCTCCACCCCCTCCACGCTCACCCGGGCCGGAGCCGTCGTCGTGCTCCCCGACGCCGAAGACCTCGCCGGGACGCTCCTCTCCCTGACGGGCACGGGGCGACGGAGCGCATAAAGCCAAGCGATCTTGACTCCAGGACAGCTACGCTGGGTGGCGCAGTCGCAGCGGGCCGTTGCGTCCGGTGTCGGCTGCGCCACCTCAGACAACGGATCTGGAGTCATGGTCTACACCGTGGGGGCGCGAGCTATCTGCGTCGAGCTGGAGAACTGAGAACCTCTCAGTCCCTGTTCTCGGCCCGGCTCGGCGTGTGATCGACCCCCATCTCTCCACGACTCTTCCGTGAGGGCCACACCACCATGCGCTCGACGCAGATCCGCTCCACCTTCCTGGACTTCTTCGCCTCGCGCGGCCACCGCCAGGTCCCGTCCAGTCCGCTGATCCCCTCCGATCCGACCCTGTTGCTCGCCAACGCCGGCATGAACCAGTTCAAGCCGTACTTCCTGGGCGAGGTCGCCCCGGAGTTCCCGCGCGCCACGACCATCCAGAAGTGCGCCCGCACCTCGGACATCGACAACGTCGGCCGCACGAACCGGCACGCCACGTTCTTCGAGATGATGGGCAACTTCTCCTTCGGTGACTACTTCAAGGCCGACGCCATCACCTACGCCTGGGAACTCCTCACCCAGGGCTTCAACCTGGAGAAGGACCGCCTCTGGATCACCGTCTATCAGGACGACGACGAGGCCGAGTATCTGTGGCGCAAGACCGGCGTCCCTGCCGAGCGCATCCAGCGCCTGGGCATGGAGGACAACTTCTGGTCCATGGGAGTCCCCGGGCCCTGTGGTCCCTGCTCGGAGGTCAACTACGACCGGGGACCGGCCTTCGGACGCGAGGGCGGGCCGGCCGTCGACGGCGAGCGCTACGTGGAGATCTGGAACCTAGTCTTCATGCAGTACCAGCGCGGCGAGGGCGACAAGAAGGGCGGCTTCCCGATCCTCGGCGACCTCGCCCAGCAGAGCATCGACACCGGCCTCGGCCTCGACCGCCTGGCCGCGATCCTCCAGGAAGTCGAAAACGTGTGCGGCACCGACCTCCTCAGCCCCACGCTCACGACCGTTCAGGAACTCGCCGGCCGCGACTACCCCGGCAGCGGCGAGGAGAAGATCTCCTTCCAGGTGGTCGCCGAGCACGCCCGCTCGATCGCCTACCTGATCGCCGACGGCGTCCTGCCCGCCAAGGACGGGCGTGGCTACGTCCTGCGCCGCCTGATGCGCCGCGCGATCCGCCACGCCCGCCTCCTCGGCATCGACCAAACCGTCCTCGCCCCGACAACCGCCAGCGTCATCGCCAACCTCGGAGGGGTCTGGCCCGAGCTGACCGCCCAGGCAGCTCTCATCGAGCAGGTCGTCACCGCCGAAGAGCAGTCCTTCACCCGCACCCTCGCCCAGGGCACCCGGCTGCTGAACGCCGCCATCACCCGCAGCCGCGAGAGCCGGTCCACGACCCTGGCCGGGGAGACTGCCTTCGAGCTGCACGACACCTTCGGCTTCCCCGTCGAGCTGACCGTCGAGGCCGCCCACGACGCCGGCCTGACCGTCGACGAGGACCGCTTCGCCGACCTGCTCGCCGAACAGCAACGGCGCGCCAAGGCCGGCGGCAAGGCCAAGACCGCCGAGGCGCTCCGCCGCCAGGACGCCTACCGTGAACTGTCCGCCCGCCACGGCCGTACCGACTTCGTCGGCTACGACCGCCTCGATGCCGAGGCCACCGTCCTCGGTCTCGTCTCCGACGGCACCGTCGTGTCCGGTGCCGAACAGGGAAGCACCCTCGAACTGGTGCTGGACCGAAGCCCGTTCTATGCCGAGTCCGGCGGGCAGGTCGGCGACACCGGCACCATCCGGACCGCTGGCGGCACCCTCCTTGAGATCCTGGACACCAAGCCCGGCCTGGAGGGCTTCCATGTCCACACCGTCCGCGTCGCCGAAGGCGAGATCCGCACCGGAGAGCAGGTCGAAGCCCGCGTGGACGGCGCCCGTCGTGAGGCCGTCGCCCGTTCCCACTCCACCACCCACGTGCTGCACGCCATGCTCCGCCGAAGCCTCGGCGACCACGCCCGCCAGCACGGCTCCCTCGTCGACGCCGGCCGCCTCCGCTTCGACTTCGCGCACTTCTCTGCCCTCGACCGCACCCAGCTCGCCGCCATCGAGACCCTCGTCAACGACAGCCTCCTCGCCGACCCCGAGGTACGCGTCTGGCACGCCACGCGCGCCGAAGCCGAGGCCGCCGGAGCGACCGCCCTCTTCGGCGAGAAGTACGGCGACCACGTCCGCATCGTCGACATCGGCGACTTCTCCCGCGAACTCTGCGGCGGAACCCACATCGGCCACGGCTCCAACGCCGGCCCCGTCCGCATCCTCGGCGAAACCTCCATCGGCTCCAACCTCCGCCGCATCGAAGCCCTCACCGGCCGCGACGCCCTCAACTACTACGACACCGAGCACCGCCTCCTCGAAGAACTCTCATCCCTGCTCGGCACCCGCCCCCACGACGCGCCTGACGCCCTCCGCAAGCGCCTCGACGCCCTCGCTTCCGCCGAGCGGGAACTCGGCCGCCTTCACGAGGCCGAGCTACGAGACCGCGCCCAGCAGCTCGCCGCCTCCGCCCGCGCGGTCGCTGGCGGCCGGGTCGTCACCGAGAAGGTGCCCGGCCTCGGCCCGGACGAACTCCGCACGCTCGCCCAGCACACCGCCGGCCTGCTCGACGCCGGCCACGCCGTCGTCGTCCTCGGCACCGAGCACCACAGCAAGGCCCTGCTGGCTGCCGCGGTCACCCGTAGCCTGCACGACACCGGTATCGACGCAAGCCACATCCTCATCCCGGCCGCGCGTACGGTCGGCGGCGGAGCTGGCGGCAAGGGCCCGATCGCCAGCGCCGGAGGCCGCCGCACCGAGGCCCTGGACGAGGCCCTCGCCGTCGCCGCCCGGGACGCCGTCCGCGCCCTCGGTCAGTAGCCAACCGACTGCCGGTGCCGTTTGTGGCGGCATCGGCAGTCCGTGTCACCGACTGTGTCCGCCTGCCGCCAGCTTTTTCAGGAGCACCACGCTCTCGTAGTTCGTCACGCTCCACCGCCAGGACCCGACCGGCACGTAACCGCGCCGTAGGTACCAGCCGACCAGGTCGACCGCCTCGGTCGACGTGTCGATCACCACCCGAGAAGGTCCGAGCGCGGCGATACGTTCCTCTGCCAAGTTCAGCAGCCGCTGGCCAAGGCCCGTTCCTCGGGCCGAAGGGTCCACAGCCAACTGCCAGAACGACCCCGACCCCGCTGGAGCCGGATACCCCTCCGGAATCTCATGCGGAGCCGCCACCGTCACGGTGCCCACGGGTTCCCCCGCTCGCAGAGCCAGCCAGCACTCGCCCCTGCCCAACCTGTAGGTGGTGTCCTCCACTGACTGATACGAGGCGAAGAAAATCCGGCCTTCGGCAGCATGATCGGAATACGCACGGTGGAGCAGACGCGTCAGCTGTGCGACCGAATCACCCTCGACGAACGGTCGAACCTCGACCGGTTCGCCAGTGCCAAGCCGCACAGTCCTGACCACTGGTGATCCATCCACATGATCAAGTATCGGCTGGAGAAGGACATGCCGCCTGCTGGACCGCCAGCACGACGACAGGGCGTGGGGCTGCGCTCGGCCCGACATGGGGGCGCCCTACCCGCGAGAGGCTCCCGCACCCGTCACGTCGAGGATTGCTTCCAGCTCGGCCACGGCCGTGTCCTCGTCCGACGCGTGGACAGTGGTGATGCCCAGCTCGGCGGCCGGCGGGAGGTTGATCGCGTGATCATCCACGAAAACGCATCGCTCGGCCGGGAGGCCGATGAGTTCGAGGGTGAGCTGATAGATGGCTGGGTCGGGCTTGGCCAGCCCCACCAGCTCGGACACGACGTGGATGTCGAACAGGTCCCAGATGCCGACGTGTTCGTACGGGTTGAACGGATCGAGGCCGAAGCTGTTGGACAGCAACGCCAGCCGATGGCCGGACGCACGCGCGGCGCGGGCGAGTGCGACCATCCGGCGAGCTGCAGGCACCTCGGCCCAGGCCCGCCCCATCAGGTTCACGGGATCCACGTGCTTCCCGAGGAGAGCGGCCGTGCTCTGATTCCACTCGGCCTGCCCTGTCTCGCCGATCTCCAACGCCGTGTAGAGACGGCGCCCTTCGGGGTGATCGTTGAGAGTGCTGTGCCACGCTCCGGGCGCCAGCCCCTCGGAGACACACCAGGCGCGGTGGACGTCGACGGGGCTGGCGGTGAGCACTCCGGCGAAGTCGAGGATCAGGCCACGCTGCTCGTGCCCGTTGGAGCCCTTCGTGCTGTGCGGCATCCGGCGTTTGATCCCTTCCACAGTCGGTCTTCTGGGCGACGCTATCGCGCGGCGATACGACTGCCCACAGGGTCTGCCGCTACCAGTGGGTTCATGCAGTCCGCAGAGAGCAAGCCAACGCTCTCGTTCGAAGTGCAGCTTCTGGGTGGACCGACCCGCAGCCGGTGAGTCGACCGTAGGGAGAACGCGGAAGGAATCGGTGCTGTTCAGCGGTCTTCCTGACAGCGCGTATCGCCCTCCGTAATCTTGACGTACACGAAGAGATAGGGGGATGCATGACAGACTGGGGTTTTGTGGTTGAGAGCGTTACCACAGCACTTGCGGGACTGCTTGTCAGCGATGCCTACGCATCTGCTCGTCCGCGACTGAGCGTGATCTTGAACCGTTCACGAAATGATGAAGGTGTACGGATCGAAGATCTCGATCGTCTTCGTGGGACGGACACGGCGACATTGCGTAGCGCCGTGCATGAGCATGTCCACCGCCTCGCAGCGTCCGATGAGCACCTCTTGCGGCAGCTCCGGGATGCCCTGGGGGCCTCACAGCCTCATCCCGGGCTGAACATCTATGACAACCAGTTCTACGGGCCCACCCAGATGGGCGGTACTCAGGTCGTCCACATGGGCGGTGGAACGTGAGCCAGAATCCTGAAGTGCCAGAGGTCCACCACAATGTCTTCTTCGGTCCTGCCGTGTTCGGTGGAACTCAGAATGTGGTTGGTGCCACTGCTTCGGCACCCTACCCGCCGTCGATGTCCTCGCAGATCTGGGCGGCAATCATGGTGGCATGGGCGTTCTGCCCAATGGCGGCATGGTGGACGCAGTCAGTTCTTGACGAGGAACTCTTCTCAAGGCTCGCGGGACCTGATCACGACATCGTGCTGTACATCTGGCTGGCGGGTGGTGTCGCTCTCCTCCTCGATGTAGCGGGCTACTTGCTGTATCGACATTGGGCTGTGGCTCGGCGAGCAATCACCCATCCCGTCACCTGGAAGCTGCGTCTGGGTGCAGTTGCTCTTGGGGGTGCCGTCCTGGCTATGTCCATTTTCATGACCAGCCGATAGCTCGCCGGTAGTGCGTGTACAAGCCGTAGTCCGCTGCTGACTCGGGCTGAGGGGCAACGGTGTGTCGTCCCGAGGGGAAAGACTGTTCAACGGCTCATCGCGCGTGAGCGATGCGTGAACGGATGTTGCGGCACAGCCCGGTTTCGGCCGGATCGCTCAGCATCGCTCACCCCGTCCGACCAGGCGTCCCTGGACAGGGCGGCACCACCTGGCATCACCCGGTCGGACCCGGCCAGGTCTTTTGATCCGTTGGTCGTGGGTTCGAGTCCCACAGGGCCTACCACTCGGCCCCGGCCCGGAAGAGTCTTCCGGGCCGGGGCCGCTTTCCGTGTCTGGGTGATCCTGTGCGTCAGGCGATCCTGTACGTCAGCTGACCGTGATCACCTGCGGTAGACCCCGATGTAGCCCAGCGGGACGACGTTCGCGAACTTGCTGACCATGAGGAACTTCCGCCCATCGGCCTGCGTGATTCCGCCCGAGACGGTGCCCACGATGGTCGTGTTGCTCGAGTTGACGGGCTGGAAGAAGACGGGCCCGCCGGAGTCGCCCGGCCCGGCCAGGCAGCACGGGTTGGCCAGCGTGATCCCACGGCCGTTCGTGATGCAGGTGTTCTTGGGGAAGGCGCCGCCGTAGCAGACGTCGGAGCCGTTGTTGACGACGGTGTATCCGCGGGTGAGGCCGGTGGTGGCACCGCTCACCTCAATTCCCGTCTGCTGGAGGAACGTTCCCGCGCTGCCGGTGACCTTGAGGTTGGTGAAGGTGTTCTGGTCCGCGCCGCCGATGTAGATGCTGTTGTCGAAGCACCACGGGTGTCCGTTCAGCGTCCTCCCGCAGGACACGTTGTCGATGACGGCCAGGTCGGTCTTGTCGTCCCGTGAGGTCAATTCGCCGAAGTCCCTGACCGCGGAGCCGAACCGGCCGCCGGTCCTGAAGTCGTCGGTGGTCCCGCCGCAGTGAGCGGCCGTGACGGCGAAGGGCTTGCCGTGCGCGTCCTGCACGTTCGCGCCCGAGGTGCAGTTGCCCCACTGGCTGGTGATCTGGTCGCCGCCGAAGAAGGGCGGCGCGTCGGCGTACCGGCTGATGAGGGGCTCGACCTTGGTCCAGGTGGCCACGACATCGCCCGGAGCGGTCTTGAGCGCGGCAGCCTTCACCGCGTCCGGAGCGGTGGAACCGAAGGTCACCCGGTCCGTTTCCGCGTCGTACATGACGGTGAATCCGTGCTTGTCGGCCTCGGGGTGCCACTTGCGGTCCGTCAGCTTGTTCTTGATGCGGTCGACGTCCGAGGCCGTGAACTTGCTGACCTTGTACTGGACGTCCACGCCCGGCGCGACCTTTTCGGTGGCGGTGGCGATAGCGCGGGTAGCGGTCCCGCTCGGGAGCATGACCACCGCTCCCCGGTCGGTCTCGTACAGCCCGAGGGCGTGGTGTTCCGTGGCGATACGGCCGATCTCGGACATCACGGCCGCGCTCGGCTTCGCGCTGGCGTCAGCCGCCGCCGAGCTGTTGGCGGAGACCGCTGCCATGAGCAGCCCGCCGGTCGTGGCGGCTGCCGCGAGGGCGCGCCACGCGTTCTTCCTGAAGAGCATTCCCGCTCCGGTTCTCTGGTCCATGCCTCGGGAGTGCCGAGGGGACAGGCGTGTCCTGTCCGGCCCGATCTTCAGGGAGCGGGGTGGGCGGAAGAGTTCCCGCGGTGGGTGCGGAGCGTGTCGTGTCGCGTAGTCGACCTGAACGGCGCAAGCTCCCGACCTGACTAGGCGGCTTCTCGGGCCCGAGCGGTACGGACCGTGTCCTCGGCGAAGGACGTGGCCGCCAGGACGGCGGCCTCGGGGGTGCCGAGCGCGGTGGCGTTCATGCTGAGCCCGTCGATGATGAGCATCAGCCTGGCGGCCAGGGCCGAGGGGTCGGCCGCGCCCGCGCGCTCGGCGATCCCGCGCAGGAGGGTCCGGGTCATCTCGAAGTGGGCGACCGACGCGAGATAGACCGGATGTCCCTTGTCGGGGAACTCCGAGTACGCCTTGTGCACCGGGCACCCCGTGTACCCGGGCGCTGTCGCCCGCTCCGCGACGGAGCGGACGATCGCGACGAGCTGCCGGGCCGGGTCGCCCCCGGCCTCCCGGCCCGCCGCCTCGATGAGGTCCGCCCAGTTCTCGCGGTACCGGCGCAGATGGGCCACGACCAGGTCGTCCTTGCTGCCGAACTCGCGGTACAGGAGGCTCTTGCCGCACCCGGCCTCGTCGATGACCTGCTGGAGACCGACGGCGTGTACGCCGTACGTGCCGAACAGCCGGGCCGCGGCCCGGAGGATCCGTTCCCTCGCGTCCGGCGACGATCTGCGTGCCATGCCGCCCCTTTGTCCCACAGCTGTCCACCGGCCCAAATCAGACTTCTCGCCATGCTACTGGCCTTCGCCGGGCCTTCGTTGACATGGCGTACGAACCCATGAATGATCAGACCGATCGGTCCGGGACCGATCGGTCCGCCGTCGCGAAGGAGACACCCACCCATGCAGAACCGACGAGGCTTCGTCACATCCCTGGCCGGCGCGGCAGGCGCGCTCGTGGTCGCCGGGGTCGCCGCGGCCCCCGCCGCCACCGCCGCGCCCGCCGCCCGCCGGGCGTCCTCGGGCCGCTTCCCCGCCACCATCGCGCTGCCCACCGGCTTCCGCCCCGAGGGCATCGCGATCGGCGACGCCCCCATCGCATACGTCACCTCCCTGGCCAACGGCGACGTCCGCGCGCTGGACCTGGTGACCGGCGAGGGCAGGCTGCTCACCCCCGGTCCGGGTACGGCGGCGGTCGGCATCGCCCTCGACGGGCGCGGCCGGCTCTTCGTGGCGGGCGGTGACGCGGGCATCGCCTGGGTGATCGACGCGGCCAGTGGCAAGGTGCTCGCCCGGTACCGGCTCACCGACGGCCCCACCTTCGTCAACGACTTCGTGCTGACGCCCGACGCGGCCTGGGCCACCGACTCGGTCTCCCCGGTCCTGTACAAGCTCCCGCTCGGGCGCGGGGGCCGGCTGCCGTCGCAGGACGCCGTGGTGACCGTACCGCTCGGTGGCGATGTCGCCTTCGAGGAGGGCTTCAACGCCAACGGCATCGTCCGCTCCCCCGACGGCCGGGCGCTGCTCGTCGCGCAGAGCAACACCGGACGCGTCTACCGCGTCGACCCCGCCACCGGCATCGGTACCACCGTCGACCTCGGCGGCGACAACGTGGAGTTCGGGGACGGCATGCGCATCGAGGGCCGCACCCTCCATGTCGTGCAGAACCAGCTGAACGCGGTCGCCGTCATCCGGCTGAACGCGGACGGCACCAAGGGGCGGCTCCTGGAGCGGCGTACCGACCCCCGCTTCGACATCCCCACCACCATCGCGTCGTTCGGCAACCGTTTCTACCTGCCCAACGCCCGCTTCGGCATAGCCGCCCCGGAGACCGCCGAGTTCGCCGTGGTGGGCATCCCCAGGTGACCGGCGTGGGGCGGATTGCCTCATAAGGTCAATATGTACGATTAAGTCATGAAAACCCGGCTGGCTTTGCTTGCCTCAGTGGATCAGGACGTTACGGAGAGTGAAGTCTTCCGGCTGGCCCTCCAGCACGCGATGGGCCAGCTGGGCGGGCTGGGCGCAGCCGTACATCTCCGGGGGCCGACGCGGGCGCTGGGCCTGGTGTCGGCCGCCGGGCTGCCGCCCCGGCTGGCCCGGGAGTGGGAGACCGTCGACCAGGAGGGCGATCTCGCCCCGGCGTCGGCGGTGCGGCGGGGGCATCAGGTGTGGGTGCCCATGGACGCCACCGTCACCCATGGCGCAAGCGGTACGGGTACGGAGTGGCCCGGCAGCGGATGGGCCTCCGTGCCGGTCTCCCGGGGCGGCCGCACGGTCGGGGCGCTCACCGTACTGGCCGGGGAGGCGGGCGAGCCGACCCCCGAGCAGTGGGGCTTCCTGCGGGACGTGGCCGCCTGGGCCGAGGAGCGGAGCGCGCAGGCGCCGCCCCCGCGCCCGGTGCAGGAGGGGCCCGACGCCGGACGGATCCGGGACGCGCTGAAGGAGATCCGGGTCGGCTCCTGGGACTGGAACATCCGTACCGGCGAGCTGGCCCTGGACGAGGGCGCCATGGCGCTCTACGGGACCGACCCGGCGGACTTCGTCCCCGTGGTCGCGAGCTGGATGAAGGTCGTCCACCCCGCCGATCTGGCCTGGACGCTGGCCGCCGTGGAGAAGGCCATCCACGACCGGACCCCGTTCGAGGCCGAGTATCGCGTACGGCGCCCGGACGGCACGTACGGCTGGACGCAGTCGCGCGGCACCTGCGTACTCGACGACGACGGCGAACCCGTACGGATGATCGGTATGGGCTGGGACAGCGACGAGTCGCGCACCGCCAGGGACTCCCTCAGCCGCGCTCTGCGCCATATGACGGACGGTTTCCTGGGCGTCGACGACGACTGGCGGATCACCTTCGCCAACCTGGAGGCGGAACGGCTGCTCGGCAGCTTCGAGGAGGAGCTGTCCGGTCGGGTCCTGTGGGAGCTGCCCTCCGCACGGGACGCCCTGGCGGGGCTGGAAGCCCGCTGCCGCGAGGCCGCGGCCAGGGACACCCCCGTCAGCTTCGACGTGGAGAACGTGCTCCGCGGCCACTGTCACCATCTGCGGCTCGTCCCCGTACCGGACGGCCTCACCCTCTACTTCACGGATGTCACCGAGAGGCGCAGACACCAGGCCGAGCGGGCCGCCGCCGAGCGCGCCGCGGCCGAGCGCTCCGCCCGGATCGCCGAGCTGACCGAGGCGCTCGCCGCCGCGACGACCTCCCGGGACGTGGTGGAAGCGGTCGCCCAGCGGGTGCTGCCGCCCTTCGGCGCCGCCGGACTCGTCGTCCAGGCCATCGAGGGCGACCGGGTGTACAACGTCGGGTCGGTCGGCTACGCGGCCGACTTCCTCGAAACGATCAACGGCCGGCCGCGCGTCGCCGACGACCCCGTCTGGGACGCGCTCCTGACCGGCGCCCCGCTGTTCATCTCCTCCATGGAGGAGTACGCGGCCCGCTACCCCGAACTCGCCCATCGGCCCGTCAAGGCGGGCAAACAGGCGTGGGCGTTCCTGCCGCTGACCACCTCCGGCCACACCTTCGGCGTCTGCGCCGTCGCCTTCGACCGGCCGCGCAGGCTCACCGACGAGGAACGCACCCTGCTGAACGCGATCAGCGCCCTCGTCGCCCACGCCCTGGACCGCGCCCGGCTGTACGACGCCGAGTACAGCCGCTCCCGCGAGCTGCAACGCGGCCTGCTCCCCCGGGAACTCCCCGACCTGGCCGCCTGCACCGCCGCCGCCCGCTACCTCCCCGCCGGGCAGGGCATGGACGTCGGCGGCGACTGGTACGACATCATCCCGCTCTCCGCGGGCCGGGTCGCGCTCGTCATCGGCGACGTGATGGGCCACGGACTGCCCCAGGCGGTCACCATGGGACGGCTGCGCACCGCCGTCCACACCCTCGCCCACCTCGAACTCGCCCCCGACGAGATCCTCGGCCACCTCAACGAGATCGTCGTCGGCCTGGGCGAGGACTCGTACGCCACCTGCCTCTACGCGCTGTACGACTCGACCACCGGCACCTGCGTCATCTCCCGCGCCGGCCACCCCCCGCCCGCCGTGCTCCACCCCGACGGCTCGGTGACCTTCCCCGAGCTGGTCCCCGATCCGCCGCTGGGCGCGGCCGAGCCGCCGTTCGACACGGTCGAGCTGACGATCCCTCCGGAGAGCCTCCTCGTGATGTACACCGACGGGCTCGTCGAGTCGGCCCGGCGCGAGATCGACGAGGGCATGGCCGACCTGGCCCGGCTGCTGGCCGCCCCGCAGAACGCGGGCAAGGAGCTGGAGGCCCTCTGCGACACGATCACCGCCGGACTGCTCCCCGCCGACCAGCCGACCGCCGACGACGCCGCGCTCCTCGTCGTACGCCTCCACGCGCTGACCCCCGACCGGATGGCCTCCTGGCCGCTCCCCGAGGCCCCGCAGGCGGCCGGGGAGGCGCGCAAACACGTCCGGGAGCAGCTCTCGACCTGGGGGCTCGACGATCTGTCGGTCACCACGGAACTGCTGGCCAGCGAGTTGGTGGGCAATGTCGTACGGCACGCCAAGGGCCCCGTCCGGCTGCGGCTGCTGCACGGCGCCGATCTGGTCTGCGAGGTCTCGGACGGCAGCCTGACCACCCCGAGGATCCGCCGCGCGCTGGAGACCGACGAGGGAGGGCGCGGGCTGCGGCTGGTCACCGCGCTCTCCCAGCGCTGGGGCACCCGCTACACGGCGACCGGCAAGTGCATCTGGACCGAACAGGCGCTGCCCGGTGCGGACCCACCGGGGGACGGGACCGGCGAGGCGCTCGGCGAAGTCCTGGACGAAGCTCTGGACGGGGTGCTGGAGGAGGTGCTCGGCGGGTTCATGGACGAGGACGGGGACGACCGGCCCCAGTGAGCCCGTCGGCTGTCCCCGTGAGCCCACGGGGAACGCCACCACCGCCGCCACGAACGCCTCCGGCTTCTCCAGTGGGGGCGGCTCGGTGTGGTCGGTCCTGGGTACGTGGCTCTGGGTGCGCGGGCGCCGCGGACGGGTCCCCGGGCGGCCCTCGCGGAGATACTCTCTGCCGATTGTCAGTGGCTGGCCGTAGCCTTGGTCCTATGTTCGCTTCCACATCCGTTTCTTCTTCCCCTTCCAGCGCCCGAGGCGCCTTACACCCCATGCGCCCCGCGCACCCCACCGCCATCCGCTCCGCCGAGGCGGTCAACGCGGAGATCCGCGCCCTGTGGGCCCGCGCGGGCCGCTCCCTGACGCCCCTGGAGCAGGAGCGCTACCAGTGCCTCCTGGTGGAGTGGGCGTCGGCGGTCCGGGCCGATGTGGCCGAGGCGGCTTAGCGCCCGACAGGCGGGAGTGGTCATGACCGTCCCCGGGATGCCGTAGAGTTGCATTCAACGGCGCGGGGTGGAGCAGCTCGGTAGCTCGCTGGGCTCATAACCCAGAGGTCGCAGGTTCAAATCCTGTCCCCGCTACTGAAGAAGAAAACGAAGGCCCGGATTCCTTGTGAATCCGGGCCTTCGTCGTGCCCGCACCTCGGGTCCTGGTGCGTGGGCCCCGGGGCGCGGGCGCCGTCCCGGTAGCGCGTTCGTAGCCCACTCGGCCGATGGCGAGTCGCCGCCGGGCGCGGCAGCGGCCAGCCTGGGTAGGGCGCGGTGCCGTCCGTAGCCGCGAGTGGACCGGGCGGGACCGGGTGACCGGGCAGGAGAGCGCTGAGTGGGGAAGCTGAGGAAGCTCGGGTACCGCGTCACCGGCCGCGGCAGGGCCGACGGCGGCGCGGGTTTCTGGGCTGCCGAGGGCGCGGGCTTCTGGGGGGCGCCGGATTCCGGCGGGGGTTCCGGTGGCCGTGGCCGTACCGGACGCGGGCTGGTGCGGATCCTGCCCGTGCTGGTGCTGGTCTTCGGGGCGGTGTTCGACCTTGTGACCCCGACAAGGGTCACCGCCGCCCCGTTCTACGCGGCGGCTCCGTTGATCGCGGCGCCTTTCTACACGCTGACCGGCACGGCCGTGGTGGGGGCCGGTGCGCTGGCCGCGTTGGTGGGGGCGAGTATCGACTCCGATTCGCTGATGTCGCTGGCGACGCTCAGTTCGATTCTGACGGTGCTGGTCGTCTCCGTACTCGCGCTGTACATCAACGGCGTCGTCAGACGCAGCGGCGAGCGTCTCGCCTCCGCCCGGGTCATCGCCGAGACCGCCCAGCGCGCGGTGCTGCCCCGGCCCGCCGAGCGGATCGGGGGGCTGCGGATCGCGGCGCGGTACGAGGCGGCGCAGGAGGGCGCGTTCATCGGTGGGGACCTGTTCGCCGTACAGGACACGCCGTACGGGGTGCGGCTGGTCGTCGGGGACGTGCGGGGGAAGGGGCTGGAGGCGGTCGAGGCGGTGGCCGTGCTCATCGGGTCCTTCCGGGAGGCGGCCGAGCAGGAGCGTTCGCTCGAAGCGGTCGCGCAGCGGCTGGAGCGCGCGCTGCTGCGGGAGGGGACGCGACGGGCGGGGCTCGATGTCTTCGAGGGGTTCACCACGGCCGTACTCGCCGAGATCCCGCACGGCGAGAGCGTGGTCCGGCTGCTGAACCGGGGCCATCCGGAGCCGCTGCTGCTCTGCGACGACGGTGCCGTACGGGTGCTGGCGCCGAACGATCCCGCGCTGCCGCTGGGGATGAGCGAGCTGGGCGTGTGGCCGGACCGGGCGGAGCAGGCGCCGTACCCGGCCGGCTCGACGCTGCTCTTCTACACGGACGGGCTCACCGAGGCGCGTGACGCCAGGGGCGTGTTCTACGCGCCGCGCGAGCGGCTCGACGGGCGGATCTTCCCGGGGCCCGAGGAGCTGCTCCAGGCGCTGATCGACGACGTACGGCTGCATACCGGCGGGGGGAACCAGGACGATATGGCGCTGCTGGCGGTGGTCCGGCCCTCGGTGGGGCAGCCGGAGCGGCGCAGGACGATGCCGATCGTCCGGTGAGGGCCGGGTAGCGCCGGGGCGCGCCGTTCGCCGGGACCCTGATCCGTCCGTTGTTTCGTGAGGGCGATGTGAAGGCGCTTTGAAGGCGAGTTGCGACTGCGGGTAGTCATGGGGTATCGCTCCGCATAGAGACTGACGGTTCGTCAGAAGTTCGTAGCCCCCGAATTGCCGGTCGACTCGCCCGATTGCGCCGCCGTGTGTCCCGGTGTGTCCGTTGCGAAGTTGTTAACGATCACCGGGAACGGCTTGGAATAAAGCCCCGGTCTCTATTAACGTTCGATAACGCAGCGCGGTCGTCCCAGCCGTCGTAAGAGATGGCACCGCGTGCGCATGCGCCGAATCCCGCAAGGGAACCGGGGAACCATTATTTGGGGTGAATCGGGTGTTTTCGCTGCCTGGCGCAGGTGGCGAGGTGTCCGTAGGAGACCTTCCTGCTCCGAACCCGTCAGCTAACCCGGTAGGCGAGAAGGAAGGAAAGGAGCACGCCTCAGTGGCGTCCAACAAGCCTGTCCTCGATGCACCTCTTGAGACCCGTTCGTTCGGCCGTGAGCCCGAGCGGTCCATCGGGGAGTGGAATCCCACGGAGGAATCCATTCGCCCCGTACGAGGCAGGCACCGTGTCGCCAAGCAGCGCGGGCTGGCCCGTAGCTCCACGGTCCTCGGCGTCGGGGTCATCGCGGCTGTCGGCGCGGGCGGCATAGCCACCGCGCAGGAGAAGCCCGCGGTCTCCATATCCCTGCCCGATGTCATCACGGACAACCTTCCTGGTGCCAAGTCCCTGCCGGGTCTGGGCTCTTCGGAGTCGGACGCGGACTCGGAGGCGAAGGCCGTCACCGCCGAGGCGGAGAAGAAGCGGGAGGCGCTCGCCCGCGCCCCGCTCTCCACCGCCGGGCTGACGGTCGCCGACACCGAGCAGGGCGCCACCGACGCGGGCGAGGCCCTGCGCGCCCGGATCATCCAGCAGGCCGAGCAGCAGCAGGCCGAGGCCGACGCCACGGAGAAGGCGGCAGCCGAGAAGGCCGCCGCCCAGAAGGCCGCGCAGGCGGCCAAGAAGCAGCAGGCCGAGGCCGACGAGAAGGCCGAGCAGGCGAAGGTGGAGGCCAAGGCCGCCGCCGACGCCAAGGCCGAGCAGGAGCGCATCGCCAAGCTGGCGTCGAGCTTCGCGCTCCCCACCTCCTCGTACACGATCACCTCCACCTTCGGCCAGGCCGGCTCCCTGTGGTCCTCCGGGCAGCACACGGGCCTGGACTTCGCCGCTCCGACCGGCACCCCGATCAAGGCCGTGCACAGCGGCACGATCAAGTCGGCCGGCTGGTCGGGCTCGTTCGGCTACCGCACGGTCCTGGAGCTGGATGACGGTACGGAGATCTGGTACGCCCACCAGTCCTCGATGACCGTCAGCGCCGGCCAGAAGGTCGCCACCGGCGACGTCATCGGCCGCGTCGGCGCGACCGGCAATGTGACCGGACCCCATCTCCACCTCGAAGTCCACACGGCGGGCGGCGCGGGCATCGACCCGATGAGCTGGCTCAGCGGCCGGGGCATCAACGTCTGACGGTCACTCAACTCCGTAACCCGGAGCGGGACTTCGCCGACCCGTGCGCGGACGTGCTCGGGCGCCCTGCCGGGAGTTCGGCGACGAGCGCCCGAAGGAACCGCGCCCGGCCGGCGCCCTCGCGGCCGTACGGCGTTGTCGGACCCGGTTGGTATGACCGAGTCGTCGGCATCGGACGGCAGAAGGGGCTGTGGGCATGATCGTCGATGCGGAGGGGGACCTGCTGGCGGCGGACGTGGATGCCCTGGTCAACGCCGTCAATACGGTCGGGGTCATGGGGAAGGGCATCGCCTCGCAGTTCAAGCGGGCCTGGCCGGAGAATTTCGAGGCGTACGCGCAGGCGTGCCGGGCGGGCGAGGTGCGGCCCGGGGTGATGTTCGTGTACGACCGGGGGGCTTCGGCCGCGCCCCGGTACGTGGTCAACTTCCCGACCAAGAGGCACTGGCGCTCGGCGTCCCGCCCGGAAGACGTGCGGCAGGGGCTTCAGGATCTGCGGCGGGTCATTGTCGAGTCGGGGATCCGCAGCATCGCTGTTCCTCCGCTGGGGTGCGGCCTCGGCGGGCTGGACTGGGCGGACGTTCAACCGATGATCGTCTCCGCCCTGGGGGACCTGCCGGATGTCGAGATACGGGTGTACGCGCCGGACGGGTGACCGCAATGGTCGACCGGAATAAGGATGGTCCCGTTCCGGGTTGTGGTGACGCATGACTGAGCTGCGCACCCTTGGTGCTTCCGACCTCAAGGTCTTCCCCCTCAACCTCGGCGGCAACGTCTTCGGCTGGACCGCCGACGAGGCGGAGTCCTTCGCCGTGCTCGACGCGTACGCGGCCGGGGGCGGGAACTTCGTGGATACCGCCGATACGTACTCCTCCTGGGCTCCGGGGCACGAGGGCGGGGAGTCCGAGACCGTTCTCGGCAAGTGGATCGCCGCGCGCGGCAATCGCGGGGAGGTGGTCGTCGCGACGAAGGTCGGGGCCCATCCGCGGTTCAAGGGGCTCGCCGCGGGCAATATCGAGGCCGCCGCCGAGGCGTCGCTGCGTCGGCTGGGGACGGATTACATCGACCTCTACTACACGCACTTCGACGACGAGACCGTTCCCGTCGAGGAGATCATCACCGCCCTCGACCAGCTGGTGAAGGACGGGAAGGTCCGTGCCATCGCCGCGTCCAACATCAGCGCCGAGCGGCTGAACGCCTCGCTCGCGTTCTCGGAGAGCGAGGGGCTGGCCCGGTACGTGGCGCTTCAGCCGCACTACAACCTGGTCTCCCGCGACACCTACGAGGGCGCGCTCCAGGACACCGTGGCGGGTCACGGGCTCTCCGCCGTGCCGTACTTCGGGCTGGCCGCGGGCTTCCTGACCGGCAAGTACCGGCCGGGGGCGGCCGTCGACAGCCCGCGTTCCGCGGGCGCGGCGCAGTATCTGGAGAGCGAGCGGGGCGGGAAGGTCCTGGCCGCGCTGGACAAGGTCGCAGGGGCCCGGGGGGCCGAGGTGGCGACCGTGGCGCTGGCGTGGCTGGCGGCCCAGCCGACCGTGGTCGCGCCGCTCGCGTCCGCCCGGTCCGTCGCGCAGGTGCCCGCGCTGCTCGCGGCGGCCGAGCTGACGCTGACGGCCGAGGAGCTGGCGGAGCTGACCGCCGCGTCCGCCTGACCGGGGTCAGTACTGCCGGTACGGGTTGTAGCCGTCGTAGTCGATGTACGGCGGTGGCGCCCAGACCCGGCCCGTGGCTCGCGCCGCGTAGGTGAGCGCGGGCCCGGCTATGTCTTTGCGCTGCCAGAGGTGGTGCAGCAGCTCCCGCTCGCGCGCCACGAAGTCCGGGCCCACCACGCCTCGGTGGGCCCGGTGGCGCAGGAACGCCAGGGACGTGGCGAACGCCTCGTACTCCCCGACCGATCTGGCGGCGCGCCGGCCGAACGTACGGCCCGCGTAGCCGCGCGCCAGTGCGCGCGCCCGCATCGAGGAGAGCGCCTGGGGCGCGGCCGGGGCCAGCCAGCCCGCCGCCGCGTACGCGGGCAGCTCCGTGGAGAGCGTGCGCAGCTCGCGCTGGCGGCTCCAGACCGCCAGCCAGGTCAGCAGCCCGAACGCGGGGACCATGAACCCGCCGTACACCGCGTAGAAGCCGAACGGGCCGAAGAGCGACGCCGACCCGTTCCACAGCGCGTGCATGCCCATGGCCAGGGCCAGGCCGAGCAGCGGGAAGGCGACCCGGCGGGCCTTCTGGCGGCCGGTCGCCATCGCGGCCAGTCCGAAGCCGAGGCCGGTCAGCACGGTGAACAGCGGGTGCGCGAACGGCGACATCACGACCCGTACGAAGAAGGTCGCGGCGGTGACGGACGCCAGGCCGGAGCTGCCCGCGTGCTGGTCCTCGCCGAAGGCGCTGCCCAGATAGAGGATGTTCTCCGTGAAGGCGAAGCCGGTGGCGCTGAAGCCCGCGACCACGACCCCGTCGACGAGCCCGCCGAAGGTCCGCCTGCGGAAGACGAAGATCAGCAGGATCGCCGCCGCCTTGGCGCTCTCCTCGACGACCGGAGCTATCACCGTGGCCCCGAGGGACTCGGCGCTCACCGGGTCGGCGGTGGCGGTGGCTATCCACTCGGTCGCGAAGGAGTTCGCGATGATCGCGACGAGGGCCGCCGCGAAGGCGCCCCAGGCGAAGGCGAACAGCAGATTCCGCCAGGGCCCCGGATCGACCCGGTCCAGCCAGCGGAAGGCCGCCATGAGCAGGGGTACGGGCAGGACGGCCAGCCCGAGCCCGACCAGGAAGCCCTCGGTGCCGGTCTCCTCCCGGACGAGCGCGAGGATCGTCAGGGCGCACAGGGTGAGCACCGCGATCACCGCCCCGAGCCGGACGGCCCTCAGCCGCCAGAACCCCCGGCGCGGCCGGTAGCGTCTGCGGGCGGGCTCGGGGACGGCCGTCCACAGCTCACCGAGCTGCTCCTGCTGCTCGTAGTCGGGGATCGCCGGACGTGGGTCGAGGCGTTGCGGGGACGGTGAGGACACCTGATGACCCTAACGAGGGGCACTGACACCTGGCGATGGTGCCCGGGGGCACCATCGGCCGGTCGCCCGGGGGATCATGCTGGTCACCTCGGGGACACCGCCGGCCGGTCACCGGTGCCCGGGACACCGCCGGCCGGTCACCCGGCCGCTCTGCCCACGCCGGTCACCCGGCAGCCCCGTCGGCACGGCGGAACAGCAGGTCGCGTACGGCATGGCCCTTGTCCAGGCCCTGGCCCTCGAACCGGGTCAGCGGCCGGAACTCCGGCCGTGGCGCGTAGCCGCCGTCGGGGCGGGTGTTCTCGAAGCCGGGGTGGGCGGTCAGCTCCTCCAGCATCTGTTCCGCGTACGGCTCCCAGTCGGTCGCGCAGTGCAGCACCGCCCCGGGCGCCATCCGGTCCGCCGCCAGCGTGAGGAACTCGGGCTGGATCAGCCGCCGTTTGTGGTGGCGCGTCTTGGGCCAGGGGTCGGGGAAGAAGACCCGCAGCCCGGCCAGCCCGCCGGCCGGCAGCATCTCCCGGAGCAGGATGATCGCGTCCCCGTTGGCCACCCGGATGTTGGACAGCCCGTTCTTCTCCGCGAGCCGGAGCAGATTGCCCTGGCCGGGGGTGTGCACATCGGCGGCGAGGATGCCCGTCCCGGGGTCGGCGGCGGCCATGAGCGCCGTGGCCTCGCCCATCCCGAAACCGATCTCCAGGACCACCGGCAGCCCGCCGAACAGCTCCGCCGGGTCGAGGACCCGCTGTCCGTCGATGTCCATGCCCCACTCGGCCCACCTGCGGCGCAGCGCCTCGGCCTGGCCGGTGGTCACCCGGCTGCGGCGGGGCTGGAAGCTCCGGATGCGCCGCTCGAAGTGCGACCCGGCGGGGTCGGCCGCGGGGCCGGTGCCCTCGGGGAACATCTTGCCGGCGGGGCGCCGGATCATCGCCCTGGCGGGCTCCGCCGTCTCCGTTGTGCTGGTGGGTTCTGTCATTCCGGTCTTCTTGGTCTGCTCGGTCTGCTCGTGCTCGGCCACAATGACCCGATTCTACGGATCCGCCAGCGCCGCCAGCGCCTGCCGGGCCACCTCGCGGCCGATCGGCAGGGCGGCCGTGGCCGCCGGGGACGGCGCGTTCAGCACGTGGACGGTGCGGGGGGCCCGGCGGATCAGGAAGTCGTCCACCAGGGTGCCGTCGCGCAGGACGGCCTGGGCCCGGACCCCGGCCGCCGCCGGGCGCAGGTCCGCGCCGGTGACCGAGGGGAGCAGGCGCCGTACGGCGGTGGTGAAGGCGCGCCGGGAGAGCGAGCGGTGCAGCTCGCCCGCCCCGTACCGCCAGTGCCGGCGGGCGAGGTGCCAGGTGCCGGGCCAGCCGAGGGTGGCGGCCAGCTCGGTGGGGCGTATCGCCGACCAGGAGTACCCCTCGCGGGCCGGCGCCGGGACCGCGTTCGGCCCGACGTGCACGCGGCCGTCGACGGACCGGGTCAGATGCACGCCGAGGAACGGGAACGCCGGATCGGGCACCGGATAGACCAGCCCCCGGACGAGACCGGGCCGCGCCAGCTCGTAGTACTCCCCCCGGAACGGCACGATCCGCATCCCCGGGTCGTCGCCCGTCAGCCGGGCCACCCGGTCGCAGTGCAGCCCCGCGCAGTTGACCAGGGCACGCGCCCTGACGGTCTCCCCGGCCGCCGTGCGGACCGCGACACCCCAGGGGCGGCGGTCGATCGCGGTGACCTTCGCCCCGTACCGCACGGAGGCGCCCGCCGCCCGCGCCGACTCCGCGAGCTGCCGGGCGACCGCCGGGAAGTCGCACACGCCCGTCGTCCCGACCCGGATCGCCGCGAGGCCGCGCACCTCCGGCTCGTACTCCATGATCTGGGCGGGGCCCAGCTCGCGCACCGGGATGCCGTTCTCCCTGCCGCGCTGGACGAGGGCGTGCAGCCGGGGCAGCTCGGCGCGGCCGGTCGCGACGATCAGCTTGCCCGTGACCTCGTGCGCGATGCCGTGCTCCGCGCAGAACGCGACCATCTCGGCGGCGCCGCGCACCGCGTACCGCGCCTTGAGCGAGCCGGGCCGGTAGTAGATCCCGCTGTGGATCACTCCGCTGTTGTGCCCCGTCTGGTGCCGGGCGGGGCCCGGCTCCTTCTCCAGCACGACGACCCGGGTGCCGGGCGCGGCACGCGTGATCGCGTACGCCGTCGACAGACCGACGATCCCACCGCCGATCACCAGTACCTCGCAGTCGAACCCCGCACGTCCGCCCATCACGCCACCTCCCACCCCGATAGTGCACTGGCCCACTGACAACGCGGTCGAACCAGGACCGGAGTATCGGGGAGGGAAGGGCCTGTGGCATATGCCGATCAGGTGTCGGCTGTTACGCCGTCGCGCGCGCGGGCCGCTACGCGGGCGCCACCAGCAGCGGGCGCGCCCGCTCCCGCAGCTCCGCCACCCGGGGCTCGTCCCCGTACGGCTCCAGGCGGTGCAGCAGATCCCGTACGTACTCGGTCGTACGCGCCGAGGAGATCCGGCCCGCCACCTCCACCGCACGGGTGCCCGCCGCGCACGCCGCGTCGAGATTGCCCGACTCCAGCTCGGCGACCGCGCTCACGACCAGCCGCAACCCGTGCGAGCGTACGAACTCCTCCGTCGGCCTGGACAGCGCCTGCTCCGTGAAACGGCGCACCTGACGCGGTGCCTTCAGGTCCCGGTAGCACTCGGCGGCGTCGGCGGCGAACCGGTCGTACGAGTAGAAGCCCAGCCAGGACGGGTCGGAGTCGCCCTCCCGCGACCGCTCCAGCCAGCCCTCCGCCGCCTTGAGGGAGGCCCCGGCGGCCACCGCGTCGCCCGCCTTGGCGTGCGCGCGCGCCTCCACCAGCCGGAAGAAGCTCATGGTGCGGGCGGTGGCCAGTCCCCGGTTGCGCTCCAGGGCCGCCTGGGCGAGGTCGACGCCCTCGTCGGCGAAGCCCCGGTAGGTCGCCTGGAGCGACATGGACGCCAGTACGTAACCGCCCAGCGGCACGTCGGCCGCCGCGCGGGCCAGCCGCAGCGCCTGGATGTAGTAGCGCTGGGCGGCTTCCTGCTGGCCGGTGTCGAAGGCCATCCAGCCGGCCAGCCTGGTCAGTTCGGCGGTGGCGCCGAAGAGCCCCCGGCCCACCTCGTCGCTGTACGCGCCGAGCAGCAGCGGGGCCGCGTCGACCCGCAGACACTCCGGGACCATCGACGAACGCCAGTCCCCGCCGCCGTACTTGGAGTCCCAGCGCCGGGCGTCGGCCGCCGCCTCCCGCAGTTTGGCCACGTCGCTGTGGCCCACCCGGAGCGGCGAGACGTCCCCGGGGCCGGCCCCCGGGGCGGAGCCCGTACCCGTACCGTCGCCTCCTGGTCCGTTCCCGCCATTTCCGCCCTGCGCCCCCCGCGCCGCCTCCGCGGCCGACGCGTCACGCGCCACCGAGGAGTCGGCGGGGGTTATCAGCCAGCGCGAGGCGGGCGTCGCGTAAGCGCTCACTGCGAAGGATCCGGCCAGCGACTGCCAGATGCCTCCACTGCCCGCGCGCCGGCCCGCGAGATCGAGGCGGTACAGCTCCGTCGCCGTACGCACCGCCTCGCCGACATCGCGCGGGAAGGCGAGCCCGACCTCGGGCGCCGGATCGGCGTCGGCGAGGCCGATCTCGTGGAGTGGGACCGGGCGTCCCAGTTTGGCTCCTATGGCGGCGGCGATCAGATGGGGCGCCGCACCCTGCGGAACCATCCCCTTCGAGACCCACCGCGCCACGGAGGTCTTGTCGTAGCGAAGTGTCAGTCCGCGCTGCGCCCCGAGGTCGTTGACCCGTCGGGCGAGGCCCGCGTTGCTGATTCCCGCGAGGGCGAGAACGGTTCCGAGCTTTTCGTTCGGCCCTCGTTGCTCTCTGGACATGCGCCACCCCTCGACACAGACGGCCGCCGCGTCGCGGCATAGGCGCGCGGCATTCGTAAACCCAGCGTAGTTCGCCACATCCAGGCCGTTAAGGGGCGGACTTCCGGATGGCGGGATTGTTGTCCGTACGACGATCGCCTCCAGGACCCCTCCGAGCCGGTCGGAGGCCACCTCGTGCTCCGGGTGTGTGGCCGTGCGCCCGGCCGTGCGCTCTTGGCCGGGAAGGAGTGCCGGGGCTTCCATGAGACCTGCGTGGGTCGGTCCATTGCGTACTGGAACCAGTGGACTGGGGGATCCCGCCGCTCCAATCCCCGCGGGCGGTGGATCAGTCCGGGAGGTGTGATCCAGCCTCCCGGGCTGAACGTGCGGAGGCGTTCGAGCGCCGCGCAGAGCACGGAGATTGGCTGAATGCTGCCTATGGGCGCCGGCCCGCATCTCCGCCGAACGGCCAGTGCCAGGGGCGCGTTCGACTTCTCGCCCACGCTTCCGTAGGCCCTCCCGCGCGCCGTTGCCGTGGCAGCATGGTCCTGAACGGGTACGGCCGGAGCGTGCCAGCTTGATCCTTCCCGATCTTCCCTGATCTTCTGGGGTCGCTCCGGGATCCGCTGGGGCCGGTCGGCGGTCGGCGGCCGTGCGACGGTTGGCCGTCCGGTACCGGACGGGGTTCATCCACAGGCTGTGGAGGCGGCGATGCGCTGGTTGGTGGGCTGGAGCAGTATCGCCGCGCGGTTCGGTACGGCCGGGGCGGTCGGTCCCGTCGGGGACGCCGAGAGCGGCAGCGTGCACCCGGTCGGCTCACAACTCCTGTGGGGCGACCCGGATCCGCTGTGGGCCGTGGGCGACTGGCGCCCCGACGAGGTCAGGATCGTCACCGTCGACCCCTTCACCCGGCTCGCCGTCCTCGGCTGCTGCGGGGCCACCGACGACGAGCTGAGGGTCGGTCTGTTCGCCGCCCGCGGCGGGGCGTTGCGCCACCTCACCGCCTGGTCCGGCAGCTACACCGCCGTCGCGCAGATCGGCCGCCGGGTCACCGTCGCGGGCGACCTGGCGGGCGCGCGCCCCGTCTTCTACACCCCCTGGGCCAACGGAACCGCGTACGCCACCGCCGCCCTCCCGCTCGCCGACCTCATCGAGGCCCAGCTCGACATCGGGCACCTGGCCGCGCTCCTCGCCTGCCCCGAGACCCCGGAGGCGCTGCGCGACTCCACCCCGTACGACGGCGTCAAACGCATCCCGCCGGGCCACGCGCTGGTCCTGCGTGAGGGCTCGCGCGAGATCACCGGGTACGAACCGGTCGCCTCGCTCGCCGTCGCCGGCCCCGAGAAGGACGCCGACCGGGCCGTCGAGGGCGTACGGGACGCGCTCGTCGACGCCGTACGCGCCCGGCTGCACGCCCCGCGCCACTCCCCCGAGACCCTGCCGCCCGACCCCGGGCCCGTCCCCGGCATGGGCCCCGCCGAGCGGCGCGCCGCCCGGGGCGGGCCGGTCCCCGGCATCGGCGCCGACCTGTCGGGCGGCAGCGCGTCGGGCACGCTCGCCCTGCTCGCCGCCGGGCTGCCGGGCACGCCGGGCACGATCCTCGGGCACGGCACGGGCGCGGGGGAGCGGCTGCTCGCCGTCACCTTCAACGACCTGTCGGCCGGCGGCCGCGACGAGGCCGAACTCGAACGGGCCAGAGCCATCGCGGCCAACCCCCGGCTGCACCACGTCGTCGTCGCCGCGGGCGAGGAGGCCCTCCCGTACGCCGAACTGGACGGCCCGCTCACCGACGAGCCGGGCCCCTCCCTCGTCACCGCCGAACGGCACCGCCGCAGACTGGCGGCGGGCAGCGCCGACCACTTCACCGGCGCGGGCGCGCGCGAGGTCCTCGACGCGCACCCGGCGCGCATGGCGGACCTGCTGCTGGACCGGCGCAGACGCCATCTGCTGCACCCGATCACCGCGCTCACCCGGGCCGAGACATTCTCGGCGTCCTCGGTGTTCATCCCGTTCACGGTGTACCGGGCGGCGCGCCGGCTCGCCCGTACGGCCTACCGCACCGGACTCGAAGAGGCCGCCGCGCGGCTGCCCGAGGCCAACCGGACGGGATACGCCGGGCGCGCCGGGGCCAACGGCCCGCTGAGCGCCTCGCTCGCCGCGCTCACCTGGTCCAGACCCGGACCGGCCGCCCGGTGGCTGACGGGGGAGGCGCTCGCCGAAGTATCGGTTCGGCTGATGACGGCGGCGACCCGCCCCACCTCCGTCCAGCGCCCCGGCGAGGCCCGCGCCCGCGCCGCCCTCGCCCGCCACGCCGCCGACCACCGCGTCTTCGAACAGGCCGCCGAGATCCGCAGCCAGCGCCTCCACGCGCCCTTCCTCGACAACCAGGTCGTCCGCGCCTGCCGCGAACTCCCCGAAGCACTGCGCGTCCAGCCCGGCGCCCGCGCCGATGTCCTCCGTACGGTTCTGTCGGGCACCGGCATCCACGACCTGCCCGCCGGCTGGGGCGCCACCTCCCGCGCCGGATCCGCCGCCACCACCCATGTCGGCCTCCGCTCGGCCGTCGGCGAGCTGATCACCCTTTTCGACGCGCCCCTGCTCGCCGACGCGGGACTCGTCGAGGCCCGCGTCGTACGCAAGGCCCTGCGCGCCGCCGCCGAAGGCGAACCCGTCCCCCTCGACGGCCTCGCCGACCTCGTCTCCACCGAACTGTGGCTCCGCCGCCTGCTCTCCCGCCGGGGCACCTGCTGGACAGGCACCGCGGCCCCCCGCCAGCGGGCGGTGGCGGGCGGTGTGCCCCCCCGACCGACCCTGCGCTGACGCCCGGCGGCCGGGGTCAGCCGCAGCTGATCCGGGACTGGGCCCAGTCCGCGAGGGCCACCGCGTCGAACGGCGTGTGCGGCTCGACGACCAGGCGGATGGACCGCTGCCCGGAGATCCCTACCCGTACGGGCACGGCCGCCTCACCCGTGCTCAGTACGGGCGACTGCCAGAGCCGCGCCCCGTCGCCGTACACGGAGAAGCTCATGGAGCCCGTCCCCAGCGCCAGATCGTCCACCCCGACCAGGGCGGCGTAGGTGGAGCACGCGCGGTTCAGGTCGATGGTCACCGAGGTCGAGGCGTGCATGGTGACACCGGGGGCGTACGAGGTGCCGCCGATCGTCACGCTCGGCCGCTGCCAGAGGAAGCCGCCGCCGAGGCGCACCTCCGGTTCGGAACCGTCCTCGAAGCCGCCGTACCGCAACTCGCTCACCTGGTAGTCGGCCGGGGCGGGCCGGGGCGGAGGCGGCGGCTCGGGGGTCGGGGTGGGCGTCGGGGTCGGGGTGGGAGTCGGCTTCGGGGACGGCGACGGCTCGGGCCTGGTGGGCGTGGGGCTCGGCGCGGCGGAGGGCGTCGGCCTGCGCGGGACCTCCGGTTCCGCGACACGCACCGGCGCGGGCGGCTCCGGTTCCGGTACGGGCGGACGCGGTGCCTCGGAGGACGGCTCCGGCGGTACGACCGACCGCACGGCCGGCGGCTTCGCGTCGGGCTTCGGCGCGGGCGCGGGGTCGCCCGCCATCGCCCAGACCACCCCGGCGACCGCCGCGGCGATCACCAGCGCCCCGACCCCGGCCTTCGCGGGCGCGCCGAGCCCCTCGGCGGCGAGGCCCCCGGCCGCACCCGCGCCGCCAGCCGCACCCGCGCCCGTGGCCGCCGCGGCGGCGCCCGCACCGGCCGCGCCCGCGACACCGCCCGCCACGATCCCCGCCGCCTTGAGCGAGTACCCGGCGGCGAACCACCCGATCACCGCGACCGGCAGCAGCGCCGGGATCGCGGAGTTGACCTGGGCCAGCTCGCCCGCCGCGAGACGGCACTTGGCGCACTCCTCCAGGTGCTTGCGCAGCCCGCGCTCGGCACGCATCCGCAGCCCGCCGCGCGCGTACGCCCCGAGCCGGTCCGCGTAGCGGGAGCAGTCGCCCGCCGAGGTGAGCGCGGAACTCACATGCGCCTGGAGGTACGCCTGCTTGAGCCCCTCGCGCGCCCGACTGGCCAGCACCGCCGTGGCGTTGGCGGTCAGCCCGAAGAGCGGCGCCACCTCGCTCGGTGACTCCTCCTCGACGGTGGTGTGCCAGAGCACCGCCTGCCAGCGCTCGGGCAGACTGCGGAACGCCTGCAGGGCCAGGGACCGCTCGGCCTCGTGCATCGCGAGGACGTCCGCGCCCAGATCGAGCGTGTCCGCGTCCGAGACCTCGGAGGACCCGGCGGCCTGCGCGGCGAACACCGCGAAGTCGTCCACCAGTTGCTCCCGCTTCGCGGAATTGGTCCAGGAAGCGGCCACGCGCCGTACGGTCGTCATCAGATACGCCCGCACCGCCTGCTCCGGCCCGGCCCCGCCCCGTACCGCCTGCAAGGTACGGGCGAAGACCTCGGCGGTCAGATCGTCGGCGGTGTGCGTGTCCCGGCAGCAGGTACGCGCGTAACGGCGCACCGCCGCCGAATGCCTGCGGAACAGCTCCTCGTACGCGCTGTCGTCGCCGCCGCGCATGCGCTGGATCAGCTCGGCGTCCGAGGGCGGCAGCTCGTCGGAGGGTGACCCGGAGGACGACCCGGCGGACGACGCCACGGCGGCCAACGGCCGGACGACCGCCAGCTCGATGGTCGGCAGGTCGGCGGTCGGCAGGTCGGCGCCCGTCGCGCCGGCGGATACGGCGGTGGGCGTGTCGGCCCGCTCCCGCTGCGTCGGCACGCTGTTGTCCGGCTCGCCCGCCTCGGGGAAGACCCCCGGCCTGCCGGAGCCACCGGGCCCGCTCTGCACCGGAACACCGCCCGTACCACCGCCCGGAACACCGCCCGTACCACCGCCCGGAACGCCGGCAGCAGGAACACTGGTCGAGCCGCCGCCCGGAACGCCCGCCGGACCGCAACCCGGGACACCCGCCGGGCCGTTCGGGATCTCCTTGGGGCCGCCCTGGCTCGGCACCTGCCGGGAGGCCGGTGCCGAACCGTCCGCGCCGCCGCTCACCCCGTCGCCCGTACCACCGCCCGTACCGCCATCGGCGCCACCACCGAGTGGCTCGTCCCGTCCGTCACCGCTCACCGCGGAAGCCCCCGTACGCACCCCTGTGACCCCAACACCGGGCCAGAGTGCCACAGCCCACCGCGGCGCCCGGAGCGTTCGAGCCCGGCAACCACTCGTCCGGGGTGGTTTCCCCGACCAGGGCTTTAACGTTCACCCTTTCGGGTAACGCCCAACCACGTTCAGCGGCAAGCGCGTTCGACGGAACGGTCGGTCTCGACGGACACGGAACGGGTGAGCGGCCTCAGACGGACGACCGGGAGCGGAGCCCCTCCAGCAGGATGTCCAGCAGCCGAGCCGAAGCCGCGGCCTGCTGCGCGGGGTCCGGCAGCGAGGGCGCGGCCGTGGCTATCACCAGCAGGACATCGGCCACTGTCACATCACCGCGCAGCTCACCCGCTCCACGGGCCCGCTCCACCAGCTGCCCCACTACCTCTAACAACTCGACGGTGCCCGGCGCGTCCAGCCCTTCGACAGCGCCCGGCCCAGAGGCGGAAGAGGCCGAACCGGTGCCCGGTCCCGACACCGCGGCGGATCCCGGGACCACCCCCCACTGCTGTCCGACCATCCGCAGATCGGGCTGCCCGGCCTGCCGCTGCTGCGGCACCCGCGTCCCGTCCGCCGCCCCGCGCTCCGGGCCCGGCTCGTCCGCGTCCACGCTCACCCGCAGCACCTGCGGAGGCAGCAGCCGCCCCGCGCCCGACGCCACCGAGGTGCGCAGGAAGCGGGAGAGCGCCGACCACGGCTCGTCCTCCTGGCCCAGCGCCGTCCGCGCCTGCTCGGTCAGCCGGGACGTCTCCTGCTCGGCTATCCGCCGGACCAGCACGTCCTTGCTCGGGAACCGCCGGTAGACCGTGCCGACCCCGACCCGGGCCCGCCGCGCCACATCCTCCATCGGCGCTCCGTACCCCAGCTCGCCGAACACCTCGCGAGCCGCCCGGAGTACATGCTCCAGATTGCGCTGCGCGTCCACCCGGAGCGGCGCGGAAGACGCAGCGGAAGACACGGAGTGAGCCGAGGACGCCGAGGACGCCGCGCGACCGCCCGGGACCGGGCCGCCCGTCATGCCCGTACCAACGCCTGTACCAACGCCCGTACCCGTGCTCGTCCCCACGCTCATCCGTCCGTCGTCGTCCGCGACGACAGCGGCGTGCCCATGCGAACCCTGAATGTCCATACGCGTTCCCCCGTAATGGTGTCTCCCCCCGGAGACTCCCCGCCCTGACAGCCGGGTGCGCGGTCCCGCCGAAGGGGCCCCCGACACCACGACGAACTACGAACATAGTTGAGCCCGGGGCAATTCAGAAGAGGGTAGTTCCGCATCGGGCGCCCCCCGATCGGAGCAAGGACCGCGAGCCGCCCGATCAGTACCCCTCCCCACACCCTCCGAGCCCCCGCTGACCTGCGACCATCCGCCCATACCCGCGCCTTTGCCCGCAGCCGGCCACCGATCGCTTCCAGTCACACAATGCGTTGTGCCTGTGGACAAACTCCTCGGCCCGGTGCGTCATGGGATGGTGAAGGCTGAGATCTCCCCGGGGACGACCCCCGCACCCACGCCCGGAGCGCGCATTCTGGTGATCGGGGGCGGCTACGTCGGCATGTACACGGCGCTGCGCCTCCAGCGGAAGCTGAAGAGCCGGAACAGAAACCGGAAGCGGAAGTGGAACCCGCGGAACGGGGGCCCACAGAAAAGCCAGTCGCGGAGCAGCCGGCCGCAGAGCAACGAGGTCGGGGCCGAGGCCGAGATCGAGATCGTCGTCGTCTCCCCGGACCCCTATATGACGTATCAGCCCTTCCTCCCCGAGGCCGCCGCCGGAAACATCTCACCCCGTCATGTCGTGGTCCCGCTCCGCCGGGTGCTGCCCGGCTGCCGGGTCGTCATCGGCGAGGCCACCTCCATCGACCACGCCAAACGCACGGTCACGCTCAAGACCCTCGGCTCCGAGGCGGAGGGCAACGGCGCCGTCGAGCTGACGTACGACGAACTCGTCCTCGCCCCCGGCTCCGTCTCCCGTACTCTCCCGATCCCCGGTCTCGCCGAGCACGCCATCGGTTTCAAGACCGTCGAGGAGGCCATCGGGCTGCGCAACCACGTCATCGAGCAGATGGACATCGCCTCCTCCACCCGCGACCCCGTGATCCGCGCCGCCGCCCTGACCTTCGTCTTCGTCGGCGGCGGCTACGCGGGTGTCGAGGCGCTCGCCGAGCTGGAGGACATGGCCCGCTACGCCTCGCGGTACTACCACAACATCAAGGCGGAGGACCTGAAATGGATCCTCGTCGAGGCCACCGGCCGGATCCTCCCCGAGGTCGGCGAAGAGATGGGCCGGTACGCGGTGCGCGAGCTGCGCGCCCGCAATATCGACGTACGGCTCGACACGCGGCTGGACTCCTGCGAGGACCGGGTCGCCGCGCTGAGCGACGGCGCCCGTTTTCCTACTCGTACGATCGTATGGACGGCGGGCGTCAAGCCGCACCCGATCCTCGCCGCGAGCGACCTGCCCCGTAATGAACACGGCCGGCTCAGCTGCACGGCCAAGCTCTCCGTCGACGGCGTCGACCACGCCTGGAGCGCGGGCGACGCCGCCGCCGTACCCGATCTGACCTCGGACGAACCCGGCAAGGAGTGCGCGCCCAACGCGCAGCACGCCGTCCGGCAGGCCAAGGTTCTCGCCGGGAACATCCTCGCTTCCCTGCGCGGTGAACCCCTCCAGGACTACCGTCACCAGTACGTCGGTTCGGTCGCCTCCCTCGGACTCCACAAAGGCGTGGCGCATGTATACGGCCGCAAGCTGAAGGGCTATCCGGCCTGGCTGATGCACCGTACGTACCACCTCAGCCGTGTCCCCACCTTCAACAGGAAGGCCCGCGTCCTCGCGGAATGGACCCTCTCCGGGCTCTTCAAACGGGAGATCGTCTCCCTCGGCTCACTGGAACACCCGCGCGCCGAGTTCGAACTCGCCGCGGGCGGCGACCCCAAGAACCCCTGACGCCACCGGAAGAACCCCCGAAGCCACCGGAACCCGACCGCGCGAGCCCCCTCCGGGCGGTCGGCCGGGGGCGGTTGTCAGTGCGATCGGCCACACTGGACGTGTGACCATAGGTGGGCTCATATCTGCGCAGAGTGATCCGGCCCAGTTCAGCGCGGGCCGGAGGACCGACAGCCCGGCCCGACGACCCGCAAGCACCACCCCCAGACACCATGAGGCCTGAGAATCCGTGAACTTCACGCGTTGGAGCGCCCGGCTCCCCGGTACACAGCGCCGCGCCGCCGCGCGGACGGCCCGCGGTTCGGTGCCCGCTGCCCGTGGTGAGTACGAACAGCGGCGCGACTCCGTGACGGACACCCCGGCCACCCCCGGCGTCCCCACCCCGGGCATGCCCCCGTCGGGCACCCCCGCCCCCGGCATCCCCACGCTCGAAGACCTCGACCTCTCCGTCCGCGACATCCTGGGCGAGCTGCCCGCGCTGGTCGCGCTGGTGTACGGCCCGGAGCACCGCGTGGCGTATGTGAACGAGGCGTACGCGACGGCCTTCGGCCCGAGGACCCCCGGCGGGACGGCGGCCGGGAGCTGCCCCGAGCTGGCCGAGCTGGGCCTGCTCCCGCTGCTCGACCAGGTCCTGCGCAGCGGCAAGTCCCGTACGGTCAAGTCCCGCAAGGTCCAGGCGGTACGGGACGACGAACGGAGCGCGGCAGGCGAGAGCCCCCAGCGCGGCGACCCCGCCCCCCGAGGCGAGAGCCCCCGAGGCGAGACCACCCGCGGCGAAAGCCCCCGAGGCGAGGGCTCCTCGTACACCGTCACCTGCACCCCCGTCGACTGCCGGGGCTCCCGGGGCATCCTCATTCACGCCGCCGACGTCACCGACCACGCGGAGGCGGCCGAGCGGCTGCGCGCCAGCGAGCGCCGGCAGCGCAGGACCGTCGTCACCCTCCAGCGCTCCCTCCTCCCGCAGGAGCTGGAGCAGCCGGACGACCTGCGGGTCGCCGCGACCTACCGGCCAGGCGGCGAGGACGCGGCGGTCGGCGGCGACTGGTACGACGTGATCACGCTCGGCGCCGGACGTACGGCCCTGGTGATCGGCGACGTCATGGGCCGGGGCGTCCGCGCCGCCGCCGTCATGGGCCAGCTCCGTACGGCGGTCCGCGCCTACGCCCGGCTCGACCTCCCGCCGCACGAAGTGCTCCAGCTCCTCGACGGACTCGCCGCCGAGATCGACGCCAGCCAGATCGCCACCTGCGTCTACGCGGTCCACGACCCCAACGAGGGCCGGCTCGTCTACGCGTCGGCGGGCCATCTGCCCGTCCTGGTCCGCGCGGCGGACGGCTCGGTCGAGCGCGCCGAGGACCCCACGGGCCCGCCGCTCGGCACCGGCGGCTGGCAGCACACCTCGGGCTCGATCGGCCTGCCGCCCGGCTCCACCGCCGTCTTCTACACGGACGGCCTGGTCGAGCGGCGCGGCGAGGACATCGACGAAGGCGTCGAGTCCCTGGCGCGCGCCCTGTCCGGCGCGCAGGGCTCACCCCAGGTCGTCTGCGACCGGCTGATCCGCTCCCTCGGCGTCACCGACGACCATGACGACGATGTCGCGGTGCTCGTCATCCAGCACCCCGCCCGCACGGGCCCGGACGCGGAGCTGTTCCACAACGCCGCGCTCGACCTGCTCGGCGGCGTCGAAGCGGCCCCGCGCGCCCGCGCCTTCGCGACCGGCGTCCTCAGCTCCTGGCGCTTCCCGGTCGAGCTGCGCGATCTGGGCGTCCTGGCCGCCAGCGAGCTGGTCGCCAACTCCCTCCAGCACGGCACCCCGCCGATGCGGCTGCGGCTGCGCCGCACGGACCGCCGGCTGATCATCGAGGTGACGGACGGCGACGACCACCTGCCGCGCAGGCGCCGCGCCGAACCGGCGGACGAGGCGGGGCGCGGCATCTCGATCATCGCGACCATCGCCTCGTCCTGGGGCTCCCGCCGTACTCCGGGCGGCGGCAAGGCGGTCTGGTGCGAATTCGCCCTGCCCCACGCATGACCTCCGTACTGCCCGTATGTGACGAACAGCTCCGGTTCAACGAACAGGCTCAGGCACAGCCGCCTCCGGCGTATGCCGAGCCACCACCCGCGAGCCCGAGAGCAACGACGGCCGGTCCTGTACGGGGGTGAGCTGCCGCCCGAGCCGCAGCGCGAGCACGGTGATACCGAGCGAGAACAGTACGAACGTCACGATGTACGGCCCGTGCAGCGCCGCCCCCATCGGCCCGCCCACCGCCGGACCCACCGCCAGCGCCAACTGCTTCACCAGGGCGAACCCGGAGTTGTACTGCCCGACCATCGACTCGGGCGCCAGATCGGCCACCAGCGGCGCCACGGTCGGCGACAGCATCGCCTCCCCCAGCCCGAACAGTGCGTACGTCGATACGAACGCGGCCGTCGCCATCGTCCGGCTGCCGTCCCCGAGCCCCGCGTACCCCGCGACGAGCCATGCGAGGGCCCAGATCAGCCCGACCGCCGCGATCACCCGGCTGCGCCTGAGCGGCTCGACCAGCCGCAGTACGACGAACTGCGCGACCACGATCACCGCGGTATTGGCTGCCAGCGCGATCCCCAGCGTCGAGGGCCCGATCCCGGCGGCCTCGGTGCCGTACGCGGCGAGCCCCGACTCGAACTGCCCGTAACAGGCGAAGAACAACACGAACCCCAGCACACACAGCTGCACCATCGCCCGATGCCGCAGCAACGCCCGCAACCCGCCCCGCGCCCCCTCCTGGGGAGCCGCACCCACGGCAGCGGAAGGACGCGGCAGCCGTACGGTGACGGAGATGGCGGCCAGGACCAGGAACATCACGGCCTCGATGGAGAACAACAGGGTGAAACTGCCCGGTCTGTCCTCGTCCACCAGCTGCCCGCCGATCAGCCCGCCGACGCCCAGCCCCAGATTGGCCAGGAAGAACTGCGTCGCGAACGCCCGCGTCCGGGTGGCCGGGGTCGAGCACCACACGATCATCGTGGCCAGCGCGGGCTGCACCACCGCGGTCCCGGCCCCCAGCAGCGCGGCGGACAGCACGGCGGTCGCCACGCTCGCCGACACACCCATGGCGAGCGCCCCCACGGCCGCCAGCACCGCACCCCCCACCAGCACGGGCAGCGGCCCGCGCCGGTCGATGACCCGGCCCGTGAACGGCAGCACGACCAGCGCGGCCATCGCGAAGACCGCCAGCACGGCCCCCGCCGTACCCGCGCCCAGGTCCCGCACCTGAGCCACATACACATAGAGATACGGAACCGTGAACCCGAGCCCGAACGCGCTCAGCGCGTTCCCCGCCTGGATTCGGCGCATCGCGGCGCCCGTCGCCCTGGACACACTCACCTGCCTCAACTTCTCAGACCTCAACACTTCAAAGCTAAAACTTAACCTCTGAAGAGTACACACCGAAGGACTTCAACGCCAGGAGAGCCCGTGGCATACTGCCCCGATGTCCGAGACCCCCGAGAAACCCGGCCCGCCGGATCTCCAGGAGCCGAGCCTCAACGAGCAGATCGCCGCCTACCAGCGCGAGTTCCGTGACCTCGACCCCCAGGTCGAACAGATCGTCTCGGCCCTCGGCCGGCTTAACCGTCGTATGAACGTCGCGTACGGCAGGCAGGTCTCCGACCTCGGTATCAGCAACGCCGAATGGGAAGTCCTCAAGACCCTGGTCGTCTCGGGAGCCCCCTACCGCCTGGGCCCCGGAGAACTCGCCAAACGCCTCGGCCTCACCCCGGCCGCCATGACCCACCGCATCGACCGCATGGCGGGCGACGGCCTGGTCACGCGCGACCGGGACGAGAAGAACAGGGTCCGCGTCATCGTCGAGCTGACGGACGAGGGCCGTACGAAGTGGCTGGCGGCGATGCGGATGGCCTCGGACTTCGAGGAGGAACTGCTCCAGGACCTCTCCGGCGACGAACGCGGAGTCCTCGGCGAGATGCTCGTCCGCCTCCTCCGCCGGGTGGAACACGCCCAGCCCGACGCCGGCGGGCGCCTGACGGACCTGGCCTAGACAGCGGCCCGACCCCGTCCTCTGAGCTGCGACAAGGGCGGTTTGACACGCCCCTGCTCGATCCGTAAGGTTCTTCGAGTTGTCACGGAGCCGACATGGTTCCGAGACAGCCACTCTGCCGCAGCAGCGGCACCCAAACCAAGCATGATCTCCCGGGTCGGGATTCATTTCGGCATGCCGAAATTGATTTCGAACACTCGATTATGAGTCGCCTGCGAAATCCGCTAAGGTTTGGGACGTCGGAAGGGCCCAACAGCCCGGATGGCAGCCCACTCTGACTGGGAATCAGGACCGAAAGGATCTGGTAGAGTCGGAACCGCCGGAAAGGGAAAGCGCGAAAGCGAAGAACTGGAAAGCAAGCCCCGCTCCAACGGGGAATCGGACACGAAAGAGTCTGATAGAGTCGGAAACGCAGGACAGCGGGACAGAACAGAATGAAACACCGAAGGGAAAGCCCGGAGGAAA
>NZ_JBIVMF010000031.1:0-65371 GCF_044752945.1 Streptomyces sp. NPDC088554 | reverse complement strand
AAATACCCCATGCCTGCATCCAGTCGGCAATCCCACGCCCGGCCCAGCGAGCCTCAAAAACCGGCTTCAGAACCGACCGGTGGATCGAGGCTTAGTCTCCAGCCACCTCATGTCCGAGATGGAGAACACTGCTGCCCACCTCGTCGTCATCGGCAAGGGTCGGCTGATCGCCGCAGAGAGCCTCGAGGACTTCGCCGCGCGGGGAGCTCATCAGAGTGCCATAGTCCGCACCCCCGACGTGGCCGCACTGCGCACCATCCTTGTTGAGGCGGGCGCCTCCGTGGAGCCGCACACTGACAATTCGCTGACGGTGACGGGCCTGAGCGCGGCCCGCATCGGCGACCTTGCCTTCCAGAACATGGTTCCGGTGCACGAACTGACTCCCCACACCGCCTCGCTGGAAGCTGCCTTCATGGAAGTAACCGCTGATAGCGTCGAGTACGCCGCAGGAGACGCCCGATGACCGCAACCGCCAGGTCCGGCACTGAGACCGCCGTGCTGTCCGCTGAAACGGCCGAGCCTCGAGCCCGCTTCACTGACCTGATCGCCGCCGAGTGGATCAAGATGTGGTCGTTGCGCTCCACACCGTGGGCGTTCGTGGCCGGCACACTGGCCATCATCGGCTTCAACGTCTTCACCGCCTACAATGACTACAGCAACTGGCCGGGCTGGGATGCCAAGCAGAAGGCCGACTTCATGCCCAACTGGGCAATGCTCGACTCTTTCTCCGACGCTGCCGTGCTGTGCCTGATGCTGACCGCCAGCGCCATGGGCGCCCTTACCGTCGTTGGCGAGTACAGCACCGGAACGATCCGGACGACGTTCGCGGCCGTACCCGCCCGCCGCTCCGTGATGGCAGCCAAGGTCACCGTCGTCACCGTTGTCAGCACCGTGCTGGGCTTGGTCGCCGCGGGCGGTTCCTTCTGGTCGACCCAGGCGCTCCTCGCCGGGCGCAACACCGGTCTGTCGTTGGGCGACCCGGGTGTTGTGTCCGCGGTGCTCGCCTCCGCCCTGGCTGCCCCGGTGGCCGCGCTGGTCGGCATGGCTGTGGGCGCGATCCTACGGGCCAGTGCCGCCACCATAGGCGTTAGTTTCGCACTCCTGCTGCTCGTCCCGATGGGCATCAGCGACGACCACCACGGCACGGCCGTCGTCGATCACCTGCTGCCCTACAGCGCCTGGGCGCGGCTGATGCAGGTCGTTGAAAAGCCCGCGAATTTCCCGTGGTCCGAGACCGGAGCGTGGGCGGTGTACGCAGCGTGGTACACCGTCTGCGCCGTTACCGCGATCTTCGCGGTGCAGCGCCGCGATCAATAGCCGGGAAACGGCACCCCGAAAAGCCGTCGCCGGAATCCGGCGACGGCTTTTCGGGGTTTTCTAGCAACCGCCCTTTGTGGCCACTGAAAGAGCGCGCACCGGCCGTTCAACTGAGACGAATCCGTAGTTGAACACCGCCTCTGTGCCCAAGCCCCACGAGCCCAGGGGTGTTCAATGTCTGTGCACCCTCCTCCTGTTGAACCAGCCATGCCTCCGGGACATTCTGTGCGGCGGGGAACGTCATAAGCAATATTGCGGTGCTCTGCAATTCCCCTTGTCGTTCTTACGGTCCGCTATGGCGTCATGGGCATGCGCGTGTCCCTGGGCGGTCCTAGTCCTTGGTTCTCCTGGAGGGAGTGCACATATGGCCGACGAGCAGCTGTTTCTCAGGTCGAAAGCAATCATCGAGCCGCTCGTGGACAGGTTCTTCGCCTGGCCCTACACGATCGCGCCGGTGCAGGCGGCGATGAACCTGGCCTTTCTTCAGGTACCGCTCCTCGAGTCCTACCTGCAGTCGCCGCAGGTACACGTCGCGGCCAGCAACAACCCGGAGCTGCGCGGCGGTTACTTCATCAACATCCCGGAGGAGCGCGCCGACGAGGTCCGCGACCTGCTCGCCACGATCAAGCGTGACCGTGCCGACATGCTCCGGTTCGCCGAGGCGATAGCCGCCGGCCAGGAGATCCTGCGGGCGAACGCCACCGGCTTCGACCTCACCCCGCTCTACCCCAAGCTCCCGGCCGAGCTGGGCGGCCTGGTCGAGCTCGCCTACGACACCGACAACCAGGCGCAGATGCGCTTCATGGAACCGGTCGTCTACAAGAGCGACGTCTACCAGGAGGCCCGCCAGTCGGTGCAGCTGTCCCTGGAGACGGGCATCGAGCGTCCGTTCATCCTCAGCACCCCGCGCCTTCCTTCGCCCGATGTGCTCGAACTGCAGATTCCGTTCCGCCACGAGGGCCTCGCGGAGCTCTTCAAGAGCCGCGTCCACCCCACGACGCTCGCCCACCTCCGCGAGGCGCTCGGCCTCGACGACGCCCAGGCGCAGCAGCTGCGTACGCTGCTCACGGACAAGCCGAGCCTGTCCGAGGACCGCCACATCGAAAGCGGCGGCCGCATCCGCTACTTCGGTCACGCCTGCCTCGTCCTGCAGACGCCGCAGGCCGCCATCGTCACCGACCCGTTCATCAGCGCGGACAGCGACAAGACCGACCGCTACACGCTGGACGACCTGCCCGACTACATCGACCTCGTCGTGATCACCCACGGCCACCAGGACCACATCGTCCTGGAGACGCTGCTGCAGCTGCGCGGCCGGCTCGGCGCGATCGTCGTCCCGCGCTCCTCGCGCGGCAACCTGGCCGACCCGTCCATTGCCCTGATGCTCAGGAACCAGGGTTTCCACGTGATCGAGGTCGACGACTTCGACGAGGTGGAGTTCCCCGGCGGAAAGATCACCGCGACGCCGTTCCTCGGCGAGCACTGCGACCTCGACATCCGCGCCAAGTCGACGTACTGGGCGGAGCTGGCAGGCAAGAAGATCTTCATCGGCGCCGACTCCTCCGGCATCGAACCGTCCCTCTACCGCTACGTGCGCGAGCACCTGGGACAGGCCGACATGGCCTTCCTCGGCATGGAGTGCGACGGAGCCCCGCTCACCTGGCTCTACCAGGCGCTGCTGACCATCCCGGTCACCAAGAAGATGAGCAACTCCCGCAAGCTGAGCGGCTCCAACGCGGAGCAGGCCGCGGCGATCATGACCGAGCTGGGCGCCGGCGAGGCCTATGTCTACGCGATGGGCGAAGAGGACTGGCTGGGCCACGTCATGGCCACCACGTACACCGAGGACACGTACCAGATCAAGCAGATCGAGGAGTTCCTGACCTGGTGCAAGGACCGCGACATCAAGGCCGGTCACCTCTTCAAGCAGCAGGAGTGGCGCTGGTAGCCACGCCTGATCCACGCCATTGACGACCTGGGGCGGGACACCCAGCAGGGCCGCAGCAGCGGCGCGGGTGCCCCGCCCCCTTCTTCCGCCAGCATCGACTCAGGGCATCTGCCTATCAGGAGGTTCTCTCCATGGTTGTGCAAGACATCGCGTACGTGGAGCTGTTCACCAGGGACAAGCGTTCGGCCGTTGACCACCTCGTCTCCGCCATGGGTTTCACGCCGGTCGCCGACTCCGTCGAGGTCGACCGCAGTTCCCTGCTGCTGAGACAAGGCGACGTACAGATCATCGTCACCTCCGGCCGGGGCATCTGGGGATTCCTGGACGAGCACGGAGACGGCATCGCGGACATCGCACTGACCTGTGACGACGTGGCGAGCACCCGGGACGCGGCACTGCTCGCGGGTGCCAGGCCCGAGGCCTCCCTGCGGGGCAGCGCCGTCGTTTCGGGTTTCGGCGACGTGGTGCACACGCTCATCCCCGCCGTCTGCAACCCCGCTGACCAGCTCCCGCCGGGCCGCAGCTGGATCCCCTCGTCCGGTACGCAGCGCCCGCAGGGCCACGTCCGGGCCCTGGACCACGTCGCGGTGTGCCTTGTCGGCGGCACACTGGCCCAGTACGCGGACCTGTACCGCGACGGCTTCGGCCTCTCCCGCTTCCACACCGAGTACGTCGCCGTCGGCGGCCAGGCCATGGACTCCATCGTCGTACGCAGCGCCACCGGCGGCACCACCTTCACCTTGGTGGGACCCGACCCGGCCAAGGACCCCGGCCAGCTCGACGCGTTCCTGGAGCGCAACGGCGGACCCGGCGTGCAGCACCTGGCCTTCCTGGTCGACGACATCATCCCGGCGGTACGGGAACTTCGGGACCGTGGCGTGGACTTCCTGTCCACCCCGGACTCCTACTACGACCTCCTCGGCGAGCGGTTCGAGGGGCTCGGCGGCATGATCGAGGAGCTTCGCGACGCCCAGGTGCTGGCCGACCGGGACGAGTGGGGCCACCTCCTGCAGCTGTTCAGCCGCTCCCCGTACGAACGCAACACCCTCTTCTTCGAGTTGATCCAGCGCCAGGGCTCCCGCGGCTTCGGCAGTTCCAACATCCGCGCCCTGTACGAAGCGGTGGAGCGCGAGCGGCTGACCGCCGGATGAGCGGATCCGATCGGGCTCCCGTTCCCCTGGTCACTCTGGCCGACTACGCGACCGGGGCGCGGCCGCGCTTCGAGCCCACTGTCTGGGACTTCCTGGAAGGGGGCGCGGGCGACGAGCGCACCCTCGCCGCCAACCTGGCCGCCTTCACCCAGGTCTCGTTGCGGCCCCGCGTGCTGGCCGGCACCGGCATGCCCGACATCAAGACGGAGATCTTGGGCGGTACTTGGGCCGCTCCTCTCGCGATCGCGCCGATGGCCTACCACGCGCTCGCGCACGCCGGGGGCGAAGTGTCCACCGCCCGCGGTGCGGGGGCCGCAGGCCTGCCCCTGGTCGTCAGTACCTTTGCGAGCCGTACCTTCGAGGACATCGCGGCGGCTGCGACCAGCCCGCTGTGGCTCCAGGTGTACTGCTTCCGCGACCGCGCCGTCACGCAGGCTCTGATCGAACGTGCGGAGCGGGCGGGCTTCGAAGCCCTGGTACTGACCGTGGACGCGCCACGCCTGGGCCGCCGCCTGCGCGACGTGCGCAATAACTTCCGCCTGCCCGCGGGCGTCGCACCCGCCAATCTCACCGGCACCGGATTCGACTCGCCCGGCGCGCACGCACTGACCGAGTTCGATCCGGCCCTCGACTGGTCGGTGATCGGCTGGCTGAGGTCCGTCAGCTCCCTTCCGGTCCTCGTCAAGGGCGTCCTCACCGCCGCAGACGCGCGCCTGGCGGTCGCCGCCGGTGTCGACGGCATCGTGGTCTCCAACCACGGCGGACGTCAGCTCGACGGGGCTCCCGCCACCCTCGACGTGCTGCCCGCCATCGCCGCCACGGTGGCGGGAGCCTGTCCCGTTCTGCTCGACGGTGGCGTACGACACGGTGCGGACGTGCTCGCCGCCCTCGCCCTGGGCGCCGACGCCGTGCTGCTCGGACGTCCGGTCCTGCACGGTCTTGCCGCGGCCGGGGCGGACGGAGTCGCGGACGTGTTCGGCATTCTCACGGAGGAGCTGACGGAAGCGATGGCGCTCACAGGCACAGGCTCGGTGGCGGCTGCCGGACCCGGACTGGTCTCGGACGAAGGACAGCCGGCCGGTCCGGCCGGCGCCCGTCACCTCGCCCCTGTGTCCGCTCCACGAGCCGGTGGGTCCGGCGTGCGCAAGGAGGACCTGCACGGCAGTGTCTCGGACCCGGTGCTGGACACGATGAACTTCCTCAACGAAATCACCACCCGCTACCCCGACGCGATCTCCTTCGCACCCGGGCGCCCCTACGACGGCTTCTTCGACACCGAGCAGATCTTCACGTACCTGCGCCGCTACCTGGACCACCTCGCGGCACAGGGCGCCTCGCCCGGGCAGGTGCGCTCCGCGCTCTTCCAGTACGGTCCGACCAGCGGCCAGATCCGGGAGCTGATCGCCGACTTCCTGCGCAAGGACGAGGGCATCGACGTACCGCCCGAGTCGATCGTGGTGACGGTCGGTGCCCAGGAGGCGATGCTGCTCGCGGTGCGCACGCTCATCGCAGGACCCGAGGACGTACTGCTGGTCTCCAGCCCCTGTTACGTCGGCATCACCGGCGCGGCGCGGCTGCTCGACGTCCGTCCCGTCGCGGTCGAGGAGACCGAGGAAGGCGTCAGCGTCGCCGCCCTGACGGCAGCGATCCGGCGCGAGCGTGCGCGAGGGCGCCGCCCGCGCGCCTTCTACGTCATACCCGACCACTCCAACCCGTCCGGCACCACGATGTCGACGCAGACCCGCAGGGAGCTGCTGGAGCTGGCCGCCCGCGAGGACATCCTGCTGCTGGAGGACAGTCCGTACCGGCTGGTCAGCCCGGGCCGGCAGGTGCCGACCCTGAAGTCCATGGACACCGACCGCCGGGTGATCCACCTCGGTTCGCTGTCCAAGACGCTGTTCCCCGGGGCGAGGGTCGGCTTCGCCGTCGCCGATCAGACCGTCACGGACGGCTCGGGCCGCACGTCCCTGCTCGCCGACGAGTTCTCCAAGGTCAAATCCATGGTGACGGTGAACACTTCGCCGGTCAGCCAGGCACTGGTGGCCGGCATGCTGCTGACGGCGGACGGGCGGGCTTCCGACCTGAACGTGAACACGGCCACGTACTACGGAGACGCGATGCGGGTCACCCTGGACGCGCTCGACGCGGCCTTCCCACGCGGTGAACGCGAAGCACTCGGCGTGCGCTGGAACGAGCCGAGCGGAGGCTTCTTCCTGTCCGTGACGGTGCCGTTCCGTGCGGACAACGCCGCGCTGATCCGCTCGGCGGAGGAGTTCGGGGTCATCTGGACGCCGATGTCGTACTTCTACCCCGGGGGCGGCGGCGAGTGCGCGCTGCGACTGTCCGTCAGCTATCTGGCACACGAACAGATCAAGGACGGCATCGGCCGGCTGGCCCGGTTCGTCACGGAGCAGGCGGCACTCGCCCGGGCATGAGCGCCCACAGAGCCGAGCCGGCCCCTCGTCCGGGGGGCCGGCAACAGCTCGTCCTGAACCCGGTTGCCCCGAGGACGGGCCTTCCCTGAGGACAAGCTGAGGAGTCCGTCCTACCGGTCGCTCGCGGGCAGGTGCCGCGGATCGCGCGCCAACGGCCAGGGAGCCATCCGCGGATCGGGGATCCGCTTGTCGGCGGTCTCCGCCTCGGCGGTCTCGAACCCGCGCGCATGGTAGTTGCGCACCGCATGAGGGTGGTCGAGCGAGCTGGTGCGCAGATAGACGTACGACGCCGGCTCGGCGCCCGGCCCTCCCCAGTCGACTCCGCCGCGCCAGGCCTGCTCGATGCAGGCCGTCAGCAACGCGCCGCCCAGGCCCCGGCCGTAGAACTGCGGCAACAGCCCGAACAGCACGATCTCCACGGCCCCGCCCGGCTGGGCCTCCAGCTCGAAGAACCCGGCAACGGTGCCCTGGACGGTGGCGATCCAGGTGCCCATCGACTCCCGCTGGACCCAGGCCTCCCACGTCTCGTGGCTCCAGGCGAACCGGTCCGTCCAGCAGACGTGGGAGCCGACAGCGCCGTACAGAGCACGACTCAGATCGATCGAGGGCACCTGCGAGCGCTCCACCCGCATTGGGACGTCCGAGTGGGCCGGCCGCAGCCGGCCGGGCGAGGACATGCGCAGCGTCCAGGTGGTGACGCCCTGCTGCACGATCTTCGCCGCAGCGCCCGGAGCAATGAACTCAGTCTGTGTCACAGCGAGGCCTTACGTGAGGTGGCGAGGAGGAGGTCAGTGTTTGTCGAGGAACTCGATGATTGCCCTGTTGACCTCGTCGGGCCGCTCCAGGTTCCCCAGGTGCCCGCAGGACTCGATCTCCACGTGGTCGCAGCCGGGAATGGCGTCGGCCACCTCCGCCACCAGGTGCGGCGGACAGATCAAGTCGTCCGAGAAGGCGATCGTGCGGCACGGCACGGTGATCGAGCGCAGCACCTCGCGGCGGTCGCCCGCCCGGTCCACGCCCGCCTGCCCTTCGCCACCCGCACTGCCTCCAGTCAGCTCGAAGATCTCCAGCCAGCTCTTCGCGGCCAGGTCGTCGTTGAGGGTCGTGGGGGAGAGCATCTCCAGGACGGTGCGCATCGCCTCGTACTTCGGGGGCAGCCGGACGCCGCTCTCACGCAACGCGAGGTCCGCCTCCGTCAGCGCGCGCCGCGTCGCATCGGACCGTGCACGCGTGGCGATCAGGACGGCCGAGCGCACCAGGTGCGGATACCGGGCCGCCAGCTCCTGGGCGATCATCGCGCCCATCGAGGTGCCGACGACGCGGCACGGCCCGAGCCCCAGGGTTTCGATCAGGCCCTTCGTGTCGGCGACCATGTCGGCGAGTGCGTACATGCCGACGGGCGCGTCGGACGCACCGATGCCCCGGTTGTCGAAGATGACGGTCTCGTAGCCGGCGGCATTCAGGGCCGGTGTCTGGTGCGTGGTCCAGACGTGCCCGGCGGCGCCCGATCCCATGATGAGGAGCACCGGCTCTCCTCGGCCGTGGCGCTGGTACGAGAGCCGGATGCCGTTCGAGGTCACATAGGGCATGGCGCGCCCTCGGTCTCGGTCTTGGGGTGCACGAGGGCCTCCAGGTCGTCGTCGACGAAGTCGTTGCAGGGCAGGCGCACGGAATGCATACGAACGTCCCCGCCCGCCGCGGGTGCCCATGGCGGCAGTCGGGCCGTTCGGCGACGTGGACGACTCGTGTGACAGTCGGTACCGGGCCGCAGCCTCCGGCACTGTCGGGCGCCACACGATGACACGGGACCAACTGGCTGATCAAGAGAGGTGGTTGGGCACTCTCGTGGTCCTGTTCAACCGGGTCGGGCACGCAGTTGAACGATCGACGGCCCAGCGTTGACCCGACCGCGTACGGTGAGGGCATAGTGACCGTCCGGCCCTGCCCGTCGGCTCGTCCGACGCCGTGGCAGAAGCCCGGGGTTCCGGCCCCGGAACTCCCGTGTCCTGTCCGCTCCCGTGCCCGTCGCACCGGCCCGCAGCCATGCGAAGGGGTGAGTACCGGGCGGCGTGACGCACCGGGCCACCAGCTGGCTGCACCACGTGGACGTCTGCCGCCGTCGCCGGGGCAGCCCGGTCCACCTCGATGCGACCGCCTGAGATCAAGGGCCAGGTGTTCCCGCACGGACAACGAGCTAGCAGTCGAGGAGTCTGCGCCATGAGCGACCTGAGCACCATCAGCGAGACGAGCCCCACGGACGACCTCGCGCACTGGAAGCCGCTGGAGGTGTGTCCCGCCGGGCCGACCGGTGTCGACGGGATACGCGAACGCCTCGCAGCCCTCGGCGACTTCGGCGCGCTGCTCGCCCGGGCCAAGGCCGTGGTCTTCCGCGGATTCGAGGTACCCGAGCAGGACGTCGGGACGGCGACGGCCCTGTTGCTGCCCAACCGGCTCGGCTACGTGCACGGCACCTCGCCGCGCACCCAGCTCGGCGGGAACCTGTACACCTCCACCGAGTACCCGCCGGACCAGACCATCGCCATGCACAACGAGCTGTCCTACAGCCACCACTGGCCGGAGCGGCTCTTCTTCTACTGCGCCACCACCCCCGGCTCCGGCGGCGCCACACCGGTCGTGGACGGAGGGTTGTGGCTGGCATCCCTCGACACCGAGGTCCGCGAAGCGTTCGCTGGCGGCATCCGCTACACCCAGAACCTGCACGACGGTTTCGGTCTCGGACGCAGTTGGCGCCAGACCTTCGAGACGGACGACAGGCAGAAGGTCGAAGCGTTCCTGGAAGCCGGCGGGTTCGAGTGGCACTGGACTCCCGACAGCGGGCTGCGGATGATCAGCCCGATCCGGCCGGCCACAGTCACACACCCCGTGACGGGCGCCGAGGTGTGGTTCAACCAGGCCGACCACTTCCACCCCGCCGCCCTGGGCGACGAGACCTCGCGTGAACTCGCGCAGATCCTGCCGCCCGAGGAGCTGCCGCAGTCCGTCACGTTCGCCGACGGCAACGCCATCCCGGACGCGTACATCCTCCACATCCACGACCGGGGCCTGGAGGTCGCCGTCGACGTCGACTGGCGGCAGGGCGACCTGATGGTCATCGACAACGTCGCGGTGGGTCACGGACGACGCCCCTTCACCGGGGACCGCAGGGTGCTGGTCGCCATGTCCGACTGAGCCGCATCCGGTACGTGAAGGGGGCGCCCACCTGCACCTTGGGCGCCCCCTTCGCCTTTGCGTTCAGGCGGCCTTCATCCGCACGGGCATGCTCTCCGGGCCGTTGACCACAATCGAGTCGAGGAGCTTCGGCTCGCCGTCCAGCTCGACGTGTACGCCCTGGCGCAGCAACTCCCCGTACAGTAGACGCAGTTCGACGCGCGCCAGCATGCTGCCCAGGCAGAAGTGCTCGCCGAAGCCCAGCGAAAGATGGCGATTGGGCGTGCGGTGCACGTCGAAGGTGTCGGGGTCGGTGAAGACCGACTCGTCGCGGTTGGCTGAGGGCAGCCAGAACACCACCTTGTCGCCCACCTCGATGCGCTGTCCGTGAATCTCCGTCGGCCGCACCGCGGTACGCATGATGTGTGTGGCCGTCGACGTCCAGCGCAGCACCTCCTCGACCGTGGACGGCAGCAGTTCGTGGCCGTCTCGCACGGCCTGCCACTGACCGGGGTGCTCCAGCAGTGCCAGCATGCCGCCCGCGGCCGCGATGCGGGTGTTCTCGGTGCCACCGACCAGCAGGTTGTCGCAGTTGAGGATGACGTCGTCAGCGCTCAGCCGTTCGCCCTCGACCTCCGCCGTCGCCAGCACGCTCACCAGGTCGTCGCCTGGCTTCTGCGCCTTCTCGGCCTGCAGCGTCTCGAAGTACCCGAGGATGTTGAGGTGTGCGAAGCGGCGCGTGAGCGGATCACCCGCCGCGAACGCCTGGCTCGTGAGGTCGTACAGGTGCTCCCAGTCGGACTCCGGCACTCCCATCATCCTGCAGATCACGAACAGCGGGATCCGGGCTGCGACGTCCGTGACGAAGTCACAACTGCCCTGCTCCAGTGCGGTGTTCACCACGCGTTCGGCGATGCCCTGCATCTCCGCCTCCAGCGCGCGCACGGACCGCACGGCGAACCAGCCGTCGACCAGCCCTCGCAACTGCTTGTGCCGCGGCGCGTCCGTCAGCGCCAGCGTGCGTCCGCCGCCCGGATCTGCCCCGTGGTCGGCCGGCCGCAGCAGGATGCCCTGTGCCGAACTGAACGTCTCCGCGTCCCGGTACGCGGTGCGGATGTCGTGGTAGCGGGTCAGGGACCAGAAACCCGGAAGCTCGGTCGGCCGGTGCCAGTGCACCGGATCGTTGGCGCGCAACCATTTCCACTGCACAAAAGGATCGCCCTGGGAATAGAGTTCGGGATCCACCAGATTGATGTGCGGTGCTGAATCAGGCATACGGGTGCCTCGCAGATTTATGAATGACGGGAAGCGTTGCGGAGATACGGGCGACCGGACCGGACAAGAGTCGGAATTCACCTGACGCGATCATCAGAGCCACGGTCTGGATACAGGTGCCATTCACTGTCGCCGCCCGGTGCTCTTGCGACATTGATGGATCTCTGACCTGCGCTGTTTCAAGTATGTCTGGAAGGATCTTGGAGATCGTTTCCTCGGATAGTTGCGATACTTGACGGCTTGCCGGGGAGGTTTGGATCGTTTCCTGACGGTTTGCTCTAGTGGCTGTAGATCAATGTTGCAAGTCTGATGGGATGTCGCAGGTGTCTCGGGTCGCACATAGGAAGCCGGTGGCGATCTTGGGTTTTGATTGTCACGCTTTGTCCATCTTGTGGCCGTGTGTGGTGGTGATCAACTGCCGGGGTTTTGATCTCGGTTGGGCGTGGAGATCATGTCCGGTGGGATCCGTGGCGGTGGCGTGGGCCGGCCGGCAAGCGGCGGTTGCTGGGACGGATGCCCGGAGCCGGCAGGGGAGTCGGCGGACGCGATCTTGGCGTGGTCCGGGGCCGGAGAAGGCGCTGGGCGGCCCCACTGCCTCGGCGGGCCTCACTCTGACGGAACCTCAGACTGCCTGTCACACCCGGCCGTTACGCTCAGAGCATGAGCCGCACACTCACGCGTTCCGTTGATGAGCTCCCGGGCGATCCGGCCCGCCTGTACTTCTCCTACAGCCACGGCCACCCGGCCGAGCAGTGGGAGGACGAGGACACTCTGGAGTGCTGGCACGTCGCGATCACCTACGGACTTCCCGGTGACGAGGACGAGGCGGAGGCGGGCGGTGACGAGGACAGCGGTCTGCCCGAACAGCCCGCGCCGGGTGCGTCGGTGGGCGGCATCATGCTGTACCGGTTGCGGGATGTCACCGGACGCGACCGCTGGCAGGTCGCCGACGCGCATTCGGGAGACCTGGAGGTCATCGCGAGCGCGGTGTTCTCCCGCAAGCATGGCACGTACGCGAAGGCCTTCGACAAAGCCGTCGAGATGCCGGTCGGTGACCTGCTGATCCTGGACCGGGTCCGGCTGGACAAGGCATGGCGCGGCTTCGGGCTCGGGCCGCTGTGCGCTGCGGAAGCGATCCGCCGCTTGTCCGGCGGATGCTGTGCGGTCGCGGCCTACCCGGCGATGTCCGAGTACCCCGGCAACCGGGACGAGGTCACCGAGGACTACCGGCAGCGGGCGAAGACGAAGATCGCAGCCTTGTGGGAGAGCATCGGCTTCCGCCCCTTCCGGCGCGGCGTATGGCTCCTGGACACGGCGCTGCGTGAACCCGATGACCTGCTCCGAGCCTGTCAGGAGGACCTTCAGAAACTGTCGGCGGCCTACCGTGAACACCGGGGGCGCTGAGCCGCCCCGGCACGGTGCACTGCGAGCCCGGGTTCCTGCCGGACAGTCAACTGCGCTCCGGCGCACACTATGTGGGCCGCAGGCGGTCGGGTGCCTCGGTGCGCCGGTGGCGCAGTTGCTGAAGCACCACCATCGGGGCGGGAGCGCCGCGACGATGGCGCTGTTGCGCGCGGAGTATCCGGCACCCCGCTCGCGCACGCTCCCCGGGAAGGGGGCCGTGGCCGTGTCCCTGACCTCGCAGATCAGCGCGCCCGACAGCCCGTTCGCCATGTTCGCCTCCCGGCACCTGCCCCGCCAGCGAACCGTGATGGACGGCTACCGCACAGCCGCCCGCGCCGCGCCGGCGCCGCAGCAGCCCGCAGCTCCGACGGGTACCACGCCGGCCTGGGGCACGATCGGCGCGGCGATCGACCACCGTCTGCGCTACGCCTTCACCTGCCGCGACATCGTGGACGGAGCCGTTCGCCAAGGCATTGAGTACGCGGCGTCGCTGGCGGTGCAGGCGCGGCGTGCCGAGGCGCTGCTGGCCGTCGGCGCCGACCTGGTGGCCGAACTGGCCGGCCTGCTGGAGCGGGAGCGTCCCGACGACCGGGACCGGCCCGTGCTTCTGGAGGCGGCGGCCGAAGAACGCCTGGACCGTTTGTGCGTGGCGATGGTCTGGTTCGAGGAGGTGTACCGCAGCGGCGTCCTCGCCGTGACCGGCCCGCTCGCCCGCCTGGGCGCCGGTCTGACGCTGTCCGCCCTGCTGGCGGAGGTTCCCGGCTACGTGGTCCGGGACCTGGAGGTGCAGGTGGGCCTCGCGCAGCACGCACTCGCCGGGCTGCGCGCCGAAACCAGCCGGGACAACTGTCACTCCGGGCCCACTTTCGCGGGTTCGCGCGCGGTGGGCGGCGCCGACGCGGACCTGATCGCGGGCGGCCTGTTGGTGGACTTCAAGGCCCTGAAGGACCCGGTCCGGCTCGCCCCGTCCGCGGTGTACCAGCTCGCCGGGTACGCGCTGCTGGATTTCGAGGACCGCTTCGGCCTGGACCGGGTGGGCCTCTACCTCACCCGCAGCGGCCAGTTGATCACCTGGGGGCTGGAGGACTTCGTCCGGCTGCTCGGCGCCGGCCTGTCCGTTCCCGCGCTGCGGGCCAGCCTGGCCGACAGCGTCGTCCCCGGCCGGTGACACCGCGACCGGCAGCGGCTGCGCCCCGGTGCCCCCGGCCGCCGGTCCCGCGCAGGGAGGAGGTCTGATCGGTGAGGGTCCGTCAGGATGCTTTCCGTGTGGCGAGGAACTCCTCGATCACCGCGTCGGGGCAACGGTCGGTCACCGCGCCCAGGACGATCGAGCCGGTGGCCCGGTCCGCGCCCAGCACGATGTGGACGGGTCCCTGGGTGCAGGTGGAGGGGACGATCGTGAAGCCGGTGTCCGGCTCCGGCTCGTTCATGGGGGTGCTCCTCGGTTCGTTGCGCGGCATCGGTCAGGCGGCGTGGCCGCCGTGGCCCTGCTCGCTGGCGCCGTCGATGTAGATGCTCTCCAGCAGGTCAGGGGTGATGCGTTCGGTGCCGTCGCTGATGGCTTCCTGGGCGGCGATGCACACCAGGTAGGACAGGGCCCCGATGAAGCCCTGGGTGCGGTCGTAGAGGTAGTCGGCGAGCGCGGTCAGCTCGCCGGGGGTGTGGTGGAACAGGCACAGGGCGTCGTCGTAGCTGGCGACCGCGCTGTGCCACAGGGCCCGCTCCTCGGCGGTGGTGTAGTTGAACGGGCGGATCTGAAGACGCTGGTTGCGGCGGGCGATCTGATCGCCGCGCGTGCCCGAGGTCATGATGTTCCAGGCGTCGATGCCGGCGTACACGATCGTCGCGGACAGCCGCTCGCTGAGGGTCTTGAGGTGGTCCGAGGTGTGCTCGCGGTCGGCGGCGTCGGCGAGCAGGTGGATCTCGTCGACCAGGATCAGCTCGGTGCGGGCCCGGTCCATCACGGTGCGGATCGACGCCACCAGGCTGGTGAGCGACCCGGTGGTGGGCAGCTGCAGGAACTCGGCGATCGCGACGAACATGTTGTAGGCGTTGTTGCGGTCGTTCTGGGCGGGCAGGGCGATGTAGACGACCGGGATGGTGTCGTCCAGCTGGGGGTACTGGCGGCGCAGGCGGCGCTGGTGGGCGCGGCCCACCTGCTGCAGGATCGTGGTCTTGCCGGTGCCGCCGCGGCCGTCCAGGACCAGGCCCAGGTGGACCCCGTCGCGGCCGGAACCCACCCGCACCAGCTGGGTGACGCGTTTGCGTGCTTCCACCAGGGCCGGGGTGCGCACCACGGTCAGCCTGCTGTGGTAGCGCATCCTCGGGTGGTTCGGGAGCAGTTTGGTGCCCGCGGGCGGGCACAGTGCCAGGTCGGGGCGTACCAGTTCGCGTTCGGCGAAGGCGTGCCAGGCGGGGAAGGTGATGGGCAGCTCGTTGCGCTCCGCGTCTGTGTCCGGGCCGGGGCCGGGGGGCGGCTCTGCGTCCGGGGCGGGGTCCTGCGGGGGCGGTTGCACCATCGGGTCGGCTTCCTTCGCTCGCTCGGACGCATGCGGTGAGGTGGGGCGGGTCAGTCGTCGTCCTCGGCGTTGCCCAGGCCCTTGATGCGGGCGGCTTCCTGCACGGTGAGCGGGGCGGCTGCGGGCTTGCTGGGGCGGGGCTGGGCGGGGCGGCGGGCGACGGCCTGGAAGTGGGGGTGGCCGATCGTGTAGGTGTTCTCGTCTTCGTCGGGGTCGAACTCCCCGAAGGGCTGCACGGTGGCGGGGTCCAGCGGCGGCAGGCCGGTCAGGTCGAGCTGGTCGCCGGGCAGGGGCGGGCGGGCGCCAAGCAGGGGCGGGGGAGCGGCGACCAGTTCCGGGCGCAGTGTCTTGGGGCCGGCGCTGGCGCGGGCGAGCAGGTCGGCTGTCAGGCGTGCGACGGCGTCCTGGTCCTCCTTGCGGCCGCCCTCGCTCAGGTGCTGCTGGCGGGCGGCTTCCCACATGTCCTGGGTGAACGGGCCGCCGATCAGCGACAGGTCGGTGAACAGGGCCGGGACCCAGCGGCGCTCGGGGCCGCGGGTGTCGCACAGCCACACCCGCGACAGGTCGTAGGGGTCGTGGCGGATCATCCACTTCGGGGTGCGTTTGAGCCCTGAGGGGGTGTGCCGGTAGCTGCCCAGCTCGTCGCTGTCGTAGCGGCGGTGGTCGATCTCGATGCCCTGGTCGGTGACCGGTGCGAAGGCGGTGTTCATCAGGCTCAGGTAGCGGTCGGCGTCCATGGGGACCGGCAGGTAGCCGGCGGTGGCCACGCACGCGGTGTACTTCTCGTTCGGGGTCAGCGCCCGCCCGCGCACCTGTGGGTCGCGCAGTTCGTCGTGCTCGCGCTCCTGCCAGCCGAACACGATCCACTGCTGCAGGATCTCGTTGGCCTCGTACAGGGTGAACAGCGGGCCGGCGGCCGTGCCGCGGCCGCGGTGGGCGGGGTCGCCGCCGGTGTAGCCCTTCAGGTGCTGTGCGAGCAGGGTCTTGACCGACAGGATGGTCCGCTCGACGACCGACTTGTCGGTGGGGGTGACGTACCGGCAGGGGTGCACCACGATCCGCATGCTGGCGCAGGCGTCCAGGAACGTCTGGGAGATGTAGGGGCCGCCCTGGTCGATGTAGACGTGCTTGGGTGTGATCACGGGGCGGGCGGTCGCCTGGCCCAGACGGGCGTCGATCTCGATCAGCCGCTGGTGCGGCATCCGCGAGGACGTCATCGCGGCGCGCTGCGGCCAGGTGGGGCGCATCGGCTCGGGCACCAGCATCCGCCCCAGCAGCAGGGCGCAGTCGATGCCCTTGTGGGCGCGGCCGCGCCGCAGCACACGCCGCTTCGCCTGCTTCTTCCCTCTGCGGCTCCTGCGTCCCTTCGCGCGGCTGCGGCGCGGTTCCTTCTCCGCGGTCAGTTTCTCGCGCAGGACCGCCGCGCAGATGCTGCGCGTGGCCACGTCGACGGCCAGCACCAGCTCGACCGGCACCGGCTGCCCGAAGGACCCGATGACCATCACGTCCAGATCGGTGGTGTCCATCTGCACGGCCTCACCGGGCCTGCTCGCCAGCGTGGGCGTGTACGCGGTCGACGGCTTCCTGCCGCCGCCGCGCTCCAGGTGGGCGTGCCGGCGCGGCCGGATGCCCAGTTTGACCAGCAGGTTGTAGAAGGTGGTCTTCGACGGGAGCCTGGGCACATCGCCTCCCCAGTCCTTGGCGTGGTCGCTGACGTACCGCTCCAGGCGCTCCTGGAGCCGCTTGCCGTTGCCGGGGGACTCCCGGTCCTCGGCCTCCTTGCGGCGGATCGCGCGCAGTGCGTCGACCACGCGCGCGTCCACCCGCCCGAACGCGGTGGCGCAGCGGGTGTGCCGCTTGTCCACCAGGCCCCACAGCCCCTGTTCGACCCAGCGCAGGCGTTTGCGCTGGATCGTCTGCCAGGACACCTCCGCGCCCTGTTCGGCCAGTTCCGCGGACTTGGCCTGGTAGCGCTGGACCAGGGTGGTGGCGGCCGGGTCGTAGCCGGCCCTGGGCACGGTGCGCCCGGGCATCAGGCCGGTGTGGCACTCGATGATGTGCGCCTCCCAGTCCCGCGCGTCCTGTTCGGCATGCTCGGCCAGCCCCGCCAGCAGGTCGGTGGACGGCAGGTCGGGCACCACCATGGTGCGCTCCGCGGCCAGTTCGAAGCGGCCGGCGGCGGCCAGCAGGCTCACGTCCGCCAGCCGCGCCACCCCGGGCGTGCCGGGCTCGGGTTCCAGATGGACCATGCTGCCGCGCAGCATGGCGACCCGGTACAGGTTCCCGTCCCAGCGCACCTGGTCGCCGACGACCAGGACGCCCTGGCACGGCTCGAGGACCCCCGCCGTCACCGCGCTCATGACGCGTCCGTCCACACCAGGGCGCCCAGGTGCAGGGGGCTGGCGAAGTCCAGGCACAGCAGCTGACGCCACATCAGGTGGTAGGCCCACGGCAGCAGCGCGATCGGGTCGCCCACCGAGGCCACCCCCTCCTCCAGAGGCCGCGGCCGGGCGAACGCTTCCAGGAGCTGCTTCTCCAGATCGGGGCGCGGCGCGGGCACCGTGCGGTACTCGCCGAGCATCGCCAGCACCGCCATGGCCGGGGAATCGGGGACCTGCGGGGTGGCCAGATGCCAGTCGGCCTGCACGCACACCTGTCCGAGCACCGCCTGGTGCGTGTCCCACTTTCGGGAGGATCCGTCAGCGGGCGGGCAGGCCACCAGCAGGCCGGCCCCGTCGCAGCGGCGGGCGAAGAAGTCGGGCACCATCGTGCGCTCGCTCCCGTCCGCGTGGGGCCAGACGAGCCGCATCGGCCACGAGGAGAAGGTCCGGATGTCGGGGGCGAAGTCCAGCAGCAGGGCGATACGGCCGCGGGCCAGGGAGGAGAAGCCGACGCGGCGGCCGCTTGCGGTCTCGGGCCACCAGCCCATCTGGGCGCGCCGGCCCGGATACGCCTTCGGCTGCCACACCGGGTCACGCTCCTCGAAGGCGACGCCGGCGACCTGCGCGGGAGTCCCGCAGGCCTTGCCGCCGCGCTCGGTCAGGTGATGGACGGTGACGGGCATGACAGGCCCTTCCACGAGTTCCACGCGGGCAGCCCGAGGGGTGCGCACAACCCGGCGTGGGCCCGAGCCGCTGTCACCACCATGGCAAGCGACCGTGCCCGCAACGGGGCCTGAGCCGCGAGCATTCACCCGAACGGATGACTTCACACCGGCACCGGTCCGTCCAACATCCGCTGCTGCTAAGGCCGTTGACCGGCATGGTGGCCATGGACGGCTGCAACCACGCTCACCGCTGAGCCCAGCCGCCACGGCAGGCACGTCTCCTGGGCCAGCCCGCAAGACGCCTCGGCGGGGGCGCCCGTGGCCGGGTGCTGGTGACCGGCGCACCGGTCCGCTCTTGGTGCCCGCCCGCCCCGGGCATCGCAGGCGGTGACCGGAGTCAGCCGGTGCCGCAGCGCCCACCTGCGCAGCGGGTCCGCCAGCGCGGGCCCCCGACGCACTCCCCACCCGGCCGCCAGCGCCTGCGTGCGCTCCTGCCAGCTTTGGTAGCGCTCCGCGGTCAACGTCCCGCGGCGGTGGGCCAGTTCTGCCTGCGCCAGGGCCCGCGTCAGCGCCACGGCCTCGGGGTAGAACGACAGCGCCGCGCCGCGCACGTCGGTGGGAGCGATCCGCACCGCCCGCGCCCGCACCCCCCACACCCGCGGCGTGCTCTCCCGGCGGGTCCACCAGTACGCCGCGATGTGGAACGCGTCGGCGAACAGCGCCCGCCCCAGGGGGCCCAGACGCCGCTGCAGCACGATCCGCTCCCGGTGCGCGGCCAGGACCTGCGGCAGCGGGCCCAGGTCCACGAAACCGCGACCGGCCCGGCGTCCGTCGTCCAGCCATTGTCCGTGCCGGGCGCACACCTGCCACCCGTCCGAGCTGGCCAGCCACACCGGACCCTGCGCACCGTGACGCGCCGCGCACAACTGGCACGCGGGAACCAGCGTGCACGCGCGCCGCCAGGGCCACTGCCACACCGGGTCCGGTCCCTGGGTCAGCATCCGCTGCGGCGCCAGGCTCGGCAGGGCCCGCCGCAGATGTTCCACCGGCCGCCCGCAGACCACGGAGAGCAACTGCGCGGCGGCCGGGTTGAAGTAGATCTCGGCGGCATCCGGCTCCGAGGCGAAGGCGCCCTCGCCCAGGCCGCGCAGCAGCCGGTCCAGGGCCAGCCCGTTCCCCCGGGCCAGCCGGTCCAGGTAGGAGCCGTTCGACTCCCCGCCCAGCGCCCGGACCTTGATCGGCAACGCCCCCGCCGGCCGCCAGGCGGCACGGTCGTCGAGTTCCCACGCCTCGAACGCGCCGCTGTCCAGAACGGCTGGCCCATCATCGAGGGCGGGTCCCTGCTCCTGCGTGCGCGGCACTCCGGCCTCCCTGCGCCCGTGGCCGGTTCCGCGGCCCGGACGGCGGCTCGCGGCGCCATCTGCCCACCGCGCCCCGGTGCCCAAACCGTGCAGCACCCCGGATTCACCCCTTCGGGTGAATCCGGGCGCGGATCGCCGCCACGGCCGGCCCCCGACCGCCGACGCTCGGGGAAGCAGGGCGCGCCACCCGCGCCGCCCTACGCCGACATCCGTGCGGGAGGCATCTGTTGACCACCGGCACCCCACCGGGCACGGCGGCCGTCAAGGTCCTGCGGCCGCACCAGGTGCAGGCGGTCGACGCGATCACCGCCGCGCTGGAGCACCTGCCGCGCGCCACCGCGGTCTCGGCCTGCGGTACCGGCAAGACGATCATGGCCGCGCACGCGGCACAGCGCCTGGCCCCCGCCGGCCGGGCCCTGGTCCTGGTCCCCAGCGTGGACCTGCTCACCCAGACCGCCCGGGAATGGGCCCAGGCAGGGCGCCCGGGAGCGCGGATCGGCGTGTACCACCTGCCGTCCAAGGATCCGGCCCGCGCCGGCTTCGACGCCGTCACCACCGCCCCGGCCGCGATCGCCCGCCACGTACGCGACCACGAGGGCCCGGTCACCGTGTTCGCCACCTACGCCTCCCTGCAACGCCTGGTCCAGGCCCACAGGAAGCACCGCCTGCCGCCCTGGGACCTGGTTGTCGTCGACGAGGCCCACCGCACCTGCGGTGCCCTGACCAGCCCCTGGGCCGCCATCCACCAGGACGCCAAGATCCCCGCCCGCCGCCGCCTCTACATGACCGCGACCCCGCGCGTGTGGAAGGACACCGACCGCGGCCTCGGCCCCGACACCGCACCCGCCGCCTCGATGGACGATCCCAAGATCTTCGGCCCCACGGTGTTCCGCCTCGACCTGCCCACCGCCATCAGCATGGGCATCCTCGCCGACTACGAGGTCATCGTCCCGCAGATCAACAACAGCGAACTGCACGCGATCCTCGCCGCGATCCCCGACGGCACCACCGCCGACTTCGACCGGCTACGCCTGGGCGCGAAGCAGGCCATGGTGCTGCGCGCCATGAACGAGAAGAAACTGCGCCGGGTCCTGGTCTTCACCTCCCGGGTGCGCCACGCCAAGGTCTTCGCCCGCACCTTCGCCACCGCCGCCGCGGCCGCCCCCGACCACCTGCGCCTGGCCAACCTGTGGACCGCCTACGTCAGCGGCCGCCACTCACCCGCCACCCGCCGCCGGCTGATCGGCGAGTTCTCCGCCCACCCCCTGGCGGCCACCGGCCGCACCCGGGCACGGCTGCGCCGGGCCGTGATGGCCAACGTCAACGTCTTCCGCGAAGGAGTGGACGCGCCCGCGATCGACGCGGTGGTCTTCCTGGCCCCCAAACGCAGCGCCATCGCCGCCATCCAGGCCGTCGGCCGCGCCCTTCGCCAAGCCCCCGGCCAGGGCAAGAAGGCCACCATCGTCGTCCCCGTCTACATCGCCCGCGGCCAGGACGTCGAATCGGTCCTGAACTCCTCCGACTACCGCACCCTGTGGCAGATCCTGCAGGGCCTGCGCGCCCACGACGAACGCTTCCGCGAACGCCTCGAGCCGCTCCTGCGCGACCTGCTGGCCACCGTCGAGCAACCCGGACCCGACGCACCCGAACGCGTGAACGAGATCGCGATGGTCATGGGCCTGCGCATGCTGCAGCCCGACAACGGCTCCTGGGGCATGGGCCTGGATGCCGCCATCGACTACCTGCACACCTTCGGACACCTCGACATCCCCGCCCGCTACACCGACGACCGCCACCGACCGATCGGCCTGTGGATCACCCACCAGCGCAAACTGCACGCCACCGGAAACCTGGCCCCCGAACGCGTCGAGGCACTCGATCACATCGGCATGCTGTGGAAGCGGCCCGCCAACACCTTCGACCGCCACCTCGCCGTCGCCACCGCCTACGCCCGCCGGCACGGGCACCTCGCCGTCCCCACCAGGCACGCCGTCGGCGGCCACCGCCTGGGCAACTGGCTCTCCGCCCAGCGCCACCGCCCGCTCCCGCACGCACACGCCCAGGCCCTCGCCGCCCTGGACCCCTACTGGAACCCGCCCTGGTCCCTCACCTGGCAGCGCGCCTACCACCTCGCCCGCGCCCAGGCCGGCCAGGACCGCAGCCCGGACACGCCCACCGGCGTCCCCACCCCCACCGGCCAGGACCTGGAGCCCTGGCTGGAGCGCCAGCACGTCACCTGGCTGCGCCTGCACCCCACCCAGCGCCACCTTCTGACCAACATCGGAGCCAGCCCCACCGCCGACCACTTCCTGCGCCACCGCCTGACCGGGCGCCGCGGTACCGCCTTCCACACCGGTCTGCTGGCCGCAGCCGCCCACCGGGCCCGCGAAGGACACCTCAACGTCCCCTACCGGCATATGGAGACCAGCCGTCGGCAGCGTTTCCACCTGGGCCGGTGGCTGTCCCGTAAACGCAGCCACCGCAGTGAACTGACGCCGTACGAGATCCTGGCACTCACCTCGATCGGCATGGTCTGGCACAGCCACGCCCCCCGTACCCGCCCTACCGCACACCACCGGAGCGGAGCACTGCGCGCTGCCTGAGCACCAGCCGACGGCATGGGCCGGCTGCTGTTGACATGGTCCATGCCGGTTCACCACGCTCAAATTGAGCAAGCGCGCCAACTCGTTCAGCACGGCTCGCTGCTGCCACGTGCTGGACTGCAGCTCCTCGGTGAAGACAGCAACTGGACTGAGGCGGACGGCAGTTCGGCATAGGCGCTCTGGCCATCAGCCCTGTGCCGCAGAGGTATCAGGACCTCGGCCTGACGGCCAGACCGCACCGTTGACGATCATCAACTCGCGCGCGGACCATGCCCGGTGGCATCTGTCGCACACCGTCTTGATCCACCCTGCCGGTGCGTCACCGCGGGACCTCGCCCGCCCCGGAGCGCCGCAGAACTCGCAGAGGACGGAAGTATCCGCCTCGGCGGCCCTGATGAGAGACGCAAGTGGGCCGCTGGCGCTTCCTTCGGCGGTTTCGATATACACCCGCAGGCCGCCGAACTTCTCTTTCACGTCGACTACGCGGTAGTCAGGGCAGACGGCGCCCAACTGCTTGTGCAGGCGGAGCAGTACAGGGTGCCAGCCCGGGCCGACGGCCCGGATGCGGCGAGGGATCTGCGGCAGAGGCGCATCCGGCGTCTCCTCTTGAACGGGCATGTCCCCATCGTCACCCAAGCGACAGGAAGCCTGCACTCGGACGGCATCGCGATGCGGAAACTAAACAACAATATGTTGTTTAGTTGAACCGTTGTGGTAGGCTGGCCGTATGGCACGTGATGCTCGCGACGAGGCCCGCCGGCGGTTGTCCGCACTTGCGGAGGACTCCACCGCCCACTGGGCCCCGGCGCGCAGCTTGGAACAGGACGCCGCACTGCTGGGGCGGTTGATGATGGCTGCGGCCAATCATCAACAAAGCGGCGGGCAGGCAGTGGACGTGACCCCGGATGATGTGGGTGCGGCACTCGGCTTGTTCGAGGACATGCGGCATCAGCTGGACCGGCTGGAATCCCAGGTGGTCATCGAGGCCAGGCGTCGCGACATGGACTGGCGGCAGGTCGCCCAGCATCAGGGGCTCAACTCCTCCCAGGCTGCTTCGCAGCGCTATCAGCGGCTGATGACCCGCCTCGAAGAGATCCGCCAGGGCGTCAGGTAGGGGGAGGAGCACATATGACGGACCAGTCCCATGAACTGTTCGCAGCCGTCGACTCGCTGCTTGCCGCCGTCGACGATGGCACCGTGCTGCCCCTCCCGGCCGAGAGAGTGAGGCTGCGTGAAGCAGCCGGGCTGACCCGGGCGGCCCTCGCCCAGGCTCTCGGCGTGCGCGTGCCGAGCATCGAGGCATGGGAGGCCGGACGGGCCGAGCCGAAAGGGGAGCGCCGCGAGGCCTACCGCAGGCTGCTCGAGGGCCTCGCCCAGCGCCATCCCGCACCCGTCCCGCCCCCCGGCAGGCCCGCGATCCCAGCAGAGCCCCTCTCCGTGCCGTCGGTCCAGACAGCAGTGGGCGCTGCGACGGCTTCACCCACGGCACCCCCGGCGCACGACATGCCACACACCCCCACGCCGGTTGCGCCGCGCCCGTCCCGGCCGACGGATGCCGCACCAGCCGCCGACTCGCGGTTCCCGAACGGGCCGCTGGCGGTGCTGGACGCAGACGGCACCGCGTACTGCCCGGGCGGAGTGCTGCTGGAGTGTCCCGCGGCCACCATCCCGCAACTGGCCGACTGGGCACTGAAGGAGTCCGGACTCGGTGCCGAGAGACTGCACCGCCATGGCAAGGACTCCGATCCGCTGATCGTCCTCACCGCCCAGGCCGCCGCCCGCTTCGGCCTGCCCCCCGCGCTGGAGGACCGCCGCGCGCTGCGCCTGGCCGACAACCACCCGCTGGTGCGTGAACTCGCCCGCGCCAAGTGGAAGCTGACGCGCCGCGGATTCGGCCCCTGGGCCCGCGTCTACCGGCCCGCCGAGGGCGGCCGACGTCAGTGCGTCCAGCTCGCCGTACTGCCCTGGGGGGCTCTCGACACCCGCACCTGGGGGAGCGCCGGCCAACTCCCGGCCCCCGAACTGGCCCAGATCCTCGGCGACTACGCCACCCGCGTGATCACCCCGCGCGGTTCCGCGGCCGTATGCGGCCTGGAACTCATGACCGCGCTGCGCCCGCCCACCCGCCCCGTCAAAGACCCCGCCACCGACACCTGGATGTCCGGACCGAACCCCGGCGCCCTCACCCAGGCGGTCGACCCCGCAGCGCCGGAAGCACCCGACGAGCACCCCGTCGTCACCGCCCGCTCCCCGCGCAGCCACCAGCGCACCCCCGCGGAGGTCCTCGACGAAGAAGCCTTCGAGTGGATCCGCGACCCGGAACAGCTCACCGACGACGAATGCGCAAAGCCGTTCGCGGTGGGCATCGACGTCAACATGGCCTTCGCCGCAGCCGTCAACCGGCTCACCGTCGGCCTTGGCGCCCCCGTCCACGTCAACCACCCCCGCTTCGACAAGAAAACGCCCGGCAGCTGGCTCGTCGACCTCTCCCACATCAACCTCGACACCCGCCTGCCCAACCCCTTCACCCCACACGGCCTACGGCCCGAAGGCCCGGCCTGGTACGCGACCCCCACCGTCGCCTACGCCGCCGAACTCGGCTGCGACAGCACCCCGCTTGAGGCCTGGCTGCGCCCCGAGTCCGGTTCCTACCTGGACGGCTGGTACACCCGGCTGCGCGACGCCTACCTGGCCACCATGGAACGCCTCGGCGTCAGCGCGGGCATGAACGAGGCGGACTTCCTGGCCGCCATGGAACACCACAAGGGCACCGATCCCGCCCAGGCCGCTGTCCTCTCCGCGATCAAGGCAACCGTCAAGGGCGGCATCGGCAAGCTCCGCGAACGCCCCCAGGGCGCCGGCTACCGGCCCGGCGAGCGCTGGCCCGCTCTGGAGCGCCCCACCTGGCGGCCCGACATCCGTGCCGCCGTCATCGCCACCGCCCGCGTCAACATGCACCGCAAGATGCTCAAACTTGCCGCCACCGGCCTGTTCCCGATCGCCGTGCTGTCCGACTGCGCCGTCTACCTCTCCGACGGCCCCACCCCTTTGGACTTCCTGCCCCGCACCCCCGAGGGCAAGCCGCTGCCCGGCGGCTTCCGCCTCGGGGTCAGCCCCGGCATGGTCAAGCACGAAGGCACCCAGTCACTGATGTGGGCGGTGAAGATGCTCGACGAAGGCCACAACCCCGCCCGGCACATCAAAGGCACCGACGCCGCCGCGGGCGGGGAGTAGGAACCGCACATGGGCATCTTCAGCGACAGCCTCGACAAAGCGACCGCCAACACCCTCACCCGGCCCCTGCCCAAGTCCCCGCAGGCCCAGATGCGCTTCCTCGTCAAAACCGCCAAGGGCACCCGGGCCGCAGCCAACATGCTGGGCATCTCCCAGCGCACCGTCGAACGCTACGTGAAAGGCCAGATCAAACAGCCCCGCCCGGAACTCGCCACCCGCCTTACCGACGAAGTCCGCCGACGCTGGCAGCCCCGCGTACGCGCGAAGGCCAGACAGCAGGCAGCCACCATAGGCGGCATCATGATCGAGACCCGGGCCCGGTTCGGCTACACCGCCGCCCCCGGCACCACCGACGACGCCCGCGTCCGCCTGATCACCCAGCACCTTCCCCCCGACTACGCGGCCCGTCTCCTCGACGCCCACACTGCAGGCGCCACCGACCAGCAGCTCCGGGAGATCGCCGCCGAAGGCCTGCAGGAGATCTACTTCAAAGACCGCGGACTTCGTGCTGCCGGTCTGCAGGTGGCCTTCACCGACATCGACTACATCGAGCTCGATTTCTGATTCTCGTCCGACGGGTCTGTACGCTCACCGGTGTAATTGATGATCATGGAAGAGATATCAAGTGACTGACACCGTGACCGAGTTCGTGGCCACCGACGACCAGGCGGAACCGTCGCCGGAGGCCGCGACGGTCGAGCAGAAACTGATCGACCAGCTCGTCGGGCAGGCCCGCAGCAAGGGGCTGCAGTTGACCGGCGAGGGCGGGCTGCTGCAGCAGCTGACCAAGGCGGTTCTGGAGTCCGCCCTGGAGGGCGAGATCACCGACCACCTCGGCTATGACAAGCACGACCCGGCGGGCAAGGACGGCGGCAACTCCCGTAACGGCACCCGGTCCAAGACGGTGCTGACGGACATCGGGCCGGTCGAGATTGACGTGCCCCGCGACCGGGAGGGCTCCTTCGAGCCGGCCATCGTCAAGAAGCGGCAGCGCCGGCTGACCGGCGTGGACGAGATGGTGCTCTCGCTGTCCGCGAAGGGCCTCTGTCGACGATCAACCGGATTCGGCCCGGTCAGGGCGCCCCCCTTTTCGCCCGGACTGAGGCCGCGTCAATGATCGCCGAGGTCCAGTCGACCTCGCCCCTGGCGCCGAGTTCGTCCAACACCGCCCGATGCAGTCGGCGCCACAGGCCCGCCTCGGTCCACACCGTGAACCGGCGATGCGCCGTCGCGGCAGACGTGCCGAACGTCGGCGGCAGATGCCGCCAGGCGCAACCGCTGGTCAGCACGTACACCACAGCAGTGAACACGGCCCGCTCATCACACGGAGCGGTCCCGCCACCCTGCGGACGAGCAGCGAACGACGGCAGTAACGGGGCGACCAGTTCCCACAGTTCATCAGGAACCAGCCGCTGCGACAGATCAGCACCCACAACCGGCATCATGCCGCACAAACGTCACGCCACGTGAGACATCCTCTAATACTCCAGCGGTAGTTCGCTATCGTCCCTGGTCAGGGGCTTGCTATTGAGTCTAGTTGACTGACGGTGCGTCATGTTGTGGCAGTTCGTGACCGGCGGTGCGGTGCGACCGTTGTTCCGGGTGTGCACGAGATGGAGCTGGCGGCGGGGTGGGCGGCGGAGCTGGAGGAGTTGCTGCTGCGGGTCGGGCAGCGGTTCGGCCGGGTGGATCTTCGGTGGAGGATGCGCGCCTATGTGCGTGGCCTGCTGGGGCCGGTAGGCCGCAAGAACGGCTGGCAGCTCGCCGAATTCGCAGGTCACAGCACACCGGACGCGCTCCAACACCTCCTGAACCGGGCACGCTGGGACGCGGATGCACTCCGTGACGACGTGCAGGCGTACGTGGCCGAGAAGCTCGGCGACGAGAGCGGCATCCTGATCCTCGACGACACCGGGTTCCTCAAGAAGGGCACCACCTCGGCCGGGGTCCAACGGCAGTATTCGGGCACTGCCGGCCGCACCGAGAACTGCCAGATCGGCGTGTTCGCCGCCTATGCCTCGGCCAAGGGCCGGGCGCTGGTCGACCGCGAGCTGTATCTGCCCAAATCCTGGACGGGCGACCGGGACCGGTGCCGGGCAGCGAAGATCCCCGACGAGCGGGTCTTCGCGACCAAAGGCGAACTGGCCCGGAGCCTGGTGCTGCGCGCCCTCGCCTCCGACCTGCCCATCGCATGGGTCACCGCCGATTCCGCCTACGGGCAGGAGTGGGGCTTCCGGCGAATGCTTGAAGAGGCGGGTGTCGGCTATGTGCTCGCTGTCCCGAAATCGCAGCAGGTCAAGTCACTGGCAGGAATCTGGCGCATCGACCAGCTCATGGCCGAAGCGCCCGATGACGTCTGGCAGCGCCTGTCCTGCGGCGATGGCGCGAAGGGCCCGCGTGTCTACCACTGGGCAGCCGCCCAGCTGCCGGTCATCGACATCTTCGACGGCGACACACCCACCCACCGCCGCTGGGTGCTGGCCCGCCGCAGCCTGGCCCGACCGGACGAGCTCGCCTACTACCTGGCCTACGCACCCGACGGTGTCACCGTCGAAGACCTGGTCCGCATCGCAGGATCACGGTGGGCGATCGAGGAATGCTTCCAGGCCGCGAAGAACGAATGCGGCCTCGACCAGTACGAAGTCCGCCGCTACCCGGGCTGGTACCGGCACATCACCTTGGCCATGCTCGCCCACGCCTTCCTCGCCGCCATGGCCGCCGCCGAGATCGAAAAGGGGGCCGAAGAAACGATTACCGCACTCTCGCGCCCCTCACCCTGGCAGAAATCCGGAGACTCCTGGAAGCTCTCCGTCCCAGCCCCACGCGTCACCGGCATCCCGACCGCGCACTGACTTGGTCCCGCTTCAGGAGACGCCACCAAGCCACCGCCAAACGCTGCCACTACGCCCATCGCACCGCCGGTCACGAACTGCCACAACATGACGCACCGTCAGTCAACTAGACTCAATAGCAAGCCCCTGACCAGGGACGATAGCGAACTACCGCTGGAGTATTAGGGGCCGTAAAGAATCAACACGTTGCTTCGGTCTCTGTCGTGAGGGTCACGCCGTGTGCTGCGGCGTGGACGAGGAGTCCGGCCACGGTGTTGAGGTGTGCTGCTGGGGGCCGGGGTGTGTGTGCGTGCTGGTCCATCAGTCGCCGGATCTCGCTGGTGGTGTGGCGGATGGTGTCCTTGCTGACGGCGAAGAGGTGGGCCAGCACGGTAGGCGGCAGGGCGAGGTTTTGTTGCAGCACGGTGGCCAGGACCCGGTCGGCCAGATCGAGTTTGGCTTTGCGGCCGCCGCCCGGGGCCCGGCGTCGCTCGCCGCCGTCGCGTCGGGCGGCGGGGTCCTGTTTCTGCAGCGTCTGCCAGTCGGCGGTCAGGGTCTCAGTCAGCTCGGTCAGTGCGGTGCAGGTCATACCGGTCAGCGCGGGATGTGACAGAGCTCCGCGGTCGAAGACCGCCGTCGGCCCGGGTGTTGGTCCGATGGGGCCTGCCGGGCTGGCGGGGTGTGGGTGCACGGTGTAGTTCCATTCGCCGTGAAAGGCATGTCCGGTGACCGGCACTGCGTTCAGCTCGGCATCGCTGACCTTCACACCGATGGGATAGGCGTCGGTGTCGAGTTCCGCGTGGACGGTGAGACCGGTGCGGGTGGTGGTCGCGGCGATGGACTGCACAACGACTTCGTGGCTGTTCAGCGGTCTGCCGCGCCAGTTCATGGTGATCGCGGAGAACAGCCGATGTTCCACTTTGTTCCACTTCGATGTGCCCGGCGGCATGTGGCAGACCGTGACGGCCAGGCCGGTCCGGGCGGCGAACGCGGCCAGCTCGGTCTTGAAGGCCCGGGTGCGATAGCCGTTGGAGCCGCCAGCATCGGCACTGATCAGTAGACGTCTGGCCTGCGGATAATCGAGGCATCCTTGCCCGTTCCACCAACGGCGGATCGATTCGACCGCGAAGGCTGCGGTGTCGTGATCCGTACCGACGTTCACCCAGCCGGTGTTCGCCGCCAGGTCGTAGATGCCGTAGGGCAGGGCCTTGCCCAGTGCATCACCGGGGAAGTCATGGACGTCAACCCGCACGGGCTCACCAGCCGGCCGCCATTGACGTCCCACGTTCTTGAACTCCCCGACGACTTCCTTCTTTTTCGTGTCCACACTGACCACCGGCTCGCCGTCCGCCTGATGGTCCTTGACCTGGTCGTTGATGTACCGGAACTGCGCGTCGCGGTCGGGGTGTTGAGCGCCCTCAAGGGTCTTGGCATTGGCCTGCAGACTGAAACCGTTCTCGCGCAGCAGCCTGCCCACGGTCGGCGCCGAGGCGGCATGGCCCTGCCTCGTCAGCTCCCCGGCCAGAGACCGCAGCGACCTGGTCGTCCACCGCAGCGGCGACATCGGATCGCCCCGCTCATCCGGCTCGACCAGCGCCAGCAACGCCGGAACGAGCAGCGGGTCAAGCTCCTCGGCGCTCTTGCGACCGCCGCCGGCCCGGCGCACCCGGCCATCGGGCAATGGGTCCTCACCGCCCTCCAGCTCGAAGACCCCCTTGCGCACCGTCGTCTCGCTCACCCCTGCGGCATGAGCGACGGCCCGAACCCCGCCGTGCCCCAGCAGCCGGGCCTCGGCGGCCAGCGCCAGCCGCTGCTGCCGCTCATTCAGATGAGGTAACAACACCCCGAGTTTCAGGGCAAGTTGGTCACGAACCTCGTTCGGTATGGACATACCACACCAACGACAGGCAGACCGGGAAGCAACGTGTTGATTCTTTACGGCCCCTTAGGCCCTTGTCCGGCTCAGAGACGTAGCAGGCTCCGCAGTGGACGCCAGTGGCTCTCCGTAGCATCCTGCAGGACTTCAGCGAAGCGTTGGCCCCATGTCTCAATTGTCGTCTGCTCGAACAGATCGGTGGAGTACTCGAAGGTGACGGTTATGGTGTCATCCCCGGGCGACAGGACCACGTAGAGCTCGTTCCGTGCTACGCCCGACGTGGGGAGGCCGCGTACCGTGGTTGTCGCCGATCGCAGGTCCAGCGCTGGTGGCGGTGTGGTGATCACGGTGAACAGTACGGTGGGGAACAGTGAGTCGGCGGTTCCGGGCGAAACGAGCTCCGCCACCTCGCTCAGCGGTAGTTCTTGGTGGTCGAGCACGGTGAAGAGGGTCGAGCCCAGCTGCTTCACGAGATCGGCGAATGTCTCGGCCTCGCCGAGCCGGGCGCGCAGCAGGATGGCGTCACCCAGCAGTCCGACCACGTCCGACCGCTCGCGTTGCGTGCGGTTCGCGCTGGACGCGGCCAGCACGACATCGTCAGGCCGGCCGCACAGTCGGGCCGCCCAGGTGGCGAACGCCGCGGCCAGCACGGTGTATGGGGTTGTCCCCAGGCGGGCTGCGGTGTCCGCGACCCGACCGGGTGTGTCTCCTTCGATGGTCCAGGTGTGCAGGGCGCCCCGGCCGGACAATGACTCAGGGCGCGGCCGGTCGTAGGGAAGCTCCAAACGCAGTGGTGCACCGTCGAGTTCGGTGCGCCAGAACTTCTCGAGTTCCGCCCTGCGCGTGTCGTCCAGCCGGTGTTCCGCTCGTGCGCAGTCCGTGAACTGCACTGCGGGTGGAGCCAGTGGGGCGTTGGTGCCGCTGCGCCGGGAGTTGTAGAGCTCCTGCAGTTCGTGCCAGATGATGCCCATGGACCAGCCGTCGCAGATCGCGTGGTGGAACACGGTCACCAGCACCCAGCGATCGGGGCCGAGTCGTGCCAGCCGGAAGCGGAACAGCGGCGCGCGGTCCATCGCGAACGCGGGGGACGCGTGGTCCAGACACCACCGTTCGACGAACGCGGCGTCCTTGGTGTGTTCGGTGAGATCGGTGACCGGCAGGTCCGCGGGGACGTCGGCCAGCACCTCGACGACGTACTGGCCGTCGCGCCGTACAGCCCTGCTGCGCAGCGCGTGGTGGCGCCCCACCAGGTCTTCCAGGGCGCGCGTGAGGATTCCGTGGTCCAAGTCGCCGTGCAGGTCGATGCGGTGGGCGACGTTGTAGACGGCGGGGTCGGTGAGCTGGTGATGCCGATGCCACAACCGGCGCAGAGTTGAGGGCATCGGCACGGTGTCCACGACCTCATCCGCGCCGGCGACGGGTTCGGACAGTTCGGGCCCGGACTGTTCCCGGCGTGCCGCGACGCCCCGGATGGTCGGATCCTGGAAGAAGTCGGCCATGGACACCTCGACGTCCAGCTGATCCGCCATCCGGTGCAGCAGTCTGATGGCGCTCAGGGAGTGGCCGCCGAGTTCGAAGAAGGAGCGGGTCACCGGCACCTGGTGCGCGCCGAGTTCGTCACACCACAGTTCGTGCAGGGACTTCTCCAGCCGGGTGGTGGGCTCCGCGTCCGCGCCCCGGGCCTCGTCAGCGGGCGCGGGCTCGGGCAGCCGGCCCCGGTCCAGCTTGCCGGAGGCGTTGACCGGGAGCCGCTCCAGGCTCACCCAGTGGCCCGGCACCAGGTGGTCGGGAAGTTCCGCGGAGAGCGTGGCACGCAGGCGGCGCAGGTCGTCGGCAGGTGTCTCGGGGACCACATAGGCGACGAACTCCACTTCTCCGTGCCGGTCGCGGCGGGGGACGACGGCCGCGTCGCGGACTCCGGGAAGCGCCGTCAGCGCTGTGAGAACCTCGGCGGGTTCGACCCGGTGACCGCGGATCTTGACCTGGTCGTCGGTTCGGCCGCAGTACTGGAGGGAGCCGTCCGTGCGCCAGCGTCCGAGGTCACCCGTCCGGTACAGCACCGATCCCGCAGAGTCGTCGAGGAAAGCCGCGGCCGTCTCGGCGGGCCGCGCGTGATAGCCGTGTGCGACCGGAGCACCGCTCACATGGATCTCGCCGACGGCGCCCACCGGCACCTCACGCCCGGCGCCGTCCCGCAGCAGAATCCGCGCCCCCGGCACCGGGGTACCGATCGGCGGCCACTCCTCGCCACCGGGGTCGACGCGGTGCGAGGTGACGATGACGGAGGTCTCCGTGGGGCCGTACTGGTTGTACAGGGCGCACTGTGGGTGCGCGGCGAGGAAGCGGCGGAACGCATCGGTGAGCTGCAGCGCCTCGCCCGCCGAGAACAGTTCGCGGAGGGAAGGCAGTTCGGGGCCGGTCCCGATCAGGTACTTCAGCGGCGTACAGGGCATGAACATCCGCTGCACGTCGTGGCGGCGAACCGCCTCCGCGACGGCCGCCGGATCGTGCCGCACCTCGTCATCGATCAGCACGAGCGCGGCTCCGGAGGCCAGCGTGGTGAAGATCTCCTGCACGCTGACGTCGAACGCGGGCGAGGTCCACTGCAGGGTACGCAGCGCGGGATGTTGTGCCACATGCCCGCGTACGAGGTTGACCGGTCCGCGGTGGGGCACGACGACTCCCTTGGGACGGCCGGTCGAGCCCGAGGTGTAGATGCAGTACGCCGGGTCCTCCGACCGCGCTCCGTCGTCCAGGACGTCGTCCGCTTCGTCCAAGTCACCCGCATCGTCCACCAGGTGTACAGGCCACCGGGCGGCGAGCTCTGGATGCCGGGCGAGGAGGGCATCAGATGTCAGCAGCAGGACAGGCATGCCGTCGTCGAGGAGGGCGGCGAGTCGCGGGGTGGGCACGGACGGGTCCAGGGGCAGATACGCGGCGCCGCTCTTGAGTACCCCCAGCAGCGCGGTGATCAGCTGCGTCCCGCGGGGCAGCAGTACTGCCACGCGCTCTCCGCGCGTCGCACCCCTGGCGCGCAGTTGCCGGGCGAGCCTTTCCGCGCGCGTGCCCAACTCCCCGTAGCTGAGCCTCTCTTCACCGCTCACCAGCGCGACGGCGTCCGGCGTGCGTCGCGCCTGCTGTTCGAAGAGCCCGTGCAGGGTGTCCTCGGCGTCGGGCAGTGGTGCGTCCCGGTGTCCCAGCCGTGCCAGGGCCGTCCGGTCGGTATCGGTGACCATGGTCAGTTCGCGCAACGGTGCGCCGGGAGCATCGAGGGCACGGCGCAGCGTCTGCTCGACGTAGTCCACAATGCGGCGCACTGTGCTCTCGTCGAACAGAGCCGTGTCGTACTCGACCATGAACCGCACACCGTCACGGTGGTGCGTGAGATACACGCTGAGGTCGAAGGGGGCGCGTTCGCTCGGCATATCCAGCAGTGCGGCCGTCAACCGGGGCGGGTCGAACTCCACCTCGCCCTCGTTCTCGTACTCCACCAACACCTGGAAGAGCGGATTGCGGCTCGGGTCGCGGCGCGGGTTCAGCGTGCCGACCAACTCGTCGAAGGGGACGGCGCGGTGTTCGTACGCCGAAGTGCTGCTCTCCCTCACCCGGTGCAGCAGCGTCGGGAAGTCCGGGTCGCCGGAGAGGTCCAGGCGCAGGGCCACGGTGTCGAGGAACAGGCCGATGTGGTGCTCTGCGTCGGAGGGCCGGGCGGCGACCGCGGTGCCGAGTACCACGTCCTCCTGTCCACTGAAGCGGCCGAGCACCGCCGCGATGGCACCGGTCAGCGTCATGAAGACCGTGGCTCGGTGTCCGGCGGCGAACGCCCGCAACCTGCCGACGAGTTCGGCGTCCAGCGCGTGGGTGAGGCTCGCCCCCGCCCCCGACCTGACCGGCGGACGTGGCCGGTCCGTGGGCAGCGAGAGTTCCGGGGCACCGCTGAGCTCGCGCCGCCAGAAGTCGAGGGACGCGGCAATCTCCGCGGGATCGGGCTCATTTGGCGCGTGCCCGCCGGTCAAGGGTGGCAGTTCGGTATCGCCGTGCGGCCAGGAGCGGTAACAGGCCGCAAGGTCGCGGGCCAGCACCGCTGTGGAAGACGAATCGAAGACGATGTGATGGGCCAGCAGAAAGAGGAGGTGTCGCTCTTCCGACAGGCGCAGCAGCCGGGCCGAGACCAGCGGTCCGGTGCTCAGGTCGAAGATCCGGCGTCCCTCGGTCTCCAGAACGCCGCGCAGCGCCTTCTCCTCCGATACCCCGCTGTGGTCGTCGACCGGACAGTCGAGGCGCGCCTGGGGACGGATTTCCTGGTATGGAATGCCGTCGGCGTCCGGGAACACGGTACGCAGCGCCGGATGCCGGTCCGTGACCCGTTGCAGTGCCCCTTGCAGCGCGGGCACGTTCAGTGGGCCGTCCAGCCGGATCGCCTTGGGCTCGTGGTACATGCTGGTACCGGGGTGGAGTTGCTCCAGGAACCAGATGCGGCGCTGGGCGGGCGACAGGGGCAGCCGCTTCGGCACAAGTGCCGCTCGCTGCCGAGCCGTCGGCTGCTCACGTCGCCGGACCCGGTCGAGCGCGGGCAGGGCCGCCAGTACCTTCTCCTTCGGCACGCCGAAGTCCACGAAGCAGGCGATCTCGTCCGCTCCTGCGTCCACCAGCCGACGCACCGTCTCGGCGGCCGTGTGCTCGTCGCCGATCAGCGCGCGGGAGTCGCAGTAGCGTTCGTAGGCGCGCCCGAGCAGGAACTCCACGTCGTCCTCGGAGGTGTTGTCCAGGTCGACCTCGAAGCCAAGGCTGTTGGTGACCTGGTCGAAAAGCGACAGCGAGGAGCGCAGGTAGGACACGAACGGCCGGTACGCCTCGGCCCGCGCCCGCTCGGCGTTGTCGCCGAGATAGGTGTGCACCAGCACCACAACTCTGCCCGCTGCGGGATCGAGCCCGTGCTCGGCGCGCGTGCGCCGGTACAGGGCGATGTTCTCCGCCAGCTGCTCGACGGTCTGCGTCATCAGATTGGTGACCACACCCAGGTCGTGGGCGGCAGCCTGACGGTAGCTGTCCGGGTTGCCCACCACAGCCACGTACATGGGGGGCTGTTCCTGCACAGGGCGGGGATACAGTCGGATCTCGGCAGGTTTGCCGTCGCCCGCGGTCACCGTGACCGGCTGCCCCGACCAGAGCTGCCGTACGGTGGCCAGCTGCTCGTACATCACCTCGCGGTGCCGGCCGAAGTGCTCCGGAGCGAGCGCGAAGTCGGTGGCGTGCCAGCCGCTCGCGAAGCACAGGCCCGCCCGTCCGCCGGAGATGTTGTCGACCATCGACCACTCTTCCGCGACCCGGATCGGGTGGTGCAGAGGCAGTACCACGGAACCCGCGTGCAGCCGGATACGGCTGGTCCTGGCTGCGAGCGCGGCGGCGAGCACGGAGGGGTTGGGGAAGAGCGCGCCGAAGGAGTTGAAGTGCCTCTCCGGGAACCACAGGGCGTGGAAACCGTGGTGGTCGGCGAAATCCGCGGCGTCCATGATCAGTGTGTATTTGTCGTGTTCGGCGTCCTCGGGGTAGTCGCCGAAGAAATACAGGCTGAAGTCGCATCCGGGTGAAAGGGCCGCCGGATGGCGTACCGCAGGCGCTGGTTCAGGCTCCGGCCTGGCCTTCGGCGGTACGGGTACGGGTACGGGGCTGGCGGCTGAGGTCCGCCGTGCCAGGGCCGGAGCGACGGCAGCGGCGGAGGAAGCGGACGCGAGCACGTCAAGCTGCCGGGAGATCACCCCGGTCACCTGATCGACGAGTTGCTCCGCCAGCCTCAGCTGCTGAGCGAACAGGTCGTGGTGCTCACCGGCAGCTTCGGGGACCGGCGCCGGTTCCCGAAGCTGCCGGTGCGTGGAGACGGTCGCCTCCGTCTCCACGCACGACTCCGCCGAAGGGACTTCGGTCGCGCCGCCCCGCAGCGACGCCAGGCGGTCGGCAAGCTTGCGCGGGGTGTCGGCCGAGGAGAACAGCTCCCTGATGGGTATGCGTACGCCGTACCGGTGTTCCAGCTCCGTCGTCATGCCCATCAGGGAGAGGGAGTCCGCGCCCAGCTCGAAGAACGAGCTGTCGGGTGCGACGTCCCCCGCCTCGCTGCCGAGTTTGTCGGCCGTCAGCTCCCGTACCAGATCAAGTAGTTCGCTCGGCGCAGCAGGCTCCGCGGGGGTGGCCGGTGGTTGCTGTGAGTGCCCGGGAGCCTGCGTCGGCAGGACGGATCGGGGTGCCACCCTGCGGCGCCGCAGGGGATGCCCAGGCAACGGCACCCTGCCTCCGTCTTCTGTGATCGCACGCCAGTCCAGCTCGGCGCCTTTGCGGTACAGCGAGCCCAGCGCCGTCAGGAGCCCGCGCACCTGGTCGGCTCGCGTGCCCTGGCCCTGCCCGCTCACCCAGCGGCTCTCAGGGAAGCAGTGCCTGCCGAGGCCGGCGAGAGTGTCCCCGGAACCGATCTCCACGAAGTCCTCGCACCCGTGCTCCGCTGCGGCTGCCATGGCCAGATCGAAGCGGACCGGCTGCCGCGCCTGTCGGCAGAGGTAGTCCGCGTCGACGGTCCAGCCCGCCGGACGCAGTTCGCCGTCGGCGGCGGTGACCAATGGCACGCGCAGCGGCTCGTACGTCACGCGCTCCGCTTGCAAGCGGAAGTCGCGCAGCGCCGGCTCTACCGCGGCCGAGTGGAAGGCCCGGTCGACGGCGAGCGCCTGCCATCGCAGCCCTTCCTGATCCAGCAGGCGCATCGTCTGCTCGACGGCCTGTGGTGAGCCGGAGAGCACCTGGGAGTGCGGCCCGTTGACTGCGGCCAGTTCGGCTCCGGTGGCCTGTGCGATGCGCTGCGCGACCGCTGTGTCGGCGCGGACCGCCAGCATGCCGCCGGGCGGGCAGAGGGTGTGCATCAGCCTGCCGCGCCATGCGGTGAGCCGCAGTCCCTCCTCGAAGGTCAGGGCGCCGCCCGCATACAGGGCCGCGTACTCGCCGACACTGTGGCCGAGCAGCAGCGTGGGGCGGATACCGGCGGTGCGCCACACCTCGACCAGTGCCGACTGGTGTGCGAAGAGGGCAGCCTGGGCCGTCTCGGTGGACCACACATGGCCTTCAGCCGCGGACTGGTCCGGCTCGTCGAGCAGGAGCGGGAGCAGGGTGCCGCCGAACTCGTCGGCGTAGATCTCCTCGCACCGGTCGAGCGTGCGCCGGGCCGCGGAATACGCGGCGTAGAGACCGCTCGCCATGCCGGGGCGGGCGCTGCCCTGTCCGGAGAAGGCGAACGCGAGCGGACCGAGCGGACCGGACGGTACCGACTGCCCTTGCAGAGCGCGGGCGAGTTCCTCGGCCGTGCGGCCTACGGCTGCGGTCCGTGCCGGACGGTGTGGCCTGCCGAGTGCCATGGTGGCCGCAATGTCCCTGGCCGCGAGTTCCGGCCGCTGTCGCAGCCGGTCCCTGAGCCGTTCGGTCAGTGCGCCCAGAGCCTGCGCGTCGCGGGCCGACACCGGAACGAGTACGGGCAAGTCAGTCTCAGCGGCCAGGGGCGCTGTCGGCGACGGGGGCTCCTCCAACACCACATGGGCGTTGGTGCCGCCGACCCCGAGAGCGCTGACCCCGGCCCGCCGTGGCACACCGTGCGGCGACGGCCATGGCCGCAGCTCGGTTCCCAGCGCCAACGGACCGTCTGCCAGAGGAAGTTCGGGGTTAGGGCGGGTCAGATGCAGCGTCGGCACCAGCGTGCGGTGCCGCAGCATGAGGACCGTCTTGATCAGCCCGGCCATTCCGGCACAGCTGTCGAGGTGCCCGATGTTCGGCTTCACTGATCCGACGGTGCAGAAGGCAGTGTTGGGTGTGCCTTCGCCAAGGGCCCGGCTCAGTGCTTCGAGCTCGATCGGATCGCCGAGCCTGGTGCCGGTCCCGTGCGCTTCCACGTACGAGATCGTGCCCGCGGGGACAGCCGCCCTGCGCAACGCCTGACGTACGACCTCGACCTGCCCCGCGACGCCGGGAGCGCTGAAGCCCACCTTTTCCGCACCGTCGTTGTTGACCGCGGAGCCCAGAATCACCGCGTGCACGGTGTCACCGTCGGCCAGTGCCCGGTCGAGTCGCTTCAGCAGGACGGCGGCCACGCCGTTGCCGCCCACGGTCCCGTCGGCGTCCGCGTCGAAGGCCCGGCAGCGTCCGGTGGGCGACAGGATGGAGCCAGGATGACTGCGGTAACCCGTCTCCTGGGGGAGGTGCACAGCGGCGGCGCCCGCAAGCGCCAGGTCCGACTCACCGCTCAGCAGGGACTGGACCGCGAGGTGCACGGCGACCAGCGAGGTGGAGCAGGCCGTCTGCACGCCGATGGCGGGGCCGGTGAGCCCGAGCCGGTAGGCGGCTCGGGAGGCGAGGAAGTCCGGCTGCTGCCCGACGGCGGCCTGCATGCCGGTGGCGGGGTCGCTCCCGTCGTACGGGGCACCGGCCGCCGAAGGCTGCTGGTGGTCGTAGAGGTTCATGCCCGAACCCGCGAACACCCCGATGCTGGTGCCCGGTTCAGCCGCAGCGTAACCGCCGTCCTCAAGCGCCTCGTGGCAGCACTCCAGGAACAGCCGGTGCGCGGGGTGCGTGAGCCCCGCCTCCTTGGGGCTTATCCCGAAGAAGTCCGCGTCGAATTCGTCGACGCCGTCGAGGACCCCGGCGACAGGCACCAGGTCAGGTGCGCGACGCTGCTCCGGGGACAGCCCGGCCGCCGCGAGCTCTTCCTCGTCGAAGACACGGATGCTGTCCACGCCGTCCCGCAGGTTGGCCCAGAACCGTTCCACCGTGTCGGCGCCCGGGAAGCGCAAGGAGAGTCCGACGATCGCGATGCGGTGGTCGGCTATGTTTTCGGAGCCGTCGGCGGACTCGGCACTGGTGTAGGCGGGTACCGGCGGCACCCCGGCGGCTTCGGCCACATGCGCGGCGAGCGCGGCGGCCGTGGGATGTTCGAAGAACGCGGTCTGCGTGATCGTCGTTGCGAACCGCGACTCAAGGCGCGCCCGCAGGCGTACGAGGAGCACGGACGTCAGGCCCTGTTCGTAGAACGGCGTGTCCACCTCCGCTCGGTGCCCCAGCACGGCGGACAACTCCTCCTGCACTGCCCGCGCCAACTCGTCGGGGTCCGCCGCGACGCGCAGGGGGGGTGCCGTCCGTAGCCCGCCGTCGATCAGGCGGTCCCTGAGTTCGGTACGGCGCACCTTTCCCGCGGGCGTCCTCGGGAACTCGCCGTGCGGAATGGGCAGGACATGGGCGGCGGTGAGGCGGAGCCGGGAGAACAGCGCCGCCTTCACTTCCCGTGTGATGCGCGCGTCGTCGTGGACGCCGCGGCTCACGAAGAACAGGGCCAGCTCCTCCGTTCCGCTCTCCGGGTGCGGAACGCCGCAGGCCGCGACCTCCCCTGCCCGGATGCCGGCGACGGTGGTGGCGGCTTCCTCGACCTCGTGGCAGTAGATGTTGTGCCCGTTGATGATGATCATGTCCTTGCGCCGGCCAGTGACCACGACCTGTCCCGCATCGAGAAAAGCCAGATCACCGGTGTCCAGCCAGTCACGTCCGCCGGGGAAGGCCGCCTCGTCCGCCGACGGGTTGTTCACATAGCCCGGGATCAGACGGGCGGGCGAGTGCACTTGAAGCCGACCGATCCGGCCTTCGGGCGCCGGATCGCCACGGTCGTCCACGATGCGCAGGGTGACCCCGTGCGCCGGCGAGCCCGCCGCGACGAAGGTGACGCAGTCGCGCTCGGGTGTCTGCTCGTCGGCCCGTATCAGGTCGCCGCTCAGGCTGCTCTTGAGGAGGCGGTGCACGGTTCCCGGCCGGTCGAGTCGGCCGTAGGTGACGGCCGTGACCGTCTCGGCCATGCCCCACGCCGGAACGATGTGCCCCTCTCGGATTCCGTGCGCGGCTGTCGCGTCAAGGAAGCGGCGCAGCACCGGCAGGGCGATCTGCTCGCCCCCGCAGACCAGGGATTTGACACGGCCGAAGTGCCAGCTGCCCTCCGGCCGTTCGGCGAGGGCGTCCGCGACGAGCTGGTAGGCGAACGTCGGCGCCCAACTGTGCTGCGCCTCGTACTCGTCGAGGAGGTCGAGCCAGCGCAGCGGTTCGGCCAGGACCAGATCGGTCGGTGCGTGGACGTTGGTGCATCCCGCGAAGACCGCGAGAAGATGATACAGCAGAAACGCGCCGCTGTGGTCGACTGGCAGCCAGTTCACCATGGTGTCGTCCGGGCCGACATCCAGGATGCGCCGGCTGCTCGCGGCGAAGTCCGCCAGCCCGGCGTGCGTCAGCTGCGCGGCCTTGGGCACACCGGTACTGCCGGAGGACAGCATCAGCAGCGCGACGTCGGATGCGGACGGCTCAGCGTGATCGTCCGCAGGCAGCGCGTTCAGGCAGTCCTGCGCCACCGCGACCCGCAGCTGCGGAGCCGTCCGGGCCAGAGCCGCCGCCCCGGCCGCGTCGCTGAGTACCAGTGGCTGGTCCAGCAACGTACAGGCGTGCAGCAGGCGTTCCAGCGCAGGAGAGCCCTCGGCGGCGCGCTCCGCGATGGCCATCGGCCGGGCACCACCGAGCACACCGGCCCAGAAGGCGGGGAAGAACTCGTCCAGCGGCAATCCGCACAGCACCAGCACGTCACCGGCGCGCAGCCCGCGCTCCCGCAGCCCGGTGAGCATCCGGCGAGCCCGGGCCAGCAGTTCGGGATACGGCAGCTCGGTCGCGGAACCGTCCGGGGCGATGGTGACGACCGCCGCGTCAGAGCCGGAACCCGCAGCGCGCAGCAGCGCCTGCACGGCACTCCGCGGATCGTCCTCGGTGTGCTCCGGCTCAGGCCCTCGGCAGAGGGTCTGCCCCCGTACGTGTTCCATGTGCGTCCTCTCCGTCTTCTTTGCTGGTGGACGACAGCGGCGCAGCCGTGCCGCGGCGGGTGGCGGTGACCAGCAGAGCCAGTGCCCCGCACACCGCCGCGCCGTGGAAGGCGGCCACGACGGTCAGGGCGGGAAGTACCTCGAGAGCCGCGGCCGCGGCGACCGTTCCCAGCGCGAATCCGGACTGCTCCGCCGTGGCGGACCATCCGAACAGTCGGCTGCGCTGCAGGTCGGGGGCCGCCTGCAGGCGCGAGGTGTAGATGATCTCGGTGCAGCCGTCGGCGAATCCCGCCGACGCAGCCGCCACTATCAGTGCCGGAGTGGGCAGTCCGGCGAACGCGACCACGAAGGAGAGCGACATCAAGCAGGTGGCGACCGCGAACATGCGCTCGCCCCACGCTGCCGCGTCCCGCCTGCGTTTGAGCACCTGGTGGGCGACGAGGGTACCTATCGCCCAGGCCACCCAGAACTGGGTCATGAGCACTGCCGGGCTGGACGGGGTGGTGGAGTGCGCGACTACGGGCAAGGCCACATTGTGTGAGGAGGAGGCCAGGGCGTCGACTCCTCTGAGCAGGATCATGCCCATCAGAAGAGCGGGCACGCCTGCTGTCGCGTGTCGTATCCGGATACGGCACGACCGGGAGAGCAGCGGCCCGGCGCTTCTCCGGCCGTCGGGCTCGGCGTCTTCCTCGGAGTTGCCGGTTCCCACCTCGTCCGTGCGCGGGCGCAGGACCAGCAGCACGGTGGCGGACACCATGAAGCTTGCGGCGTTGACGGCGAACGCGGCGGTGTAGCCGCCCAGGCCGATGACCGGCGCTGCCGAGGCGAAGCCGAGCACCGTGGCGAAGGACCGCGCCGTGACCAGCAACCCGTTCGCATGAGAGCGGGCATCCTGGCCGACCATGACCGGAACCGCGCTACGCAGGGCAACGGTGAAAAACGTGTTCCCCGCGCCCAGGACCATGACCACGCAGGCGAGCAGCCACAGCGGCATCCGCGAGACGCACAGCGCCAGCACGGTCATGGCGGCGGCCTGGGCGACGTCCGCGCAGATCATCGAGGTCCGCCGCGCGACCCTGGCCGACAGCGCCCCTGCAGTGAGCCCGGCCAGGAAACCGGAGAACAGTCGTAACGCCATGACCGCGCCGACACCGAACGCGGTACCCGTGACGTCGTAGGCGAACAGACTCAGCGCGATCAGGTTGAGGTAATTACCGTAGCCGGACATGGCGCAGGCGGACACAATTGCCCGGAACTGCCAATCCACACCCCCCACTTGAGCACCCATCAGCCTAGTTACTGACTTGAAATTCTCTTGATATTGCCCAGTACCCGACTCGGAGTCCCCAGTTTCGTCGGAGCAGTCAGGATTTCCAGTGAGCCCTCTTCCGGGCACATGTGGCCACCTATAGCCGCAGCGCCGGTTTGACTCTACTTCCTAATTACCGACGGAGTTCAGAAGGCATCAGCGGCCACGTGGCCGATCACGATAATGCCATTTCTTCACGTAAGGTTGGAACGAGCGGAAGAACATGAGGAAATCCATACCGTCCATGCCGAGCTACTTGCTCCACTCGCCCACTTCCGGCCGAAGGCTCCCGGCCAGCTCGCGCCCTCCTCATTTGGAGCGAAGGTGTCAATAACCTCGGCTAGGCCCTGCCTTGGTTCAAGGAATGTCATCCAGGTGCCAGCGGACAAGGAGCGAATCCTCGCGGCATTCCCCGCCGCCCCGGAGGATGGCGCGAAGCCTACCCGAAGCATTTCTCGCGCCTCGGCAGTCTGATATCGTTCAACTGTTTTAAGGAACTCCGCCAGACGCTCGCCCTCTATTGTGCAGCCGAGGGCCGCGTAATGGTTCATAAGTGATGTGAGGGCGCTCTGTACCTCACTACGTGCGAGCCAGGAATCGTCAGGTGTCACGGGCTGTTCCTTTCGATGATTAGATCATTTCTTGTTCGTGACGACTCGACTCCATGGGCGAGGAATTCCTTAAAACGGTGCGCAACATCTTGGGGGTGCACATCGGGGCGCGCGAGTTTGGGTAGCGATCCCGGGCGGATCTTCAGGTGCACCAGCGATGGGCCGGTCTCGCGTAGACTTGCTCGCATTGCCGAGACGAACTCGCTTGTGCTGCGGCAGTCGTAAACGTGTCGGTATCCGCAAGCCACCGCTATGGCCGGGAAGTCAGCGTACGCGGAGAGGCTGAGCTGCCCCCCGGTCGAATCATGTACACCGTTGTCAAGGAGAACATGTGTCAGTCCTGGGCCGGCATGCGCGCCTATCGCGGCGAAGGTGCCCAGACGCATGAGTGCGGCAGCGTCCCCGTCGACGACAACAACTGGTTTCGCAGTGTGTCGCGACACGCCTAGGCCGACGGCGCTCGCGGACCCCATAGCTCCCACCAAGTAGAAGTGCTGGGGCCGATCGGTGATGGTGAAAAGTTCTCTGCTGGTCTTGCCGGTGGTCGAGATGACCGCGGCGTGCTCCGGCAGGGTTTCTAGCAGAGCGTTGAGGGCTGCGAACCTGGTGGGCCTGTCTACAGCCGTATCCCGCGCCACCGTGTGGGGGGCAGGAAAGCGGGGCGGTGGCGGTTCACTCAACCCCTCGGCCGCGACGGTGCCGTCGCGCAGTACGAAAGCGAAAGGCAGCGAGCTGCCCTCCATTTCCTCCCATCCTTGCCGAAGAGTCTCCTCCACCGAGGCTGACTCAGACGGGAGAACAGTGTTGCGGATCCGCATCAGAGACAGCAACTCCAGCGTGATGTCGCCCATGAGCTCGTGCTGCGGTTCGTCGGGGCGGCCTGGCTCGCCGCGCCATGTCACAAGGATGGGCACCGGAATCCGTGCCGGGCAGTTCAGGGACGTCAGAGGGTTGACCATGTTACCCAGCCCTGAATTCTGGGCGATAACACATGTGGTCGCACCAGCCAGCCAACTACCCGTGGCCGACGCTACGGCTTCCCCCTCCTGCGACGCGCGCACGTAGCGCACCCTGGGGTCGGTTGCCACCATGTTGATCACTGGGGTGAGGTAGGAACACGGCACTCCTACGATCTCCGAAACCCCGCGCTTCGAGAGCTGGTCGAGGAGAAAGCCAGCCGAAATCACAGTTGGTATCGCTCCTCATCCTTCGCCAGTTGGTCGTACGCCAAGAGCTCAAACACCTCTGCAAGAGAGGCAATCGTCTCCTCCACGGCGGTCGGCCCGTGGGCGTACATCAACCGGCAGGCCTCACGCATCGCGGCAACTGCGGCACGCATGCTCTGATTTGCCCAGATGACGCCGCCTATCCCCATCTCCTCATAGGTCTGTTGAGGGGTGCGGTAGTAGGTGGTGGGGCAGATGACGACCGGGAGACGGTCATCCCATTCCCGCACGAAATCTGCTATCTCATCAACTGTTGACTTACGCGAGTGGATGAAGATAGCGTCCGCGCCGGCCTGGCGGTAAGCCTCGGCCCTCTGCAGTGCTTCGCTGATCTCCAAGCCTGCAATCAAGGCTTCCGTTCGGGCTACCACGACAAACGATGGATCGCGCAGGGACTCACGGCAGGCGCGCAGTTTGCCGCAGAATTCGGAAACCGGGGCGAGTTTGTGGTTGTTTCCGACAAACGAGTTCATCTTCGGAAAGACCTTGTCCTCAAGGCAGATGCCCGCGGCCCCTAGGCGTTCCGCCTGGCGAGCGAAGCGCCGGGCGGTATTGAAGTTGCCGTAGCCCGTATCACCGTCGACGAGAACAGGCAGCGGGGTCGCCTCGACGATGCGAGAGGCGACGGCCAGCAGATCGGTCCAGGACGCTTCGTCGCTGTCACGCACGCCCAGGACCGAGGACATACACAGTCCTGAGGCCCAGAGGGCGTCGAAGCCGGCGTCGGCGGCGATCCTTGCACTCAGACCATCGTGTGCACCCATGATCTTCGCAGGGGTACCCTGTGTAAGCAGTTGGCGCAGTCTCACTCCCGGGTGGATGGCGCGAGTGACGTCCTGCTGGGCGGTGTAGGAGATAGTCATGTTCACCTGCCGATGTCGTTGACCGCAGAGGCAATGCTCTGAGGAGTGAGGCCATAGCGGGTCATCAGGTTGGAATAGCTGCCGGAGACTGTGAACTCGTGGGGGAGTCCGATGCGGCGGCATTTTGGCCCACCGTGTTCAGCCGTCCATTCGGCGACGGTGCTGCCTACGCCCCCTCGCAGTGAGTGCTCTTCGACGGTGACCAGAGCCCGCGCCCGCTCGGCCACCATCCCCAGCGCCTCGTACGGAAATGGGGAGAGCACCAAGGGGTTGAAGACACCGGTGCGTGGACGCACCAACTCCAGAGCCTCGAGCGCGAGGCTACTGGTCGTCCCGGCGGCCACCACGACCACCTCGGGCTCGGGCGGTCCCCAGTAGCGCCATCCCGCGGCGACACCACCGGAGTCGGGTACCGGCAGATCAGCAAAGGTCTCTCTACTGAGTCTCACGTAGTGGGGTGTGCCTGAGGTGAGTGCCCTGTGCAGTAGCGGCTCGGTGTCGCCGTCACAGGCAGGGGCCAGCAGAGTCAGGTGGGGTATGCCGCGCAAAGCTGCGATGTCGCTGATCGAGTGGTGGCACGCCCCTTCGCGGCTTCCGGAAATTCCGGCGTAGTGACCTACCAGCACTACGCCCAGGTTCTGATAAGCCACCGAGTGCGTGATCTGGTCGAGTGCCCGGTTGACAAGCATGGACGCGAAGGCACAGACCACCGGTCTGCAGCCAGCCAGGGCGAGGCCGGCCGCGACGCTCACGAGGTTCTGCTCGGCGATGCCCACGTTAAAGAAGGACTGCGGGTGCTGCGTAGCGAAGAGATCGGTCTTGGTTGACGTCGCATTGTCACCGTCAAGGACGACGAGATGCTCGATCTTCTCCTTGAGCACGATCAGCGAGTCGCCAAATGTTGCCCTCACCGGTCTGCTCCTTCGGTGTCGAGTTGCTGGACGTAGCGGCGCAGAAGACCAGCGTCCTTGACCGAGTGCCAGGGGGAGTCACCCTCCATGAAGGGCACCCCATGCCCTTTGTGGGTATGGGCAATAACTACGCTGGGCTGGCCTGGGCGGGTAAGCACCGCGGCCTGGATGGCGGGTGCGTCATGGCCGTCGATCTCCTGCACATGCCAGCCGAAGGCCCGCCACCGGTCGGCCAGGGGCTCAAGTGTCATGACGGCTTCTGTAGGCCCGTCGTGTTGGTAACGATTTCGGTCGACGATGGCTGTGATATTGCACAGGTTGTAGTGGGATGCCGTGGCTGCAGCTTCCCAGACCTGGCCTTCCTGAAGCTCACCGTCTCCGAGGAGTACGTACACATGGGCGGGGTTGTCACGCAGACGCATGCCTAGTGCCAGTCCGACTGCCTGGGACAGTCCTTGGCCTAGAGAGCCGGAACTAGCTTCGACGCCGGGCGTACGCAGGCGGTCGGGATGTCCCTGAAGAATCGAGTCGGGCTCTCGAAGCCGACGGTCCTCGCCCTCTGGGAAGAGGCCTTGCTCCTCAAGACAAACGTATAGGGCTGGCGCTGCGTGCCCCTTGGACAGCAGAAATCGGTCGCGTTGTTCGTCCTGTTCACGGATGCCGCGCAGGACCTGCTGGTACAGCACCTGGAGGATGTGCAGGCAAGAGAGGGAACTGCCCGGATGCCCGGAACCCGCATCGGCGATGAGTTTCAGGACGCGGTGTCGGAGAGCCGCAATGTCGGTCTCGGTGTCCGTCACAACGCCTCCTCGGGTGACGACGTCGGCTCGTCAGCCAGTGACGTGAGGCACTCATGGTCTGGGTGTTCCTCAGGCAGCCGCGTGTAGCGCCGCTGTATTTGTGCCGCCAAAGGGGAGGGACCGAAGCGGCGCCCGTCCAAGGAATCGGCCACTACCACGCCGAGAGAGGAACTAGTGAGCAGGAGCGCCTCTGCCTGGTCCAGTTCCTTGCGATGAATCGGCCGCTCCTCCCACGGAATGCCGTCCTCGACGGCGAGCCGTCGCAGAATCCGTTTGGTGATGCCCGGCAGGGCGCCTTCGTTGAGCGGGGGGGTGCACAGAGTTCCATCCTTGACCATGACAATGTTGGAGCGCGTGGCTTCGGAGACCCGCTGGTGTTCGTTGAGGACCACTAGGTCGTCGTATCCCGCTTCCCGCGCGGCGACCACGTCGCGACGCACGCGCAGGTATGTGCTGGGGCTCTTGAGGGCTCGGGGCAGGTCGCCTTCGGCTCTGCGGACGGTCTTCGTTGTCATTAGGTGCGGTGCGGCTGGTGCGTAACCAGCCACGGGGAGGGCGAAAACGCTTAGTGAGGATTGCCGCGAACCGATATCGTGGCCTGTTCCGTAGGCGAGCATGCGTACGCGGACGAATGTGCGGCCGCGGCACCGTCGCAGCACCGCCCAGATGCCGGCGGTGATCTCGGCGTCTGAGGGCAAGGTCAGGAGTGCTTCTTCTGCAGACTCCTTGAAACGCTCAATGTGCTCGGCCAGGCCATATACGAGGCTGGCCGCATCAGCGTGCCAGGCCCGGCAGTTGTCGAAGACGGAGGCGCCGTAGAGTGCAGCACTGGTGTACAGAGGCATTGCAGGGTCTTGCACCCAGCGTCCGTCTATCCAAGCTCCGGTCTTCCATAGGGACGCATCCGTCGCTGGTTGCCCGATCTCGTCCGCCTGCACGTCGTCTTTGCCTCTCGCCAATTGTCGTCACGCCGCCTTGCCCGCCGTCTCCCGAGGAGTGGCGCGGCCTATCCCTGCCCGGATCTCTCGATGGGGATGGTCACGTTGTCGCCTGGCGCGGTTCTGTAGTCTGCACGTCGTCCAGCGCCGGGCTGTCCACATCGGTAGAGTTCCAGTCGTAGGGATGCCTGCTCAGGCCGAGGCCGATAGCGCAGCCCACGCCAAGCAGCCCGACTCCGAGAAGCAGCCAACTCACGCTGAGTTGGGCGACGACGGCCCCGGAGAGCATGGTGCAGACGATGACGAGGACATCCTGACCGCTGCGGGTGCTGGCGGTGACGCGTCCGCGCAGGGCGGGAGGAGCTCCCTCGTGCAGCGTGGCCATCAGTAAGATGAATAGGACGTTGATGGCCCATCCCGTGGCTGCGCGCAGCGGTCCTGCCAGAACGAGAGAACTGACTGCTGGCAGTAAGGCGATGGCGAGGGAGCCGATACCCATCGCTAGCGCGGTGCCGTATTGCACCGGCAACCGCTTGCCTAGCCAGCCAGCAGTGAGCGTGCCCAAGACTGCTCCGACCGCGCTGAAGGTGGTGAGGATGCCATAGTCCTCAGCTCCGCCGTGAAGCATTTCGCCGGTGAAGACGACGATGGAGACGCTGCTGACCCCTGACATGATGCCGGTGACGCTGTTCACGATGAACGATGTGCGTACGGCTCGGTTGTGCAGAATGTAGGACAGGCTGCCGCGTTTGGAGGCTCCAGGCTCGATCTCCAGAGACCCCAGGGGAATAGCGATATAAGCAGCGATGCCCGCGGCGGTAAAGGTGACAGCGTTGAGTGCGTAGACCCAGTCGAGGTTGTCCGTGGCGACCAAGACGCCAGCCAGTCCAGGACCGGAGAGTTGGCCAATGCGCCGAAAGACCATGACGGTGGAGTTGGACCGCAGGCTACTCTCAGGGTCAACTAGGGGCAGGCAGGTCTGCTGGCCGACGAGCATGGCGCGCGACGCCATACTCACGAGCCCTGCGAAGAGGATGACCGCAGGCAGATAGTTGGTTAGCGTGTTCGACAGTACGAGGCATGCGGCCAAAAGGTTGCCCACGAGCATCCAGGTGCGGGGCGTGAGCCTGTCGATCAGGGTGCCTCCGACCCAGGCCCCGGCGAGACTCCCCAGCCCGTAGGCGGCCATTCCATAGCTGACGTGTGCCGCGGAGCCACCGTTCATGTACAGAGAGGCGGTGAGGCTGACAAGGAATGCGATGTCGCCGAATTCCGCAATGCCCATGCCGACGGAGACGGTGAGCAGCCGCGGGTGAAGAGCGAAGCGGCGTTTTGCCGACGAAGGTGATGTCATGCCGTGGTCCCGACCCGTAGGAGTTCGTTGATCTTGGCGATGCGATCGATCCGGGCTGGGCCGCCGACTTTCAGGTAGTGAGCGCCGGCCGCCAGGGCCAGGCTGCTGATGAAGGATCCTTCGTTTTCGCCGCTGCGCTGGGAGATGAGGAGCGTGGCTCCGTGGTCGACCGTCGCGTGCGCGGCCCTGAGCGTGTCAGTGGTGGTACCCGCTTGGTTGGGTTTGATTACTGCTGTGTTGGCCCAGTGGTGAGTTGCGCCCTCGGTGATACGGGCGGTGTTGGAGGCGTAGAGATCGTCTCCTGCCACCATGATGTCGTCGCCCACGGCTTCTGTGAGCCGCGCAAACCAGTCGGTCTCCGAAGAGGCAAAGCCGTCCTCGATGTAGCACACCCCGTAGTCCCGGACCCAGGACAGGTATCGCTGCAGGAGTTCCTCAGGCTTCAGGGGGCTTTCTGCCCAAGGAAAGGCATAGAGCCCGTTGTCATGGGCGTCGGAGGCGGCCATGTCCAGGCCCAGTCTGCAGCCTTCGGCGCCTTCGAGGCTGGACAGGACTTCGAGCAGGAGCTCGAGTCCTTCTTCGCAGGACTGCAACGGGACAGACACGGCTCCCTGCTGGCTTGCTCCGCCTTCGTATCCGCGCTGGTAGCACGCCTCGAGGACTCGGTCGCGCGTACGGACGCCTGTTTCAATCACTTCTTCGAGAGGGGCGTCGGGTGCGGGAAAGAGAAGGAACTCGATATGGGGGACCTTCGACTTCGGGCACAGGCCCCCGTCTATGAGGTTGAATGTCGGTTTGGTGGGTGCACCTGTGGTGGGCCGCCCGGCCACTGCCCGCAGATAGGTGTGGAGGGGCAGGCCCTGCTGGAGGGCGCCGAGCTGCGCCACCGCCATGGAGGTGGCGATTGTGACATTGCCCCCGACGCTGTCTCGGGTCAGCCGAGGGTCCAGCTCGTTGAGGATGGTATCCACGCCTGTCAGGTCGGAGGCGTCCTGCCCGATCAGTGCTGGCGCCACTCGCTCAGACACGCAACGGCGAGCAGGTGTCGCCGCGGCCAGACCAGGCTGGGCCTCGGCGGCCTCCATCTGCCGGGGTTCGTATTCCCCTACGCTGGAGCCTCGTTGAGCGATGGTGCGAGACGTTCGGCCGGCTTGGTCCCGCACTTCGACCTCAAGCGCGACTCTCCCGTTGGAGTCATACAGAGCGCGTGAGGTGACCTCCACGATGGTGCAGTCTGTGCTCACTGTTTTTCCTCATCCTCCCTGTGCCGACAGCAGAGCCAACCGGTGTTCCTTCGGTGGGGGCTACAGCGGAAAGGCATCGCCGGCCATCACATCGCCTTGGCCTACCGGCTTGTAGAAGTCAGAGGGGTGAACCTGCTCGCCGAAGTCCCCGAACATCCGTCGCAGCCGTGGCGACATGCGCTCAAGTACGTCGGCAGGCTGTGTCAGGTAGTCATGGGGTCGGTGCCACAGATTGCCGTATCGAAAGATGAAGGTCTTCCGAACGCGCTGGGTGTTCGGAGCCACCGCGTGCCACAGGGAGTACGGGAAGAGCAGCACATCGCCGGGTGCGGCCTTCACCTCGATCGCGTCCTCGGGAAGGATTCCCTGCCGTAGCGGTTCGTCGAGGTCCTCCATGTAGCACAGCGCGTTTTGTTCGGCGGGGACACGGCGATGGCTTCCGGGAATCAAGAGAAAGTTTCCGCAATTGGATTCTGTGACATCGGTGAGAAATATCTGTGCTTTCACCTGAAGGCTGGGGCTTCCCGGGGCAAGCTGAATACCCTGCATGTATTCACCGCCGTCAGTGTGCCAATATTCCAGAGCGTGGTCTGCTAGGGAGCGCACGAAGACCTCGGTGCCCAGCACCTGCACGCTGTTATTTAGCAGCGACATGAGGGGGCCGACCAATTTCGGGTGATCGAGGAAGTAGTCGAGGCCAGGAAGGAAACTTACCGCGTCGCGCATGCGGACAGTGTGCTCGTAGTCCGCGAAGGACGCGTGCTGAGAGATGTGAGTGTTGTCGGCAGCGAGCGCTTCTTCGACCACCTTGAGCCCGAGCTCGACCTCTTCCTCGGTGAAGAGTCCCTTGAAGTGGAGGTAGCCCTGCTCTTCGTAGACGCTTAGCTGCTCATTGCTCAGCGGGGACCAGTCCCGCTGACAGCTGGTCTCCATGGTTGAACCCTGAGAAGCCTGCATCATGCTCATGAGGAGCACCCTTTTCTCGCTTACGCGCTCACCAGCCAACGGGCCGACCCTGTCGGGAGGCAGTGGCGTCACCTCCCGCTGAATGCACAAGACGGTGGCGTGGGGGCCGGCCGTACGGCCGGCCCCCACGCGTCAGGTCACTTGGCGATGACCTCGTCGTACTTGCCGTCCTTGACGTCCTGGACGAACGCCTTGAAGCTCACACAGTTGGTACGGAACGGGTCCTGGACGCCGAACTCACCCGAGTTCTCGCGGAGCTCGTATGCCTCGTCCGTCTTCGACACGGTCATGCTCATAGCAATCTCCTTTTCGGACTGAGAATCAAGGAATAGCGCAACGCGTTTCCCTGACCGCTTACGTCATCGATCGTTGCATCCCCAATCAAACACGGTCAAGACCCTCAGGCGGATTCACAGGGAATGTTTTTATATCGAATTTTAGACATGCCAAAAATGCGACCCAGTTTAGGCCGCCAAGACATGTCCGCAGAAATACTCACCCCGAGGGTGGCGTCACTTCTGCACTTACCTAGGCCGACGCACCGCAAGCCCACCCGGAACTCTTTTGGGCGCGCGAGGTGAGGGAAAGCGCCTCGATGGACAACCAAACAAGGCGCACAACGGGCTATGTGTTAATTCCGTGTTGCCGAAAGTTTCGATGGGTGTAGGCGATGTGGATCAAGACTCACGTTAATTTCTCACGGCGCATGTGTGGCCGCAACACCCACTCGTTCGATTGGCCTGATCAGCACCCCGCTCGGCCGTCGCCTTACGCCACATCACGAGCTCCATAAGGCGTTCCGGCCTGAAAATTCGCTGGTCACTCCAACCGGGCTACTATTTTAACCCGATAGGGACAATTTGAACCGCGTGCCTGTTTGGTGCCGATTGGTTTGAGATGTGTCTTCGGCGGGATGTCTGAAACTCAACGCCATGGCAACGCGCAGGTAAGCGTTCCGCGCGCGGAAGCTCGGGCCTGCCTCATATCCGTCGGCACTCACGTAGGAGAGATGCACCGCGAGGCGTGGTCAGATCGGGGGTGAAGACACCGGTCGGGGTCATCACCTCGACCTCGGGCCCGACCTCGTGCACCAGCCAGGAGGAACAGACCGCCGGCACCGCCCGCACCCAGATCTGGGGCCGCGCGCCCACGGGGGAGCGGATGGGGTACGAACACCGCTCGTCCCGGCCGTCCACAGCCGCCCCGAGTACCGGGCGGCCACGGCGCTGTCGGTGGTGAGGAAGGCCACCTCGACTTCGGCGCCGGCCTCCGCGGTCGGCGGGACAGGTTTCCAGGTCACCTCGGCGTCGCGGTGACGGTCTCGGACAGCCAGGCCGGGCCGTTGACCGTCAGGCTCTCCACGTCAGGCTCTCCACCGCCTCGGGGGGCAGCACGACTTCTTCGGCGGTCCCGAATCCGAGCGTGCGGGTGATCGCGGCGCTGAGGTCGGCGCTGCCTCAGTACGGCCGATCAGACGCAGGGAGACTGAGCTGACCTCGTGGGCCCCACGCGTGCTTGCCGCGCAGCGTCCGGATGACGGTGTCGCCCTGGCGCTGGAAGTCCCACGTCCAGTGGTCGTCGATGCCGTCCGCCCGGCAGCCCAGAGCACGGACACGCTCCACGAGATCGCCCGAACCCAGCAGGAGAGCCTTTTCCCGACCGTAGTCCTTGGCGGCCTCCCGCAACTGATCACGGGTGAAACTGGCCTCCAGATCGGCGTGTACGGCGAAGTGGCAGTCCAGATCGGATCGGTCCAGCACCGAAACCTCCACCGGCAGTTTGTCGGCGAGCTTGTCGACGAAGGTCCGCTCGGAGACCGTCAGCGTGCACGGCACCACCAGCGTCCACTCCGCCGGGTGATGCGCCATGGCACGCCGGAACGACTTCTTGATCGCTGTCCTACGGCCCTTCAGGGAGCCGGGGAAGCCGTCCGGGTGGTACTTGAGCTGGAAGATCCGCAAGAGCCGGGATCGCCGGTAACCTGCACGTCGATACTGCCGTCATCGCCGCGCCCGTTGACCACGACCACCTGCCCGCTGTCATCGAACATGCAGTGCAGCAGTGCCTCGACAAGCCGGTCGAAGGCCGGCTGCCCGATGCTGTCCCACTCGATCGCCGAAGTCCAGACCTCCCAGGTACTCCACCGCATCGTCACACGCCGGTCCGACAACGAAGCCGGACCACGGTGCCTGAGGCTCCCGGACGGGTAACCACGGCCAGAGTGATGCCCGGACCCGAGCGCATCTTCGCCCGCCTGCCCCATCACTGCTGGGAACATGGCCGCTATGAGCACCGCCGTCCTCCCCCCGTCCTGGCCCGGCCGTCCCGAGCGGGCCCAGCTGTTCCCGGACCAGGAACAGGGAGTGCGGCGGGCGGTGCGGCACCTGCGCCGGCCCGGCACACGAGCCCTGTACGTGTCGGCCACCGGCACCGGCAAGACCCTGGCCTCGATCCGCATCGCCGACGAACTCGACGCACGGCTGGTGCTGTTCGTGGTGCCGACGCTGGACCTGGCCGCGCAGACCGCGCTGGCCTGGCGCGCCGACGGGCACAGCGAGCACATGCTGATCGTGTCCTCGATGGATGCCTCCGGCCATGACGCACTGGTGGCCCACCGGGTCGGCTCGACCGGCGACTTCCGCGCCCTGGCCGGCCTGATGTCGGTGACGGGGGAGGGAGCGGACCGGATCCCGGCTCTGACGGTGATCTGTACCTATGACTCCCTCGACAAGATCGAGAACACCCGGCACAGCCGCTTCGACGTACCCCCGTTCGACCTCGCGATCATGGACGAAGCCCACCGCATCGCTGGCCGCGCCGACAAGAAATGGGCCGCCGTCAACGACGCCACCCGCATCCGCGCCGAGCGACGCCTGTACATGACCGCCACCCCCCGCCTCATCGCCGCACCAGACCTCTCGGAGTCCGCCGACACCACCCGCCCCCGCCGACGGCACTCCACCGCACCCGACCCGGACTCCTACGCCAACTCGATGGACAACGAGGCCGTCTACGGCAAGAAGATCCACGAATACCCCCTCGCACAGGCAGTCGCGGACGGCCGGGCCGCGGACTACCGCATCGTCATCCCCACCCTCACCGACACCGAACTGCGCACCCGCCTCAACCTCCCCACCCCCGACACCGACGACAACGGCCACACCCGCCCCGGCACCGACGACGCCCTGCGCACCACCGCCCTGCACCTCGCGGTCCTCAGAGCCATGAGCGACCACCAACTGCACCGGGTGCTCGTCTACTTCAACCTCGTCGAGGACGCCAAACGCTTCGCCCGCGAACTCGGCCACACCCTGCGCCAGTTGCGCCGCACCGCCCCCGAACTGTGCCCCGACACAGACCCGGAACTGTTCTTCGTCCACGGCGAGCACACCCCGCAGCAACGCGCCGACATCTTCGCCGACTTCGCGGCCGCGCCCTGTGCGATCCTCGCCAACGCGAAACTGATCTCCGAGGGCATCGACATCCCCAGCGTCGACGCGATCGTCTTCGCCGACCCCACCCGCTCCGTACGCCGCTGCGTCCAGGCCCTCGGCCGAGCCCTGCGCCTGTCGGTGAGCGGCAAGATCGCCGGCCTGATCATCCCCGTCTACATCCCGCCCGGCGCCGACCCGCAGGACATCCTGGGCACCGCCTACGAGCCGGTGTGGGCGATCACCACCGCCCTGGCCAGCCACGACCACCGCATCGCCGAGCGCCTGCCGGACAAGGCCAACCGACTTTCCAAGGAGACCAGCCGCCTCATCCAGCACCGCTGGCACTTCGACTTCACCGTCCACCCCGAACGCATCGCCCAAGCGATGGACCTGGCCTCCTTCGACCCCCGCGATGCCGCCTCCCGCCCCCGCCGCGAAGGCCTCGCAGCCGCCCAGTCCTTCCACGACCAGTACAGCCACCTCGACGTCCCCGCCGACCACGTAGACCCCACCGGCTACACCCTGGGCTCCTTCATCACCGGCATGCGCGACGCCCACACCGCCGGCCGCCTGGACGCCGCCTGGATCGCCGAACTCGACGCCCTGGGCATGATCTGGAACAAGCACGAGGCCGCCTGGCGCGCCAACCTCACCACCGTCACCGACTACCACCGAGCCCACGGCCACCTCGCCATCCCCGCCGCCACCCCCGGCGGCGCCTTCCTGGCCGAACAGCGCTCCCTGGCCGCCAAGGACCAGTTCGACCCCGCCCGAGCCGAAGCACTCGCGGCCATCGACCCCGACTGGCAGCTCCCGCACGGACCCGACTGGCACCGCAAATACCACGCGCTCCGCGCCCACCTCACCGCCGGCCATGACCCGGCCACCCTGCACCTGGACACGCTGATCGGCCCGGTCAAGGCCGGACGCTGGCTGCACCGCCAGCTCACCGGCTTCACCACCCTCCACCCCCGCCAGCAAGACCTCCTCACCGAGATCGGCCTCACCCCCGACACCAACCCCCTCACCTCGCCCCGCCGACCCCGCCGGACTTTCGAACAGACCGTCCAGCTCCTGGAGTTCTTCATCGCCCGCGAAGGCCGCGCCCCCACCGCCCGCGAGGAGATCCTCGTCGACGGCGAAACGGTGAAGCTCGGCCCCTGGTTCGCCAAGGCCCGCACTCACCGGCGCACCGGCCGGCTCCCCGAGGAGCATCACGCACTCATTGCCCCGCTCTTCGACGGCGACTGGACCGACGACACCGCACAGCCGGTCTTCCTCGCGTAGCGCAAGGGCGGGAGAAACGCATCGGTGTCGGCGGCGGCCGTTCTCGCCGAAGCCATGAGCATCGGAGACGGCGTGCCCGCGCTTCGCGGGCCGGGCCGCGGCGGGCACGGTAACCGGCCTCGCCGGCGCACGCGCCCGTGCCGAAACTCACCAGCGCGCTTACCTCTGGGACCAGAAACTCCAAGACGTGCGGAAAGCCCTCCGAATGTTCCTCACCGGGCCCGCGCCTTACGAGCCGTCCGGGCCATCGCACCTGACGGCTGGCGCGAGGAACCGTGGCGCACGAACTTCGTGAACCAATGAGCCGCTGCCTGCTGTCGCCCCGATGACGGGTCTTCACCATCCTGGTGCGGCTCCGCGCGGCTGGACCGCGTGGCCCTGTTCCCCGCAGGGCGCCGACCGCTCCTCAACCACCACCGTGAAACGGAGTCGGCCGTGGCCGAAGCGGTGACAGTCAACGCCGCCGCCGAGGCCGCCGGCCCCGGTACACCCCCGACCATTTGGACCCTCACCCGGATCGCCGCCCACCTGCGCGCCGTCGGCACGGCCCGGTCACACCAGTGAATTAGAACTGAAGTTCCTATTCTTGTCGGTGCCTTGAATTATTGGCTTGTTCAGGCACTCTCTCCTGGCCTTGAAATCCGCGCCCGGCAGGCCGGGCTCTTCTCGAGATCCGAGATCTTGCTACGTGCTATGCCCCCGCCGGGAAGTCCAACTCTGCAGTTCACCGCAGTGATGCGGCAGTGTGCGATGAGCATGAGTACGCCCTGTTCGCCTCCTGGGAATCCGACCGGACCGAAAGTGAGTACGCATTGCATTGAGACAGGCGGCTCTACCGTCTTGGTCGGGTTGATCGAGCCATTCGTAGGGTTGGGTCGCCCAGGGGTGCTGGGTGTGACTATCAGGCGGCTGCCGTCTCGTGGCTTACCTCGCTTCGCCGCCCGGCCCCCACGACGACTCGGCCGCCGATTAGGAAGTGCGAACAAGTCGCTGCGTAGAGCAATGCCGGCGAGGTCGTCCGTGGCAGGAACAGCACGAACATGAACGTCAGGAGCACGATGAGCCGGATATGGGCGGGAATCGACAGCGGGAAGAGCCACCATCACGGCCTCGCCCTGGATGCCGAAGGCGAGACGCTGGTGTCGCGGCGGGTCGCCAACGACGAGCACGAGCTGCTGAAACTGATCGGCGATGTCCTCGACCTGGCCGACGGCCGCGCGGTCACCTGGGCCATCGACATGACGGGTGGGGAACCCGCGCTGCTGCTGGCGCTGCTGCTCAACCACAGCCAGGAAGTCCTCTACATCCCCGGCCGGTTGGTGAACCGGGCCGCCGACGGCTACCGCGGCGAGGGCAAGACCGACGCCCGTGACGCCTACGTGATCGCCGACCAGGCCAGGATGCGCCGCGACCTGCGGCCCATCCGCCCCGGCGACGAAGCCGCCATCGAACTCAAGCTGCTGACCGGACGCCGGGCCGACCTGGTCGAGGACCGCACCCGCGCAGTGAACCGCCTGCGCGGCACCCTGCTGAGCATGTTCCCCGCCCTGGAGCGGACCCTGGACGTCACCAACACCGGGCCTCTGAGGCTGTTGACGGGCTACCAGACTCCGGCCGCGATCCGCCGCGCCGGGATCTCGCGGCTGACCACCTGGCTGGCCAACCGCAAGGTCCGAGGCGCGAGGTCCCTGGCCGAGGCCGCGGTCGAGGCCGCCGAGCGCCAGCACACCGCGGTCCCCGGGGAGAAGACCATCGCGAAGCTGGTCCACACCCTGGCCGAGGAGGTGATGGCCCTCAATCAGCAGGTTTCCGAGATGGACAAGCTCATCGAGGGCCGGTTTCGCGAGCACGAACTCGCCGACATCCTCCTGAGCGTCCCCGGCATCGGCGCCGTGCTCGGCGCGGAGTTCCTCGCCGCTGTCGGCGGCGGCCTGGAGGAATTCGACTCGCCAGACGCTCTGGCGGCCTTCGCCGGAGTCGCCCCCGCGCCTCGCGATTCGGGCAAGGTCAGCGGCAACCTCCACCGGCCGATCACCTACCACCGCAGGCTCCAGCGGGTGTTCTACACCTCCGCGCTGGTCAGCGTCCGCTGCGACCCCAACTCGCGGAAGTTTTACGACCGCAAACGCGCGGAGGGGAAGAAGCACGTCCAGGCCGTGCTCGCCCTCGCCCGCCGACGCGTCAACGTTCTGTGGGCCCTGATCCGTGACCGACGGTGCTATCAAGTCGCACCTCCAATGACTACGGCTGCTTGACAACAGCATTAGGAAGCGGGGTCTCAACTGGTTCTGTGGCGCCAGGGCTCGGTGTCGTTGTCAGTGGTGGTGGATAGCGTCGAATGCGTCGCTATCCGAACTCCCGTGAACGGATATACACCCGGGAGTTCGCAGTTGGGGGAGGGCCCGCCGGTACACGGCAGGATGTCAGCGAGGGGGAGTGGTGTGTCGAAGCCGCGGATGTGGTGGCAAGAGGTCGTGCCGGGGGACTGGTACGTGTTCGGGATGCCCGAGGACCTGGTGCGCGAGCGTTACTTGGCGCTGCTGGCCGCGTTGGAGGAGTTGTCCACGCGCGGGCCGATGTCGACGTTGCCCGACATCGCCGCGCAGCTGAGGGCGGTCGGCTATCACGACCCGCTGCCGGAGACCGAGCTGCGCAAATCGCTGGATCAGCTGGCCGTCTGGCGCTTTGCCGAGCCGTTTCATGACTACGCGGCCCCGGTGCGCAGTCTTCAGGGCCTGGTCGTGCGGCAGGAAGCGTGGGCACTGACCCGCTTGGGGCGGGGCATCGTTGCGGCGGTCCGCACGGCGGTCGTGGATGTGGTGCGTGCCCTGCAACTGCCCAGCCGTCTGCTCGACGGAGTGGTGAACCGCCCCGGGTTCGGTGGAGATCTCAGATGGTGGCTGTGACCTGGTGTTTCGTGGTTGCTTGGTAGTGGATGGCTTCGTACTCGGCGGGCGGGATGTGCCCTATCTCACCGTGCAGGCGACGGTGGACGTACCAGTCGACCCACTCGGCGGTGGCCAGCTCGACCTGGGCGAGGGACTTCCAGGGCCGTCGGGGTTTGATCAGTTCGGTCTTGTACAGCCCGATCGTCGACTCCATCAGGGCGTTGTCGTACGCGTCGCCGACTGATCCGATCGAGGCCGCGATCTGGGCCGTGTCCAGGTGCTCGGCGAGTCTGAACGAGGTGTACTGGCTGCCGGCATCCGAGTGGTGGACCAACTCTCCCGGCGCGTGCGGGCGGCCTTCCCGGTCACGCTGCCACAGCGCCATCTCCAGTGCGTCCAGCACGAGTTGGGTCTCCTTGGACGTGGAGGCGGACCAGCCGACGATGCGGCGGGAAAACGTGTCCACGACGAACGCGACGTAGACGACGCCGGACCAGGTGGCAATATGCGTGAAGTCCGCGACCCAGCAGCGGTTCGGCGCCTTCGCGACGAAATCGCGGTCCACGAGGTCCGGGGCCCGCCCGGCACAGGCGTCCGTGATCGTGGTGATGACCTTCTTGCCGCGGACCGCGCCGGTGATGCCCATGTCGCGCATGAGGCGTTCAATGGTGCAGCGGGCCGCTGGGTGTCCCTGCCGGTTCAATTCCCGCCAGATCTTCCTGGCGCCGTAGACACGGTAGTTGGAGTCGTAGACCTCCTGGATCAGGGCTTTGAGTTCCTCGTCGCGCACGGCACGCGGTGAGGGTGCCTGCCGGCGTTGCTTGTGGGCGTAGTAGGTGGAAGGGGCGATGCTGCAGTCGTGCTCGGTGAGCACGCGGCAGATCGGCTCGACACCGCCGAAGCGGTCCCGCATCTCGTCGATGAACGCTACGAGCGTGTGAGTGGCCGGTCGAGCTCGGCCGCGAAGAAACTCGCTGCGGCCTTCAAGATGTCGTTGGCCCGGCGGAGTTCGGCGTTCTCCTTCTTGAGCGCCTTGATCTGCGCGGAGTCCTCCGTGGTCGTCCCCGGACGGGACCCGGAGTCGATCTGGTCCTGGCGGATCCACTTGCGCAGCGTCTCGCGCGAGCCGATGCCCAGCTTCGCGACCACCGCGTTGATCGCGGCGGACTCGGTCGGGTAGTCGCCACGGATCTCGGCGACCATACGCACCGCGCGACGGCGCAGCTCAGGGGGATAGGAGGAAGGACGGGCCATGACTCAATCCTTACACGTAATCGAGCCTCCATTCGAGATGTCGTTGGCCCGGCGGAGTTCGGCGTTCTCCTTCTTGAGCGCCTTGATCTGCGCGGAGTCCTCCGTGGTCGTCCCCGGACGGGACCCGGAGTCGATCTGGTCCTGGCGGATCCACTTGCGCAGCGTCTCGCGCGAGCCGATGCCCAGCTTCGCGACCACCGCGTTGATCGCGGCGGACTCGGTCGGGTAGTCGCCACGGATCTCGGCGACCATACGCACCGCGCGACGGCGCAGCTCAGGGGGATAGGAGGAAGGACGGGCCATGACTCAATCCTTACACGTAATCGAGCCTCCATTCGAGCCGGGGCGGTTCACCGTGCCGCCCAGGCCGAGACGGCCGAGGCCGCCGCCTCCCACGAAACTGCCCAGCAACAGGCCCAGGCTGACACGGAAGCCGACGAACTCCGACGCACCGACGCCCACCACACCCACCAGCAGACCCAGACCCAGGCCCAGTCCGAGCTCGACGCAGCCGGCCACGCCCTCACCCGCACCGAAACCGCCGCCACGGACGCAGCTGGCTCCTGGGTCAGCGAACTCCACACCTGGCGCACCGAGTTGACCCACCTGGCCGCCACCGACATCCCCCTGCCCGGCCTCTGCGCACCAGCCACCGAACTCAACGATCTGCGCCCGGCTGACCTGGAGCTCGCCGTGACCCGGGCGCACACCCACGCCACGGTGCGCCTGCAAGGCCGCGCGGATACCGCCGGCCGGGACACGGAAGCGGCCGCCGAGAAGGTCGCCGCCGTCGAGAACGAGCTGGCAGACAGCCGCCGGGCCGCGCCCGTTCCTCCCGCACCCCTGTGGCGCACGCGCAGCCATGACGACGGCGTTCCCCTCTGGGCCCTGGTCGACTTCGCCCCCGGCCTGCCGGCCGGCGACGCGGACCGCATCGAGGGCGCTCTCCTCGTGGCAGGTCTCCTCGACGCCCTGGTCACTTCCGACGGCCGTGTGACCTCCGGCGACCTCGTCCTCACCCCGACAGCGGCAGCCACAGGACGCACACTGGCCGATCTGCTGGTGGTCGAAACCGACCCCGCCCTCGACGCCGACCGCGTCCGCCAGGTGCTGGCCGCCATCGCCGTGGACGCCCCGGGCAGCACCCTTGCCGAGGGCCGTCTCGCCCACGGAGTCCTCACCGCCGGCGCCCCGCACGGCTACCGGGCGGCCTATATCGGCCGAACGACACGAGAGAAGGCACGCCGCGAACGGGTGGCAGGCCTTGAACGAGACCTGTCCACCGCCCTCGGGCTCCTGGACGCCGCCCGCCTGGAGCACCAGCGCCGCCTTCAGGACCTCGACGACGCGACCGCGGAACGCGACGGTATCCCGCCTGCCACCCGCCTTCTTCAGGCCCGCGATGACGTTGTCCGCCAGCGCCGAGCCGTCGAGGACACCGAGCGCCGCACCGTCCAGCTACGGGCCGACGCCCGCCTGGCCCTGCAACAGGTCCTGGCCGATCTGGACGCCGCGGCGGCCGCCCGCACCGCCCACGTGGCGGCCGCCGCGCGCGAGCACCAGCACGCCCGGCAGGCCGAAACCCAGGCTGCGGCCGTCGCCGAGACCGCGGAAGCAGCGTGCGAGGAACAGACCGAGACAGCCCGGCGCAGCGAACAGGCGCGCGCACAGGCCGCAGCCGCCCAGGAAGCCGCCGACGCCGAACAGGCCGCCTTCCCCCACCCGGCGATCGAGGCCGTCCAGGCAGCCCAACGGGACGAAGACACTGCCGAACAGGCCCTGAACCAGGCCCGCACCGAGGTCATCAAGACCACCCGCCGCCACAAGGAGGCCAGCGGAGCCGTACGGGAAGCCCTGCGCGCCCTCAACCGGGCGGCGGCCCTGCCCGGCGGTGGGCAACTGCCCACCGACACACTCCGCCTCACAGCCCACTACGATGCCGCTGTCCAGATGACTGGACACCTCCAGGCGTGGGATCCCGCCGCCCGCCGCGTCACCGACCTCCTCACACGCGCGGACGGCGACCGCCAGGACGCCGACACCCGCCGGCAGCGCTGCACCGTTGCCCGGCAGGACGCCGGGCGGGCGTTGCGCAGCGCCCAGCAGGAAGCCGCCGACGTCGCCGAAATGCGAGCCCTGCACGGAGCCGCCTACGCAGAGCTCACCGCCCAGCGCAACGCCACGGCACAGGCTCTGCAGCAGGCCGAGGACCACGCCGAGAGCCTGCGAGGCCGCCAGCAGGACGCCGCACAGGCAGCCAGCGCAGCCCGGGCCACTTTGCGGACCATCACTCCGCTGCGCGAGGCCGCCGAGAACACCAGGGATGCCTGCCTGCACCGTCTCGGCCGCCTCGTGGACGAACACCTGGCCGCCGTCCCTGACGACGTTCCCACCGATACCGCCGGCCACCCCGTCCATCTGACCGCCGGACTCGCCTGGGCCCGGCTTCTGCTCGCTGATGCTCCCGGCGGCACCGACCGTCTCGCCGCCCTGACACGACTGCGCGACCGGCACCTGACCGCTCTGGAAAACAGTGCCCGCACCGCCAGCACCTCACTGGCCCGCTTCGACCGCCAAGTCACCCTCATCAGCATCGAAGACACCCCGTGGCGGCGTGCTGTTGTCGCCGACCCCGCCTCCGTACGCGGCGAGGACGTCCGCACCACGGTGACGGCCCTCAACGCCACCGCCGCCCAGCTCGAGGACGACCTGCGCGCCGACATCAAGCAGACCCTCAAAACAAGCCTGTTCACCCAGCTCCAGCGCGACATCCAAGTGCACCGCGAAGCAGCCCGGAACCTCGTCGACAAGATCTGCGCCACCCTCAAGGGTGTCCGTACCGGTGTCGCCGACGTCGGTGTCCAAGTCGAATGGGACGTCCGCAAAGACCCGGCCGCCGAGCACATGGTGAACCTGATCGAACAGCCGCCGTCCGACGACGCCTTCGAGCAGATGTACGACGTGCTGCGCCAGCGCATGAACGAAAAGGCCGGCGAACCCTGGCTCGACCGCGTCGCCCACACCTTCGACTACCGCGCCTGGCACGACTGGAAGATCTCCGTCACCCACGCCTCCTTCGAAGCCGCCGGCAAGGAGAAGTTCCGCGAAGTCACCCCTCGCTCCAACCCGCTGGAAGCCCTCTCCACGGGCGAACGGCGCCTGGCCACCATGCTCCCGCTGCTCGCCGCAGCCTGGTCCATGTACTCCACCGACGGCTACCGAGGCCCCCGCCTCCTGTCCATCGACGAGATCGACGCCGCCTTCGACGACCCCAACCTGCGCCAGGTCCTCGCCCTGCTGAGGGCCTGGGACTTCGACGTCCTGGCCACTGCACCCTTCATGACCCCCCTGATCAAGAAGGAGACACAGCGCGTCATGATCCACGAGGTCGTCACCAACGGGCGCCACCGCGTCACCGTGCCGTGGATGTGGCGGGGCCACGGCGAAGCCCAGCCCCTCAGCCTCGACCTGACGGCCCCTCAGCCCCAGGACAGCCTGTGACGGCCGACCTGACACTCATCGCCGACGACCCCGACCTCGCACCGCTATGGCGAGTCATCCACGACCGCCTCAGCGCAGGCAACGCCCCGGCCGACATCGCCACCGTCACCGTGCCAGACCTCCCACCAGGGGGAGCGGCTGCCCTGCGCTCCTGGCTCGACACCCCCGCCCAGCGCCGCCGCGGCCGCACCCGCGTCCCGCACACACCCGCAGGAACCAAAATCCCCCTGCGCGAGCTCCTCGCGGTCCTCGACCTCCCCCCGGACCACCTGCAGACCCTGGTCGAGCGGGCCGTGGGACGCCCGATCGTCAACCGCAAGAACAGCCGACTCCAGTCGGCCCAACTGCGCCTGGAACTGTGGGAGTACGCCGCCACCCGGCTTTCGCACCTGCCACTGCTGCTGGCCCGGCTCAAATCCGCCGGCATCGAGGACGACGCGGCCACCCAGACGCGTCGGCTCATCGACGCACTCGCGGCCCTGACCCGCGAACTGCCGCATCAGCGGCCCCGCACCCTGGCCAAACTCGCCCACGACCACGCGGGCGACCCGCACTACTTCGATCCCGCGACCCTGCCCGGACAACGTCTCATCTCCGCAGTGGCCGAACTCGCCGGACGGCCCGAACCCACCCGCCCCGACCACATCCGAGCCCTGCTCGCCGACTACGGCATCATCGCCGACCGGCTCTCCGCCACCGTCCTGCTCCACCAGGTCCGTGCCATCGGCAACGGCCCCATCGACCACCGCCTCAACGAGGCGACCACACCCGTGGCCCTCAACCTTCTCGACCTCACCCGCACCCCGCCCCGCCTGGCACCGCAGACCCTCACCGTCGTCGAAAACCCCTCTGTCCTCGAAGCCGCGATGGACCGCGCCAGCACTCAGCCGATGGCCTGCACCAGCGGACAACTGCGCGCCGTCGACCACGCCCTCCTCCAACTGGCCCTCGACCAGGGCATCCCACTGCGCTACGCAGGCGACCTGGACGCCGCCGGTATCCAGATCGCCGCCACCGTGCAGCAGATCTACGGGGCCGAGCTGATCGCCATGGAAGCAGCCGTCGCCCACACCGCAGGCCACACACCCTCAGCCGTAACCCTCGGCGCACTGCCAGCTGCATGCGAGCCCGAGCTGGCAGACGTTCTGCGCGCTGGAGGGCGGGCGGTTTACCAGGAACACGATGCCGTGCTCGACCGCCTGCTCGCCCCTGCACGGATGGACCAAGTCGCCCATCCCTTCGCCCAGCAGGGCGAGGGCTGAACGGTGCGGTTCCAGATGTACAGGCAGAGGCTTGTTCGACTGGCATTTCTCCACACGCCTTCGTGCTCCAGAGAGTCACGAACGAACCCGGGCGGTGCCAGCCGGTGAGAAACCGACGTTCTGGAGCACGCGCCAATTCAGGCCATCTCGACAAGGATCCGGCGTACCTCTCCGGCAAACTTCCTTAGCACCGTGCACAGACCGTTACGATGACCGCTACAGTTTTATCTGACATATGGTCAGCGGGGCCCTCTCAAGGCATGCGGTTACGCCGCGAGGCGCAACAGGCCCCCGTCGGCTCGACACTGTTGTGGATGCAGCCGATGCTCAGCCGATGAGCGTCCGCTCAAGGACGTACGGGGTAGGTCATGCCGGGCGATTTTTCTCAACTAGTGCCGCATCAGGCAACGTTTGCCCTGTTGTGGCGCGCCGTCCGGGTGTCGGCACGGACGGCACGGACCCGTCATGCTGGTCCCGTGGCAGA
>NZ_JBIVMF010000030.1:0-65762 GCF_044752945.1 Streptomyces sp. NPDC088554 | reverse complement strand
GGGACCCTGTGGGAGAGTAGGACGCCGCCGAACAATTATTGTGGGAATGCCCCGTACCAGGTATCTGGTGCGGGGCATTTCTGCGTTCAGGACCTCTTTCGAGAGCAGGATCATCCGGGGTTCGGATGATCCTGCTTCTCTTCCGTCAGAGTCGTCCCGCCGCTTTCAGCGCGATAGGCATCGGCGAGGGCCGGGGCGAGTTTCTCCGGGGTGGCATCCACGACGGTGACTCCGTGGCGCTGCAACTTTTCGGCCGTACGTCGTCGTTGGGCCTGGGCCTGGCTGCCGGCGGCGGCTTCGTAGACCGCGTCCACTGTGCCACGAGCTTTGCTCATCTTCTCGATATGAGGATCGGCGACCGAGGCAACGAGGACCGTATGGCGGCGGGTGAGCTGGGGGAGGACGGGGAGAAGCCCTTCCTCGATGGGAGCGGGGTCAAGGCCGGTGAGCAGCACGATGAGTGACTGGCGTGGGGCGTTCTTCAGGGCGGCCGCGGCAGGGCCGCGGGTGTCCGTCTCCACCAGCTCCGGTTCCAGGGGAGCAAGCCCGTTCACCACGGCCGGTAGGACGTCACCTGCCGCGCGGCCCCGAACCTGGGCACGGACGACGGTCGTAGCCGAGGAGGTCCACCCGGTCGCCCGCTCGTGAGGCGAGGGTGGTGAGGAGGAACGCGGCGTCCATGGCAGCGTCGAGGCGGGGGACATCGCCGACTCGGCCGGCCGAGGTACGCCCGGTGTCGAGGACGGTCGGCTGGCGTGCTGTGGCCCGCCAGTCGATGGACCGGGTGTCGTCCCCCGGCACGTATGCGCGGAGACTGTCGAACTCGGTGCCTTCCCCACGGGTCAGCACGCTGGTGCGGCCGTCGAGTTCACGGAGGCGGGCGAGGCGCGAGGGCAGGTGCTTGCGGCTGGTGAAGGGGGGCAGCACACGTACGGTCCACGGGACTTCATGGTTGCCCTGACGGGCTGCCAGGCCCAGCGGTCCGAACGAGCGCACGGTGACGCGTTCCGCGTGCCGGTCTCCGCGGCGGGTCGGCTGGAGGAGCGTGGTGAGGCGACGGCGCTCGTGGGAGGGGACGGTCAACTTGCTCCGGGAGGCGCCCTGTTCTGTGCCGGGGAGCCAGCTGCTGGGCGGCCAGACGTCACGTAGCTGAGCGCGCAGACGGCGGCCTGAGGGGTTGGTGATGGTGAGGTATACCTCGGCGTTGTCACCGAGTCGAACTGAAGTATCACCGCTTCGGGTGAATTGGAGCTTTCGCACTGGTGCGGCCATGGCGTAGTCGCACAGAATGGCGAGTGAGAGGGGGGCATTGACGGCGAGGACGCCCGCCCAGCTGGGGGCGAAGATGCCGACGGGGAGAGATCCGAGGGCTGCGAGAAGCGCGGTTCTGCCGGTGAGGGCCACGGGTTATCGCCTCATCGGGGAACGGGGAACGGGGACGAGGGCGAGGATCGCGGTGATGATGGAGTCGGGGGTGACTCCCTCCATCTCGGCCTCGGGCCGGAGTTGGACACGGTGGCGGAGCGTGGGAAGGGCCAAGGCCTTCACATCGTCGGGGATGACGTAGTCGCGGCCGGTGAGCCATGCCCAGGCACGGGCTGTGGAGAGCAGGGCGGTGGCGCCTCGTGGGGAGAGCCGAGTGAGAGCGAGGGGGGATTCACGAGTGGTACGGCAGATATCGACGACATAGCCCGCGAGCTCGGGCGAGACGGTTGTCCTGGCGACAGCGGCGCGTGCCGCTTCCAGGTCGGCGGGCCCGGCGACGGGGCGTACCCCCGCGGCCCGGAGATCGCGCGGGTTGAAACCTTCCGCATGACGGGTCAGAACACTGATCTCGTCGTTCCGAGAAGGCAGCGGCACGGTCAGCCTGAGGAGAAACCGGTCGAGCTGGGCTTCGGGGAGGGGGTAGGTGCCCTCGTATTCGACGGGGTTCTGGGTGGCGGCGACCAGGAATGGATCGGGCAGCGGGCGCGGGGTGCCGTCGACCGTGACCTGACGTTCCTCCATCGCCTCCAGGAGCGATGACTGGGTCTTGGGCGGGGTGCGGTTGATTTCGTCGGCCAGCAGCAGGTTGGTGAATACGGGGCCCGGCTGGAAGGAGAACTCAGTGGTGCGGGCGTCGTAGACAAGGGACCCGGTGATGTCGCTGGGCATCAGGTCCGGGGTGAACTGGACACGCTTGGTATCGAGTTCGAGAGATGCGGCGAGTGCCCGTACGAGAAGGGTTTTCGCGACACCGGGGACTCCTTCGAGGAGAACGTGGCCTCGGCAGAGAAGGGCCACGACGAGCCCGGGCGGGGTCCTGGCCGACCACCGCCTTCGCTGTCTCGGCGTGCAGGGCTCCAGGGACGCGCGGGCGCTGTCCGTGGTCCCGGCGTTCGGTGTGGTCGGGGCACTCATGAGGTGCGTACCTCTCTTTCGAGGGCGTCGAGTTGGTCGGCCAGGCGGATGAGGAGGCGTCGTCGGCCGGTGCCGGGCCGAAGAGCACGGTGCGCGGGTCCAGGAGATTGTCCGGGAGCAGTGCGGAGACCGAAGGGACCAGGAGGTCGGGGTTGTGAGCCTCGGTGGGAGGGACGCCGAGGAGAGGCGCGAGGCGGTCGCGGGCCGTTGAGCGCAGGGCGCTGCGGCGTGTTCGCGGGCGTCGACCTTGCGGTAGAGGCGGGCGCGGCCCTCGGAGGACTCCGAGGCCCGGGTGGTGACGGGGAGCCGCTCGGTGACGAGCGGGCCCAGCCTGCGGGCGCGCCAGAGGGCGGCCAGCACCGCGGCGAGGAGGAGCTGAAAGGCGCCCCAGAGCCAGCCGGTGGGGATCAGGGCGAGGAAGCTTCCGCTGCTTTCGCCATCGTTGTCGTCGCTGCCCTCGTAGGCGGAGGCATCACTGAGTGAAGGGAGGTACCAGACGAGATGGGGCCGGGAGCCGAGGAGTTGAAGGGCCAGCGACGCGTTGCCCTGCTGGTCGAGGCGGTCGTTGTACAGGATGTCGGGGGAGCCGAGCAGGACGGTGTCACCGGAGTTCGTCTCCGCGATCCTGAGCAGGGTCGGCGCGCCGTTGTGCGGGGAGCAGGTGTCGGCGGGGGAGTCGGTGTCGTACTGTTCGCCGCCGATGTCGGCCTTGCCCGCGTGGGTGGCGGCGGGCAGGGAGCAGCAGGGGGACCGTGCGGAGACCGGGGCGGGGGAATTCGTACCGCGGACACCGGGGGCGAGTGTGCCGATGGAGGGCGGGCCGGAGCCGAGGAGGACGGTGCGGCCTCCCGAGGGTGCCGTCGCCGTGCGCAGAGTGTGTTGCTGATGTGGTGTCAGCAGGTCTGGGTAGGTGACCAGAAGTGTGACATCGAGGCCGGTGGCGGAGGTCGCCCCGTCCAGTGTGGTGACGACGTGGAGGGAGACACCGGTGTTCTTGAGCAGCTCGGCGACGGCGCGGCTGCCGTACTGGTCAGCGGAGCGTGGGTCGAGCCGACCGTGCTGGTCACCGGAGCGGAGTGCGGCCATGGTGACCGCGGCCGCGAGCAGGATGACGAGGGCGAGGAGCAGTCCGCGGCTTCGGTTCCAGAGCTGACGGGGGCCGAGGGAGAGCGAGGTGGTGCTGATCGTGGAGGTCACTCGGCGGGTCCTCCCGGGACGGTGCTCAGCTGTGGTCTCGTGCGCTCCAGATCGAGATCGAGTTCACGCAGCCGCAGATATGCCGGCCGGTCGGCGGTGCGGCCTCCGTATGTGACGTCGTCGAACTCCCGGGCAGCGGCACGCAGTCGGTCCGTGTGGCCGGGGAGCGGGCGGCCGGCTTCGGCGGCGGCTTCGTCGGCGGTGCGGCCGGGGCGCGGGTCGAGCAGGGCCCGTTCCTCCAGGGAGTGGACGATCGCGCGCGTGCGCTCCTGGACGGCCTGGTTCCAGCGGTCGGTGGCGGCGTGTGCTTCGGCGGCGGTGCGGTGTTCCGAAGCGCTGCGGGGGCTGTCGCCGAAGAGCTGCCCGGCCGCGCCGGATGGGTGGCGTTGGGGATTGCCCAGCCGCCACCACAGTGCCGCGACAAGCGCCATGACGACCAGACCGATGACGAAGAGGCCGAGTGTGCCGCCGGGGGCGACTCCGGAGACGGAGTCGGAGAGTTTGCCGATTCACTCCCAGAAGTGGTCGAGGGCGCGTTCGAGAAGGTTCGGGTCGTTCTCGTGGTACATCCGTTTGGACAGCTCGCGCCTCGCCGTCTCCCGGGCGGGGGCGCGCGGGATGTCCACCGGTAGGTCGCCGCTCGCGCGTATCAGCAGTCCCGATACTCCCCCCGTGCCGATCACGGCATCAGCTCCTGGGGGTGCCGTGGCCCGGTTCGTCCGTGCTGTGCACCGGTACGCGGGCGGCGCGGGCCAGTTCGAGGTCGAGGGCCTCGCGCCGGATGCGCTGGTCGATATAGAGGAGAACGGTGACGCCGGCGGAGATCGGGTACGTGATCGCGGTGGCGATCACCGAGCCGATGCCGGTGACGATCAGGAAGGGCCAGTCGAAGTTCGGGGTGGATCCGGAGAGCATGCCTTCGAGGCTCGTGCTGTCGACCGCCATCGCGATGGCGCTGAACGGCAGGGCGATCACCAGCGAGACGAACATGACGATCAGCAGGGCGAGCGCCTGGATTCCGAAGATGCGCCACCAGGCGCCCTTCACGAGCTTCGCGGAGCGCCGCATGGAGGCCAGCACGCCTTGGCGTTCCAGCATGAGTGCGGGCGAGGCGAGGCTGAGGGAGATCATCAGCCAGACGACGGCGACGAGGGCGGCCAGCGTGCCGAGGAAGGTGAGCGCGACTCCGGCGGCGGATCCGATGAGCAGTCCGGGAAGTATGCCGACAGCCATGGCGGCGGCGCTTATCAACGGCACCAGCACGGTGAGCCCGAGGAGGGGGAGGAGCCGGGGGCGGGCCTCGGCCCAGGCTTCCGCGAGGGTGACGGGGCGGCCCAGCACGGAGCGGCTGATCACCATGGTGAGTATCGCCGTGGTGAAGAGGGTGCCGATCATCATGATGGCGAACGACGGGGCCTCGGCGATCAGCCCGGCCTGGCTGGAGTCCGCGGTCTGGCGCAGAAGTTCGGACGGGCTCGCGTTCGGGTCGACCGCGACCGGATCGGGGATGAGATAGCGCTGGACGAGTATGTCGCCGATCTGGGAGATCACGGCGACGACGAGGCTGACGCTCAGGACCGTGCGCCAGTGGGCGCGCAGGGTGGATACCGCGCCGTCGAGGATCTCGCCCATGCCGAGCGGGCGGAGCGGGATCACGCCCGGTTTGGCGGCGGGGGGCTTGCCCCAGCCGTTGCCCGGTCCGCCGCTCTGGGCGGGGCCGCCCCAGCCCGGGGTGGGACGGGGCGTGGCGGGGCCGGGGCCCTGGGCGCTCGGCGGGGACCACTGTCCGGGTGGCGGCTGAGCCGTGGACCACTTCGAGGAGGATCCGCTGTCGTCGGCGGGGGCGGCGGGCCGGGGCACTGTGGTGTCCTGGCCGTCGGACGGGGCGGATCCGGGCGAGGCCCAGCCCGGAGTGTCGTTCACGGTCGTCCACCTCGTGGATTGGTCGTGGCACCGGCTCGGCGAGCCGGTGCTTCAGTGGTGCCTGTCCGCGGAGCGGGGTGGCGGGCTGGCAGCCATCGTGCCACGCGCCGGGCTCCGGTGGCCCGGGGGCCGTATCTCCTTGCCTCCCTCGTCCTCGGCTTGCTCTCCCTCCTTCCCCTCCTTGTCTTCATTGTCCGTGCCGCAGCGGGCAGACTGAGCGGATGGCTGATCAGTACGCACCCGCCCGCGTTGGCGCCGGGCCGCCGATGCTTCCCTCCATCCGCTGGGACGAGCCGCCCGAAGGGCCCGTACTGGTGCTCCTCGACCAGACGCGGCTTCCGGCCGAGGAGATCGAGCTGGTCTGTACCGACGTACCGGCTCTGGTGCGGGCTATCCGGACGCTGGCGGTGCGGGGTGCGCCGTTGCTGGGTATCGCCGGGGCGTATGGGGTGGCGCTCGCCGCGGCACGGGGTTACGACGTGGAGGACGCGGCGGAGCGGCTGGCGCGGGCGCGGCCCACCGCGGTGAACCTCGGGTACGGGGTGCGGCGGGCGGGAGACGTGTATCGGGCAGCGGTGAAGGAGGGTGCCGGTCCGGAGCGGGCGGCGGGAGCCGCGCTGGCCGAGGCGCGGCGGCTGCACCGGGAGGATGCCGAGGCCAGCGCGCGGATGGCGGCGTCGGGGCTCGCGCTCCTCGATGAGCTGCTGCCCGGCGGGAGCCACCGGATTCTGACCCACTGCAATACCGGGGCGCTGGTCTCGGGTGGGGAGGGCACCGCGTTCGCCGTGGCGCTGTCGGCCCACCGGGCCGGACGGTTGCGGCGGCTGTGGGTGGACGAGACCCGTCCGCTGCTTCAGGGGGCGCGGCTCACGGGGTATGAGGCGGCTCGTAACGGGATGGCGTACACCTTGCTCACGGACAACGCGGCGGGTTCGCTCTTCGCGGCGGGGGAGGTGGACGCCGTTCTGATCGGGGCGGACCGGATCGCCGCCGACGGGTCGGTGGCGAACAAGGTGGGCAGTTACCCGCTTGCGGTGCTGGCCAAGTACCACCGGGTGCCGTTTGTCGTGGTCGCTCCTACGACGACGATCGACCTGGACACCCCGGATGGCGCGTCGATCGAGGTGGAGCAGCGGCCGGGGCAGGAGGTGACGGAACTCATGGCACCACGGGCCGTGGTGGCGGGTGCGATGGGGGGAGGCGGGACGCTGGTGGCGCCGTTGGGAACGCAGGCGTACAACCCGGCCTTCGATGTCACACCGCCCGAACTGGTGACGGCGATCGTCACCGAGCGGGGCGTACTGTCCCCGGTGACCGGGGACGGAATCGCGGAGCTGTGTGCCGGGGCAGGCCAGGGGGCGGACGTAAGACCGTCGTACGGCTGAGTCGCGTGGCCTGTTCGGATCCGCGCAGCGTGGTGCTGGTGCTGGTGCTGGTGCTGGTGCTGGTGCGGGTGGTCGGGGCCTTGTGCGTACGAGGGTGTCTCCGTCTGCTCCACTACGGTGTGGGGGGCGATGGGAGGCGAGAGGGCGGTGGGTGTGCCGTGGCGGTCGCCATGGCGCGGTCGGCCCTGTGGGTCGACAGCAATGTTTGACATCAATGACCACGGACGGTGACGGTCGTCCTCGGGTATCGACGCATCTCGCCGGTTCCCTGTGAGGCAGGTCACGCGTGTCTACGCAACGGAAATGAAAATGGGATGATGTCGATATGAAGGGACGCGTCCTTGTCGTCGATGACGACACCGCACTGGCCGAGATGCTCGGCATTGTGCTGCGTGGTGAAGGTTTCGAGCCGTCGTTCGTAGCGGACGGTGACAAGGCACTGGCTGCCTTCCGTGAGGCCAAGCCGGATCTGGTGCTGTTGGATCTCATGCTGCCCGGCCGGGACGGCATCGAGGTGTGCAGGCTGATCAGGGCCGAGTCCGGGGTGCCCATCGTCATGCTCACGGCCAAGAGCGACACCGTCGATGTGGTGGTGGGGCTGGAGTCCGGGGCCGACGACTACATCGTCAAGCCGTTCAAGCCGAAGGAGCTGGTGGCCCGGATCAGGGCGCGGCTGCGGAGGTCGGAGGAGCCGGCGCCGGAGCAGTTGACCATTGGCGATCTGGTCATCGATGTGGCGGGTCACTCGGTGAAGCGGGAGGGGCAGTCGATCGCCCTGACCCCGCTCGAATTCGATCTGCTGGTCGCGCTGGCCCGTAAGCCCTGGCAGGTGTTCACCCGTGAGGTGCTCCTGGAGCAGGTGTGGGGCTACCGGCACGCGGCGGACACCCGGCTGGTCAATGTGCATGTCCAGCGGCTGCGCTCCAAGGTCGAACAGGACCCCGAGCGGCCGGAGATCGTGGTGACCGTCCGTGGCGTCGGTTACAAGGCAGGGCCGAGCTGACATGTCCGGCGGCAGCGCTGCTCCGAAGCCCGGTGAGCCGGGAGTCCGTGCGGGGCGGGCTGCCGGTCCCGGGAGGGTTCCCATGGGACGTACCCACCAGCTGTTCCAGGACGGCGCGCCCGGCGCGTACGTCCTGCGACGGGTGATGCGCTGGGTGCGGCGCCCGCTGCTGCCCGCGGTGCGGCTGTGGCGGCGCAATATCCAGCTGCGGATCATCGCGACCACGCTGCTGATGTCGCTCGGGGTGGTGCTGCTGCTGGGGTTCGTCGTCATCGGGCAGGTGCGCAACGGTCTTCTGGAGGCCAAGGAGAAGGCGGCCCAGAGCCAGGCGGCCGGTGGCTTCACCGTGGCGAAGGAGAAGGCCGACGCGCCCGCGGCGCTCGGCGGCCGGGAGGGCGACGGCACGGGCGGCCGGGCGAGGAACTCGGTCAACTGGCGATCCGATCTGGTCGAGCAGCTCGCCAGCGGCGGCCCCGGGGCCTTCAACGTGGTGGCGCTGAGCCCCGATTCGGTGGACGCGGCGTCCACCAGCCGTGCGCCACGGGTCTCGGGCGGGGTGGACTTCTCCAGCGTGCCCGTGGACCTGCGGTCGGCGGTCGCGGACGGCACCGGCACGTTCGAGAGATACGCGCAGATCCGGTACACCGGGGCCACCGAGGACCGGGAGCCGGAGCCGGGGCTGATCGTCGGCAAGCGGCTGAACGATGTCGACGGCAACCCGTACGAGCTGTACTACCTCTTCCCGCTGACGCAGGAGGAGCAGTCGCTGAACCTGGTCAAGGGCACGCTCGCCACGGCGGGGCTGTTCGTGGTCGTCCTGCTCGGGGCCATCGCCTGGCTGGTGGTGCGGCAGGTCGTCACGCCCGTACGGATGGCGGCGGGTATCGCCGAGCGACTGTCCACCGGCCGTCTCCAGGAGCGGATGAAGGTCACCGGCGAGGACGACATCGCCCGGCTCGGTGAGGCTTTCAACAAGATGGCACAGAACCTCCAGCTCAAGATCCAGCAGCTGGAGGAGCTGTCGAGGATGCAGCGGCGCTTCGTCTCCGACGTCTCGCACGAGCTGCGTACGCCGCTGACGACCGTACGGATGGCGGCCGACGTCATCCACGACGCGCGCAGTGACTTCGATCCGGTGACGGCGCGGTCGGCGGAACTGCTCGGCGATCAGCTCGACCGTTTCGAATCGCTGCTGTCGGATCTGCTGGAGATCAGCCGGTTCGACGCGGGCGCGGCGGCGCTGGAGGCCGAGCCGATAGATCTGCGGCAGGTCGTGCGCCGGGTGATCGGCGGCGCGGAGCCGCTGGCCGAGCGCAAGGGGACCCGGATCCGGGTCATCGGGGACGAACAGCCGGTGGTCGCGGAGGCCGATGCCCGCCGGGTCGAGCGGGTGCTCCGCAACCTCGTGGTCAACGCCGTCGAGCACGGTGAGGGCCGGGACGTCGTCGTACGGCTGGCGGTGGCGGGTGGCGCGGTCGCGGTCGCGGTACGCGACTACGGCGTGGGGCTCAAGCCGGGCGAGGCGACCCGGGTGTTCAACCGTTTCTGGCGGGCCGATCCGGCGCGTGCCCGTACGACCGGGGGCACCGGGCTCGGGCTGTCCATCGCGGTCGAGGACGCGCGGCTGCACGGCGGCTGGCTCCAGGCGTGGGGCGAGCCGGGCGGCGGCTCCCAGTTCCGGCTGACACTGCCGCGTACGGCGGACGAGGCGCTGCGGGGCTCGCCCATACCGTTGGAGCCCGAGGACTCCCGGCGCAACCGCGAGCGGGCCGAGGCCGAGGGGCTCAAGGAGAGCGAGCACCGGCTGGCGAGCGTGCCCGTCCAGCTCGGGGCGGACCGTTCCGCGCTGACCGGACCGTCCGGGGTGCCCGCCCCGCCGCGTGCGGCGGCGGTGGATCCGGCGGCGCTGCCCGGCAGCGGCGCCCGGGTCGTGGCACGGACCTCGGGGGAGAGGCCCCCCGAGAGCGGGGGCGACGACAGCGAATCCAAGGACATCGCGGGCCCGGCTCCGCGGCGGGAGGACACGATCCGTGGGCGCTGACCGCCGTTACGGTCTGGTACGAGGGGCGCGGGTGTCGGCGGTGCCGGCGGCTCTCGCCGTGCTGCTGGCGGGGTGCGCGTCGATCCCCGACAGCGGCGATGTGGAGCCGGTGAAGGCGTCGCCGCAGGGCGAGTCCCAGGTGCGGGTGTACGCCGTACCACCGAGGGACAAGGCACAGCCCGACGAGATCGTCGACGGCTTCCTGGAGGCGATGACCAGTGATGACCCGGACTTCGCGATGGCCAGGAAGTATCTGACGAAGAACGCGTCCGCGTTCTGGCAGCCGGGGGCCGGTACGGCGGTGCTGCGCGCCGCGCCCGATCCCTCGGGCCCCAAGGAGGCCATCGCTTCGGGGGCGGGGCTCACTTATCCGCTGTACGGCGACCAGATCGCCGATGTGGACTCCGCGCACGCCTATGAGCCGATCGAGCCGACCAAATACGACGGCGATATCCATCTGGTGCGGGAGACCATCGGGGGTACCAAGGAGTGGCGTATCGACAGCCTGCCGCAGGGACTGGTGCTCGGTGAGTCGGACTTCCAGCGCAATTACCGTTCCGTCAATAAGTATTACTTCGCCTCCGGTGAGAACTGGCTGGTCGCGGACCCCGTCTATATCCGTCAGCGCATAGACCCCACGACCCGGATGGATCCGGTCACCCAGGCGGTCAAGGTGCTGCTCGACGGGCCGACGAGCTGGCTGAAGCCGGTGGTGGATTCGCCGTTCCCGGCCGGTACGGCGCTTCAGAAGGGCGTCACCTCACTGGAGTTCGACGACCGGAACGCGCTGAAGGTGCCGCTGAACGAGAAGGCGTCGAAGGCGGGGCGCGCCCAGTGCCGGAAGATGGCCGCGCAACTGCTCTTCACGCTGCGGGATCTGACGTCCACCCCGGTCGGACAGGTGGAGCTGCTGGCGGACGGCTCCTCGCTCTGTGCGCTGAGCGGGGACCAGGCCGAGGAGTTCGCGCCCGACCGTACGACCGGACGCCCCGTCAACCCGTACTTCGTGGACGACCGCGGACGGCTGGCGCTGCTTCAGGCGGGCGGTGGCGAGACCGCCGGCCGGATGCATGTCATCGGTCCGTTCGGTACGGGCTCGGTGAAGCTCGGGGCGGTCGCGGTGGCGCGCGACGAGAAGCACGCGGCGGGCGTCACGGACGACTCGAAGTCGCTCTACGCGGCGTCGATCCTCTCGGAGAGCGAGCTGGGCGAGCCGCTGGTGACCAGTGAGGGCAAGGGTGCCGAGAACCGGCTGTCCGCGCCGAGCTGGGACGGGCACGGCGATCTGTGGATCGCCGACCGTGATCCGGCCGCGCCGCGTCTGCTGCGGTTCGCGGATGGCGTAGGACCGGCACAGACGGTCACGGTCGAGGGGCTGGACGGCGCGCACGTCAAGGCGTTGCGGATGTCCGCCGACGGGGTGCGGATCGCGCTGCTGCTGACGAAGGGCGGGCGGACCACCTTGCAGATGGGCCGGGTCGAGCGGCGGACCACGGCGACCGGCCAGAAGGTGTCCGTCACGGCGCTCCAGTCGGTGGCCCCGCAGATGGAGACGGTGACAGCGGTGTCCTGGGCCGGGCCGAGCAGGCTCGTGGTGGTCGGCAAGGAGACGGGCGGTGTGCAGCAGGTGCGCTACCTCCAGACCGACGGGTCGACCTCGGCCGCGAGCGTGCTGCCCGGACTGAACCAGGTCACGGCGATCGCGGCGGCGGACGACGACCGGCAGCCGCTGGTGGCGGATTCGCAGGACGCCGGGATCGTGCGGCTGCCCACCGGGGCGAACTGGCAGACGATGGTCGAGGCGGGGACATCACCGGTCTACCCCGGCTGACCGGGAATCCGGCGGTAATCAGGCGTACCACCCGGTCACAGGTTCGTCGCGACGAGTTTTCCACAGGGGTGGCCCGGTGGGGCCGACATTGGCACAGTGTGACCATGCGGGCGTGGTGGCGGGAGATCACCGGGTTGGTGCTGCCGGTGGCCTGTGGCGGCTGCGGCAGCCCCAGGACACCCTTGTGCAAAGACTGTGGCAGAGCGCTGTACGGCACCTGGCCGTGCCGGGTGCGGCCGGTGCCCGAGCCGGCCGGGCTGCCGGCGGTGTACGCGGCGGCGCCGTACGAGGACGCGGTACGCGCCGTCCTGCTGGCGCACAAGGAGCGCGGCGCGCTGGGCATGGCCGGTCCGCTGGGATGCGCCCTGGCGGGGGCGGTGCGGGCCGCCGCGCCGCCGGGTACGGGGGTCGGCCCGCTGCTGCTCGTACCGGTGCCGTCGACCCGGCGCACGGTCGGGGCGCGCGGGCACGACGCCGTCCGCCGGATCGCGCTGGCCGCCGCCGGTGAGCTGCGGCGGGCGGGCCGGCAGTGCCGGGTCCTGCCGGTGCTGCGGCAGCGGCGCGTGGTGGCCGACCAGGCCGGTCTGGGCGCCCGCCAGCGGCTCGTGAACCTGTCGGGGGCGCTGGAGGTCGCCGTCGGGGGCGCGCGGCTCCTGGCGGGCGGCAGGGTGGTGCTGGTGGACGATCTGATGACCACCGGGGCCTCGCTGGTCGAGGCGGCACGGGCGGTACGGGCCGCCACGGGCCCCGGCATTTCCGGGTTCGTCCAGGTGAGCGCCGCCGTGATCGCCGCTCCGGCGCTCTCTTTCGAAATTAACCGGAACTGATTAACCGGAACTGACCGGGACCGCGCATCGTTGCAGCTAGACAGGGCAGGAGAACAGCGGAACAGAGGTACCTACCGGTAGCGGGTGCCGACACCCGCCTCGGAGGTCTATGTTCGGTTATGAGGAATGGCGTGAGCCATGACTCGATGAATGCACTGCTGCGCTCCGGCGGTTTTCAGACCTTGATGTTCGGAGGGATGGGGATCTCGCCGATGGGGGAGGAGGAGGTGAAAGTCGCCAAGTCCGAGGCTCCGGTGATAACCGGGGTCTGGTGCAACAGGGAGTAACTCCGCAGCGAGGCGGAGTCATCCGGGAACGGAGTTCTGCGTGGACATCGTCGTCAAGGGCCGCAAGACAGAGGTACCCGAGCGGTTCCGCAAGCACGTGGCCGAGAAGCTGAAGCTGGAGAAGATCCAGAAGCTCGACGCCAAGGTGATCAGCCTCGACGTCGAGGTGTCCAAGGAACACAACCCGAGGCAGGCCGACCGGAGCGACCGGGTGGAGATCACGCTCCATTCCCGGGGACCGGTGATCCGCGCGGAGGCGGCTGCCGCCGATCCGTACGCGGCGCTCGACCTGGCCACCGGAAAGTTGGAGGCGCGGCTGCGCAAGCAGCACGAGAAGCGCTACAGCCGACGGGGCAACGGCCGGCTGTCGGCAGCGGAGGTCGCCGATGTCGTTCCCGGCGTGGCCCGGTTGAACGCGAACGGCGGTACCGAGGCGGAGGAGACCGCCGAGGCGGTTCCCACCACCAGGGTCGGCTCTCTCGAGGTGCAGGGCGAAGGACCCCTGGTGGTCCGTGAGAAGACCCATGTCGCCGCCCCGATGACGCTCGATCAGGCGCTCTACGAGATGGAGTTGGTCGGCCACGACTTCTATCTGTTCGTCGACTCCGACACCAAGGAACCCAGCGTCGTCTACCGGCGCCACGCCTACGACTACGGCGTCATTCATCTGAGGACGGACCCGTTCGCGGGCTCGGAGGCGGGCGGCGCCGGCGGCGCTCTCGGCGGCTGAGACCCGAAGAGGAAACAGTCCGGAATCCATGCTCCCGCGGTGCCCCTGAGCGGCCTTCGTGCCCTCGGGGGCGCCGCCCTGCGGGTCCGAGCACCCCCGATCCGCCGTCCGGGCATGAAATCATGGGGTCGCAAGCCAACAGGTGGTCTGCGAAGTGCGGTTGGCCGGCTCTCAGGAATTCGGGCCCGCGGCCTTCAGGGGAGGGAACGATGGCGGACAGCTTCGGGCCGGTGTGTCACGCGGACGACGCCGACGACACGACCGTCGGCGCGGAACGCGGCGGCTCCGGGAAGGAGCCGATCCGGGTCCTTGTCGTGGACGACCACGCGCTCTTCCGCCGTGGGCTGGAGATCGTCCTCGCACAGGAGGAGGACATCCAGGTCGTCGGAGAGGCGGGTGACGGCGCGGAAGCCGTCGACAAGGCCGCCGATCTGCTGCCGGACATCGTGCTGATGGATGTGCGGATGCCCAAGCGCGGTGGGATCGAGGCCTGCACCTCCATCAAGGAGGTGGCCCCCAGCGCCAAGATCATAATGCTGACGATCAGTGATGAGGAGGCCGACCTCTACGACGCGATCAAGGCGGGCGCCACCGGCTATCTCCTCAAGGAGATCTCCACCGACGAGGTGGCCACCGCGATCCGCGCCGTGGCCGACGGGCAGTCACAGATCAGCCCGTCCATGGCGTCCAAGCTCCTGACCGAGTTCAAGTCGATGATCCAGCGCACCGACGAGCGCAGGCTCGTGCCGGCGCCCCGGCTGACCGAGCGCGAGCTGGAGGTCCTCAAGCTGGTGGCCACCGGGATGAACAACCGCGATATCGCCAAGGAGCTGTTCATCTCCGAGAACACCGTGAAGAACCATGTGCGCAACATCCTGGAGAAGCTCCAGCTGCACTCCAGGATGGAAGCGGTGGTCTACGCGATGCGGGAGAAGATCCTGGAGATCCGCTGACTGGTTGACCGGCTCGACGGCTGACGCGGGCGAGCCGGGGAGCGCGCCCGGACGCCTCAGAGCGAGGCGAGCGCCTCGGCCAGCGGTCCGCGCAGCTCCGGCGCGTCGACCCGCTCCACCCGTACGTCCGAGCAGCCGACCCACTCCGCGGCCTCCCGCAGCGCCCGCGCCATCGGGCCCACGGCCCCGGGGGTCTCCAGGGACACCTGCTTGGCCACCAGGGTCTTCCCCTCGCGCGCCGGGTCGACGCGGCCCAGCAGCCTGCCGCCGGACAGCAGCGGCATCGCGAAGTAGCCGTACACCCGCTTGGGCTTGGGGAGGTACGCCTCCAGGCGGTGGGTGAAGCCGAAGATCCGCTCGGTGCGGGCGCGCTCCCAGATGAGGGAGTCGAACGGGGACAGCAGTGTCGTACGGTGACGTCCCTTCGGGGCGGTCGCCAGCGCCTCCGGATCGGCCCAGGCGGACTTGGCCCACCCTTCGACCGTCACCGGCACCAGGCCCGACTCCGCGATCGCCGCGTCGACCTGCTCGCCCCTGAGCCGGTGGTAGTCCGCTATGTCGGCGCGGGTGCCGACGCCGAGCGCGCGGCCCGCGAGCCGGACGAGACGGCGCACGCACTCCATGTCGTCCAGGTCGTCGCGGAGGAGGGCGTCCGGGATGGCGCGCTCCGCGAGGTCGTAGACCCGCTTCCAGCCGCGCCTGCCGGTGCACACGACCTCGCCGTACATCAGCGCGCGCTCGACGGCGACCTTCGCCTCGGACCAGTCCCACCACGGGCCGCCGTTCTTGGCGCCGCCCAGCTCCGTGGCGGTCAGGGGGCCTTCCGTACGCAACTGCTTGATCACCGCTTCGTACGCGCCGTCCGCCAGCTCGTGGTGCCAGCTCGGGCGGGCGCGGTAGGCGCGGCGGCGGAAGGCGAAGTGCGGCCACTCCTCGACGGGCAGGACGCAGGCCGCGTGCGACCAGTACTCGAAGGCGTGCGGGTCCTTCACGGACGACCCGGCGGGCGCGGGCGTCCAGTACGCCTCCTCGACCGGTCTGCGGCCGACCGCGCCCAGGCGCGCGTACGGAATCAGCTCGTGGGACCGCGCCAGCACCGAGATCGTGTCCAGCTGGACGGCGCCGAGGTGGCGCAGCACGCCCCGGACCCCGCCGCGCCGGTCCGGGGCGCCCATGAATCCCTGGGCGCGCAGCGCTATGCGGCGGGCCTCGTCGGCGGACAGGTCGGCGGTGGAAGGCGGCGCGGTCGTCATGGTCGGCACGATAGACGGCGGCACTGACAATCGGCCCCGAGCAGCGGGTGACCTGCGATGACGCGCCCGCTCAGGCCGGGGCGGGCAGATACGGATGGGTGCCGGGCAGCCCCAGATCGTGCGGCAGCAGCCCGCCGATCCAGCAGTCACGCACCGTGCCGCGGTGGAGCAGCCCGCCGCGCAGGGTGCCCTCCACCACGAAGCCGGCCTTCTCCGCGACGGCCCGCGAGCCCAGGTTGCCCGCCTCGGCGCGCCACTCCACCCGTACCGCGTCCAGGGTGGTGAAGGCCCAGTGCGAGACCGCCCTGACGGCCTCGGTCATATAGCCGCGCCCCCGGTGCTCCCTGGCCGTCCAGTAGCCGACCTCCCAGGTGCCGGAGCGGGGGAACTGGAGCGAGACCGAGGCGATCAGGGGCCCGCCGCCGAGCGGTCGTACACCGAAGGTGTACGCGGTGTCGCCGCGCCAGCCGTCCGGGACCAGCCGTTCGACGTAGTCCTCGGCGTGTCGGCGTCGGTACGGGGACGGCACCGTGGTCCAGCGCTGGGTGTCGGGGTCCTGACAGGCCGCGTACACGGTGTCGATGTCGTCGGAGGCGGGGACGCGCAGCAGCAGGCGCTCGGTGGTGAGGGTGACCGGTTCCATGAGGGGATTGTCGTGAGCCCGGTCGCGCACGACGAGTGGTTTTCCCGTCCCCCCGGCACCTTCCGCGGGTTCCGCGCGTTCTTGATACGGGTGCCAGCGGGGCCCGCGTGGCAGCGGCCTCCCGGCGTGGGCGCGTCCTCGCTTACGATGGCCGTTGCGGTGGGGCCCGCCTGCCGTGCCCGCGCCCGTGTCCGTACACGACCCACGTGCCAGGCCCGACCGGCAAGGAGACCAGCCTCAGTGTCCGTCTTCCACAAGCTCATGCGTGCAGGCGAAGGTAAGGTCCTGCGCAAACTGCACCGCATCGCGGACCAGGTCAACTCCATCGAAGAGGATTTCGTCAACCTCTCCGACGCCGAGTTGAGGGCCCTCACCGCCGAGTACAAAGAGCGGTACGCCGACGGTGAGAGCCTGGACGACCTGCTCCCCGAGGCCTTCGCGACCGTCCGTGAGGCGGCCAAGCGCGTCCTCGGCCAGCGTCACTACGACGTCCAGCTGATGGGTGGCGCCGCGCTGCACCTCGGCTATGTCGCCGAGATGAAGACCGGTGAGGGCAAGACCCTCGTCGGCACGCTGCCCGCGTACCTCAACGCGCTGTCCGGCAAGGGCGTCCACCTGATCACGGTGAACGACTACCTGGCCGAGCGCGACTCCGAGATGATGGGCCGGGTCCACAGCTTCCTGGACCTCAAGGTCGGCTGCATCCTGGCGAACATGTCGCCCGCGCAGCGCCGCGAGATGTACGCGTGCGACATCACGTACGGGACGAACAACGAGTTCGGTTTCGACTACCTGCGCGACAACATGGCGTGGTCCCAGGACGAGCTGGTCCAGCGCGGCCACAACTTCGCGATCGTCGACGAGGTCGACTCGATCCTGGTCGACGAGGCCCGTACCCCGCTGATCATCTCCGGCCCCGCCGACCAGGCGACCAAGTGGTACGGCGACTTCGCCAAGCTGGTCACCCGGCTGACCAAGGGCGAGGCCGGCAACCAGCTCAAGGGCATCGAGGAGACCGGCGACTACGAGGTCGACGAGAAGAAGCGCACCGTCGCCATCCACGAGTCGGGTGTCGCCAAGGTCGAGGACTGGCTGGGCATCGACAACCTGTACGAGTCGGTGAACACCCCGCTCGTCGGTTACCTGAACAACGCGATCAAGGCCAAGGAGCTGTTCAAGAACGACAAGGACTATGTCGTCATCGACGGCGAAGTCATGATCGTCGACGAGCACACCGGCCGTATCCTCGCGGGCCGCCGCTACAACGAGGGCATGCACCAGGCGATCGAGGCGAAGGAAGGGGTGGACATCAAGGACGAGAACCAGACCCTCGCCACGATCACCCTCCAGAACTTCTTCCGCCTCTACGGCAAGCTCTCCGGCATGACCGGTACGGCGATGACCGAGGCCGCCGAGTTCCACCAGATCTACAAGCTGGGCGTCGTGCCGATCCCGACGAACCGGCCGATGCAGCGCGCGGACCAGTCCGACCTGATCTACCGCACCGAGGTCGCCAAGTTCGCGGCGGTCGTCGACGACATCGCGGAGAAGCACGAGAAGGGCCAGCCGATCCTGGTCGGCACCACCTCGGTCGAGAAGTCCGAGTACCTGTCGCAGCAGCTCAGCAAGCGTGGCGTCCAGCACGAGGTGCTCAACGCCAAGCAGCACGACCGGGAGGCGACGATCGTCGCCCAGGCCGGCCGCAAGGGCGCTGTCACCGTCGCCACGAACATGGCGGGACGCGGTACGGACATCAAGCTCGGTGGCAACCCCGACGACCTGGCGGAGGCGGAGCTGCGCCAGCGCGGCCTCGACCCCATCGAGCACGTCGAGGAGTGGGCGGCGGCGCTGCCCGCCGCGATGGAGAAGGCCGAGCAGGCCGTCAAGGCGGAGTTCGAAGAGGTCAAGGAGCTCGGCGGGCTCTATGTCCTGGGCACCGAGCGCCACGAGTCGCGCCGCATCGACAACCAGCTGCGCGGCCGTTCCGGACGCCAGGGCGACCCGGGCGAGTCCCGCTTCTACCTGTCGCTCGGTGACGATCTGATGCGCCTGTTCAAGGCCCAGATGGTCGAGCGTGTCATGGCGATGGCCAACGTGCCGGACGATGTCCCGATCGAGAACAAGATGGTCACGCGCGCCATCGCCTCCGCCCAGTCGCAGGTCGAGCAGCAGAACTTCGAGACCCGCAAGAACGTCCTGAAGTACGACGAGGTCCTCAACCGCCAGCGCGAGGTCATCTACGGCGAGCGCCGCCGCGTCCTGGAGGGCGAGGACCTCCAGGAGCAGGTGCGCCACTTCATGGACGACACGATCGACGCGTACATCCAGGCCGAGACCGTCGAGGGCTTCGCCGAGGAGTGGGACCTCGACCGGCTGTGGGGCGCCTTCAAGCAGCTCTACCCGACGAAGGTCACCGTCGAGGAGCTGGAGGACACGGCGGGCGACCGCGCGGGGATCACCGCCGAATTCATCGCGGAGTCCATCAAGGACGACATCTACGCGCAGTACGAGGAGCGGGAGAACCAGCTCGGCTCGGACATCATGCGCGAGCTGGAGCGGCGCGTGGTGCTGTCCGTGCTGGACCGCAAGTGGCGTGAGCACCTCTACGAGATGGACTATCTCCAGGAGGGCATCGGCCTGCGTGCCATGGCGCAGAAGGACCCGCTGGTCGAGTACCAGCGCGAGGGCTTCGACATGTTCAACGCCATGATGGAGGGCATCAAGGAGGAGTCCGTCGGCTACCTGTTCAACCTGGAGGTCCAGGTCGAGCAGCAGGTCGAGGAGGTGCCGGTGCAGGACGCCGCGGAGCGTACGTCGCTGGAGAAGGGCGACGCGGTGCCCGCCGTCACGGCGCGTCCGGAGATCCGCGCGAAGGGGCTCGACGCCCCGCAGCGGCCCGACCGGCTGCACTTCTCCGCTCCCACGGTGGACGGGGAGGGCGGCATCGTCGAGGGCGACTTCCAGAACGCGGACGGGCCGACACGGTCCACGTCGGACGGTATGACGCGCGCCGAGCGCCGGAAGGCCCAGAAGGGCACGACCACCGGGCGTCGCCGCAAGAAGTAGACGCGGCTGGACAGCCGGACAGCGGTACGGGCCGGGGCGCGCGCTTTCACAGCGTGCGCCCCGGCCCGTACGCGTTTCCATCCGTCTCCTTTCGCCTGTGGCCCTCGGCCCGGGGGCCTTCGTTCAGGTGTCGGCGGGGATCCGTTCGCCGCCCAGCTCCACGGCGGCGCAGCGCCAGCGCTGGTCGGCGCTCAGCTCCAGCCGGAAGGCCATGGCGCGCACCTGTTCGCCCGCCGCGATGCTGGCGGCGGCCTCGACCACGCCGGGACGCGGCTGGAAGCCGCGGCAGGTGCGGACGACGGGCCGGGCGCCCCTGGCCCTGAACGGGGTGCCCGGTGCGAGGTGGACGAGCTGTTCGTACGCCTCTCCCACGGTCTGGCCGAGCATCCAGTGCACCGGGCGGTCGCCGCTGAGGACGGCCAGGAGCCGTTCCGCGAAGAGCTGGTGCGGCGGGAGGTACGGGCGCCGCCGCGGGCGTGCGGCGGGGGGCCTGCGCTGGTCCCGGCGGCCGGGCGGCCCGGCCGTGGCGGCGGTCCTGCTGGCCGCGATGGTCCTGGCGGCGGCCCGGTCCTTCGCCGTGGCGGTGGGAGTGGCGGTGGGAGTCGTGGTGGGAGTCGTGGTGGTGGGAGTGGTGGCCGTGACGTTCGTTTGCACGCAGATCGCCCCCGTTCTGCCCGTCCGGTCCGATACCGGTCGGTAACTTGTGTTGGGGGATCTTTTACGGGCCCTTGGGGGACCGCCGCAAGACGGGTGCGCGGACGGTGCGCGGAACGCCGGAATCACCTATCCGAGTGAAGAAGGGGCGGTACGAGGCCCGACGTCGGGGCCGGGCGCGGTTCGGGGTGGACGCCGGGGGCTGCGATGAGCGTCACCCCGAAGAGGGACTCCCGCACGTATCCTTGGGTGCTCTCCTCCTACGAAAGCGGCCATCCCATGCGCGTCTACGTCCCCCTGACCCTTCCCGGTCTCGCAGAGGCGCACAAGACGGGGGAAGTGGGCCCCGGACCGCTGATCGCGTACGCGGTGACCCCCGGGCTGCGCGAGTGGTACGTCTCCGACGACATCGAGGAGCTGGAGTACGCGGCGCTCAACCGCGCGGCGGCCGCCTCGCTGCGGCTGCTCGCCGCCGATCCGGGCGCCGGACGGCGCAGGGTCGTCGTCGCGGCCGACGTACCGGACCGGGAAGCGGTGGCCGACCCGGACCGCGGGCCGGACTCGGCCGGGCTCGGTGAGGTGCGTATCGCCTCGGCGATCACGCTGGCCGAAGCCGCCGCCGTGCACGTCGACTCCGACGAGGCCGAGGGTGACGTGTCGGCCGCGGCGGACGCGCTGGGGGCCGCGGACCACGGGGACGACGACGCCCAGTTCACGGTCGACGGCGCCGAGGACCACGAGCTGCTCTGGTACGGGATCCAGGAGATCCCGAACCTGATCTGAGCCCGTTGTCGGACCCGGCCGGTACGGTTTCGGGCATGGGGAAGCACACCACGCATCTGGTCTGGGACTGGAACGGGACCATCCTCGATGACATCCAGGCGGTCATCGGGGCGACCAACGCCGCCTTCGCGGACATCGGCCTGGAGCCCATCACGCTGGACCGCTACCGCGAGCTGTACCGCGTGCCGATCCCGCGGTTCTACGAGCGGCTGATGGGCCGTCTGCCGAGCGACGACGAGTGGGCCGTCATGGACGCGGCCTTCCACCGGCACTACACCGAGCGACGGGTCGGCTGCGGGCTGACGGCGGGCGTCGAGGAGCTGCTCACGCAGTGGGCGCTGGACGGCGGGAGCCAGTCGCTGCTGAGCATGTACGCCCACGAGGAGCTGGTGCCCGTGGTGCGGACGTTCGGGATCGAGCGCCACTTCGTCCGGATCGACGGGCGTACGGGCCCCTCCGGCGGCAGCAAGGCGCTCCATCTGGAGCGCCATCTGACCGAGCTGGCGGCGGCGGGCGGAATAGCCCCCGGCCGTACGGTGGTGATCGGCGACGCGGTCGACGACGCGGTGGCGGCGGCGCATGTCGGCGCGCGGGCGGTGCTCTACACCGGCGGCTCGAACAGCAGGGCCAGTCTGGAGGCGGTCGGCGTCCCGGTGGTCGACAGCCTCGCGGAAGCGGTCGCGACGGCGCGGGAGCTGACCTCCTGACCCGGCCCGGGGGCCCGATCCGACCCGACCCGGGCAGGCGGGCCGGGCGGGCGGGACGCGGCCCGAGCCCCGCCCACTCCCGCCCCGCCCGCGCCCGCCCGGACGCGGCGTCAGCCCGCCGCGCGCAGCACCTTCAGGAACTCGCGCATCCAGGCCGAGTGGTCGGGCCAGGCGCGGGCGGAGACCAGGGCGCCGTCGACCACCACCTCCGTGTCCTCGAAGGCCGCGCCCGCCGTCTGCATATCGATCTCCAGGGCCGGATAGGCCGTGACCCTGCGCCCGGCCAGCCCGCCGATCGCGGCCGTCAGCAGGGGGCCGTGACAGATCTGGGCCACCGGCTTGTCGGCGTCGAAGAAGGATTTGAGGATCTTGCGCAGCTCCGGGTCGCCGCGCAGATATTCGGGGGCGCGCCCGCCGGGGATCACCACGGCGGCGTACTGCCCCGGCTCGACCTCGGAGAACGCCAGGTCGGCGGGGAAGGTGTAACCGGGCTTCTCGGTGTAGGTGTCGAAGCCCGGCTCGAAGTCATGGACCACGAACCGGAGCGTCTTGCGGGAGGGAGCCGCGATATGGACCTCGTACCCCTCCTCGCGCAGGCGTTGGTACGGATAGAGGACTTCGAGGGATTCGGCGGCGTCGCCGGTGACGATCAGGATCTTGGCTGTCATGGCTTCTCCGGGAGATATCGGCCGGCCGGGGTGGGCCGGAAGCAGGAGCGGTGCCGGATACGGCTGTGTGACTTCTTGATGACGTCTGGCTTTCGAGGGCGGCGTGGACCGGGGCGAGCGGAACGCGCCGGTCTGTCCGCTTCGGCCAGTCTGCCGCCGTATGGCCGCCGCTGTACGGGCCCGTGGAGGTCTCACACGTACGTGTCACTGTCCGGAGCGTCCAAAGTGTCCAACTCGCGGCCGCGTTCCACGCCGAACCGGCTCGTGACGGTCCTCCGCCGGGGAGAGATAGCCTGGTGCTCGTGATCAGCGCGATACGCCGTGGGGGCAGCGAAGCCCCCGGCCTGCGCCCGGAGCGCCTCCGCGACCGGGCGGTCGATGATCCCTTCACGCCGGGCCGGCCGAACCTGGTCGATAAGGCCCCGGACATCTCTCATGGCGGCATAACGTCGAGTCAGACCGGAAACCCCCGCGTCGTGGCGTTGTGTCGCTTCCTTCACCTACGTCACGCAACGGCGCGCGACAGGAGCCAGAGGACATGCAGACCAAGCTGGACGAAGCCAAGGCCGAGTTGCTCGCACAGGCGGCCCGATCCGCTGAGAATGACGGTCCGGGCGGCCCCGGCCGGGACGCGTTGCTGGCGTACCTCCAGCGCTACTACCTGCACACCGCCCCCGAGGATCTGACGGGCCGCGATCCCGTCGATGTCGTCGGGGCCGCGCTCTCGCACTACCGGCTCGCGGGGAACCGCCCCCAGGGCACGGCCAACGTGCGGGTCCACACGCCGACGGTCGAGGAGAACGGGTGGACGTGCAGCCACTCCGTGGTCGAGGTCGTCACGGACGACATGCCCTTCCTCGTCGACTCCGTCACCAACGAGCTGTCCCGGCAGAACCGCGGGATCCATGTGGTGATCCACCCGCAGATCGTGGTGCGCCGTGATGTCACCGGCAAGCTGATCGAGGTGCTTCCCGAGGGCGCCGCCTCGGCGGAGCGCCCGCACGACGCGGTCACCGAATCGTGGATCCACGTCGAGACCGACCGCGAGACCGACCGCTCCGACCTCCAGCAGATGGCCTCCGACCTGCTGCGCGTCCTGTCCGACGTCCGGGAGACCGTCGAGGACTGGGAGAAGATGCGCGGCGCCGCGCTGCGGATCGCCGAGGAGCTGCCCGGCGAGCCGACCGCGGACGATCTGCGTGACCAGGAGGTCGAGGAGGCCCGTGAGCTGCTGCGCTGGCTCGCCGCCGACCACTTCACCTTCCTCGGCTACCGCGAGTATCAGCTGACGGACGGCGACGCCCTGACCGCCGTGCCCGGCACCGGGCTCGGTGTGCTGCGCTCCGACCCGCTCCACGGCCAGGGCGACGACCACCCGGTCAGCCCCTCCTTCAGCCGGCTGCCCGCCGACGCGCGCGCCAAGGCCCGTGAGCACAAGCTGCTCGTCCTCACCAAGGCCAACAGCCGGGCCACCGTCCACCGGCCCAGCTATCTCGACTACGTCGGGGTGAAGAAGTTCGACGCCAAGGGCAACGTCATCGGGGAGCGGCGCTTCCTGGGCCTCTTCTCCTCGGCCGCGTACACCGAGTCCGTCCGGCGTGTCCCGGTGATCCGGCGGAAGGTCGCCGAGGTCCTGAAGGTCGCGGGCTTCCTGCCCGACAGCCATGACGGCCGCGATCTGCTCCAGATCCTGGAGACCTACCCGCGCGACGAGCTGTTCCAGACGCCCGTGGACGAGCTGTGCGCGATCGCCACCAGCGTGCTCTACCTCCAGGAGCGCCGGCGGCTGCGGCTCTACCTCCGGCAGGACGAGTACGGGCGCTACTACTCGGCCCTGGTCTATCTGCCGCGCGACCGCTACACCACCGGGGTGCGGCTGCGGCTCATCGACATCCTCAAGGAGGAGCTGGGCGGGACCAGCGTCGACTTCACCGCCTGGAACACAGAATCGATTCTCTCCCGGCTGCACTTCGTCGTCCGGGTCCCCCGGGGTACCGCGCTGGTCAAGCTCACCGACGCCGACACCGACCGGATCGAGGCCCGGCTCGTCGAGGCGGCCCGCTCCTGGGCCGACGCCTTCGGCGAGGCGCTGAACTCGGAGTGCGGCGAGGAGCGCGCGGCCGAGCTGCTGCGGCGGTACGGATCGGCCTTCCCCGAGGGCTACAAGGCCGACCACACCCCGCGCGCGGCAGTGGCCGACCTGGCCCATCTGGAGGCGCTGAGCACCTCCGAGGCCGACTTCTCGCTCTCCCTGTACGAGCCGGTCGGCGCGGGCCCCGGCGAGCGCCGCTTCAAGATCTACCGATCCGGCGAGCAGGTCTCCCTGTCCGCCGTGCTCCCGGTGCTCCAGCGGCTCGGGGTCGAGGTCGTCGACGAGCGCCCGTACGAGCTGCGCTGCGCCGACCGTACCCACGCCTGGATCTACGACTTCGGGCTGCGGCTGCCCCCGACCGGATCCGGCGGCGACTACCTGACCGAGGACGACCGCGAGCGCTTCCAGAACGCCTTCGCCGCCGTCTGGACCGGGGCCGCGGAGAACGACGGCTTCAACTCGCTCGTCCTGCGGGCCGGTCTCGACTGGCGGCAGGCGATGGTGCTGCGCGCGTACGCCAAGTACCTGCGCCAGTCCGGCGCGACCTTCAGCCAGGACTACATGGAGGACACCCTCCGGGACAACGTCCACACCACCCGGCTGCTGATCTCCCTCTTCGAGGCCCGGATGTCGCCGGAGCGCCAGCGCGCCGGCACGGAGCTGACGGAGGCCATGCTGGAGGAGCTGGACGGCGCCCTCGACCAGGTCGCGAGCCTGGACGAGGACCGGATCCTGCGGTCCTTCCTCACACTCATCAAGGCCACGCTGCGGACCAACTTCTTCCAGCGTGCCAAGAGCGGCACGCCGCACTCCTACCTGTCGATGAAGTTCGACCCGCAGGCCATCCCCGACCTGCCCGCGCCCCGTCCCGCGTACGAGATCTGGGTGTACTCCCCGCGTGTCGAGGGCGTCCATCTGCGCTTCGGCAAGGTCGCCCGCGGTGGTCTGCGCTGGTCGGACCGGCGCGAGGACTTCCGTACGGAGATCCTCGGCCTGGTCAAGGCGCAGATGGTCAAGAACACCGTGATCGTGCCGGTCGGCGCCAAGGGCGGCTTCGTCGCCAAGCAGCTGCCCGACCCGGCCGCGGACCGGGACGCCTGGCTCGCCGAGGGCATCGCCTCGTACAAGATCTTCATCTCGGCGCTGCTCGACATCACCGACAACATGGTCGCGGGCGAGGTCGTGCCCCCGGCCGATGTGGTCCGCCACGACGGGGACGACACCTATCTCGTCGTCGCCGCCGACAAGGGCACCGCGAGCTTCTCCGACATCGCCAACGACGTCGCGGTCGCGTACGACTTCTGGCTCGGGGACGCCTTCGCCTCCGGCGGCAGCGCGGGCTACGACCACAAGGGCATGGGCATCACGGCGCGTGGCGCCTGGGAGTCCGTGAAGCGGCACTTCCGCGAGTACGGCCACGACACCCAGACCGAGGACTTCACGGTCGTCGGCGTCGGCGACATGTCCGGTGACGTCTTCGGCAACGGGATGCTGCTCTCCGAGCACATCCGGCTGGTCGCGGCCTTCGACCACCGGCACATCTTCCTCGATCCGCACCCGGACGCGGCCACCTCGTACGCCGAGCGCCGCAGGCTGTTCGAGCTGCCGCGCTCCTCCTGGGCCGACTACGACAAGACGCTGCTGTCCCAGGGCGGCGGCATCCATCCCCGTACCGCCAAGTCGATCCCCGTCAACGCGCATGTCCGCGAGGCCCTCGGCATCGAGCCGGGCGTCACCAAGCTGACCCCCGCCGAGCTGATGAAGGCGATCCTCCAGTCGCCGGTGGACCTGCTGTGGAACGGCGGCATCGGTACGTACGTGAAGGCGTCCACCGAGTCCAACGCCGATGTCGGCGACAAGGCCAACGACGCGATCCGGGTCAACGGCGAGGATCTGCGGGCCAAGGTCGTCGGCGAGGGCGGCAACCTGGGGCTGACCCAGCTCGGCCGGATCGAGTTCGCCCGGCGCGGGGCGGGCGGCGAGGGCGGCAAGGTCAACACCGACGCCATCGACAACAGCGCGGGCGTGGACACCTCCGACCACGAGGTGAACATCAAGATCCTGCTCAACGCGCTGGTCACCGAGGGCGACATGACCGTCAAGCAGCGCAACAAGCTGCTCGCGGAGATGACCGACGAGGTCGGCGCGCTCGTCCTGCGCAACAACTACGCGCAGAACACCGCGCTCGGCAACGCCCAGGCCCAGGCGCCGTCGCTGCTCCACGCGCACCAGCGGTTCATGCGCCGGCTGGTGCGGGACGGGCATCTCGACCGGGCACTGGAGTTCCTGCCGGCCGACCGGCAGGTCCGCGAGCTGCTCAACTCCGGCAAGGGGCTGTCCCAGCCCGAGCTGGCCGTGCTGCTCGCCTACACGAAGATCACGGCGGCGGACGAGCTGATCCACACGGAGCTGCCGGACGACCCGTATCTGCGCAAGCTGCTGCACGCGTACTTCCCGCAGCAGTTGCGCGAGCGGTTCGCCGAGCAGATCGACGCGCACGCGCTGCGCCGCGAGATCATCACGACGGTGCTGGTCAACGACACCGTCAACGCCGGTGGCTCGACCTTCCTGCACCGGCTGCGCGAGGAGACGGGGGCCTCGATCGAGGAGATCGTCCGGGCGCAGACGGCGGCCCGGGAGATCTTCGGGCTGAACGCGGTCTGGGACGCGGTCGAGGCGCTGGACAACCAGGTCGACGCCGCCGTCCAGACCCGCATCCGGCTGCACTCGCGCCGACTGGTCGAGCGCGGGACGCGCTGGCTGCTGGGCAACCGGCCGCAGCCGCTGGAGATCGCCGGGACCATCGAGTTCTTCGCGGCGCGCGTGGAGCGGGTCTGGGCGCAGCTCTCCACGATGCTGCGCGGTACGGAGCTGGAGTGGTACCAGGGGATCCTGGACGAGCTGACCGCCGCGGGCGTTCCGGAGGAGCTGGCGGTGCGGGTGGCCGGGTTCTCCTCGGCCTTCCCGACGCTCGACATCGTGGCCATCGCGGACCGTACGGACCAGGATCCGCTGGACGTCGCCGAGGTGTACTACGACCTCGGTGACCGGCTGAAGATCACTCAGCTGATGGACCGGATCATCGATCTGCCGAGGGCGGACCGCTGGCAGTCCATGGCCCGCGCCTCCATCCGCGAGGACCTGTACGCGGCACACGCGGCCCTCACGGCGGATGTGCTGGCGGTGGGTGACGGCAGCTCGACACCGGAGGAGCGCTTCGCGGCCTGGGAGCTGAAGAACGCGGCGATCATCGGGCGCTCGCGCACCACGCTGGACGAGATCCGGAGCTCGGACGCGTTCGATCTGGCGAACCTGTCGGTGGCGATGCGGACGATGCGGACGCTGCTGCGTACACACAGCTGACGGCTTGCGCAGCCTTGTACGGGCCGCACGGTACGGGCTTGTACGGCCGCCGGTACGACGAGGGGCGCCCCGCTCAGCACGAGCGGGGCGCCCCTTCGCGTACCGGTACGCGCGTACCGGCCGGTGCTACTTCTTCCGGTTCGTGAACTCGTCGTACGCCGCGACGACCTCCTCCGCCGGGCCGTCCATCCGCAGCGTCCCCGACTCCAGCCAGAGCGCCCGGTCGCAGGTTTCGAGGATGGACTGATTGCTGTGGCTGACCAGGAAGACCGTGCCCGCCTCCTCGCGCAGCTCGGCGATGCGCTGCTGGCTGCGCCGCTGGAAGCGGGCGTCGCCGGTGGACAGCGCCTCGTCGATCAGCAGGACGTCATGGCTCTTGGCGGCGGCGATGGAGAAGCGCAGCCGGGCGCCCATGCCCGAGGAGTAGGTGCGCATGGGCAGCGAGATGAAGTCGCCCTTCTCGTTGATCCCGGAGAAGTCGACGATGTCGTCGTAGCGGTCCTTGACCTGTTCGCGTGACATGCCCATCGCCAGCCCGCCGAGGATGACATTGCGTTCGCCGGTGAGATCGCCCATCAGCGCGGCGTTCACGCCCAGGAGCGAGGGCTGGCCCTGGGTGAAGATCCGGCCCCGGGTCGGCGGCAGCAGCCCCGCGACGGCCTTGAGCAGGGTCGACTTGCCGGACCCGTTGGAGCCGATGAGGCCGATGGCCTCGCCCTTGTACGCGGCGAAGCTGACGCCCTTGACGGCGTGCACCTCGCGTACGCCGGGCGCGGGCTTCCGCGAGACGATCCGGCTGAGGGCGGCGGTGGCGCTGCCCCGGCCGCCCTTGGTGCCGTGCACCTGATAGGTGATGTGGACGCCGTCGACGACGACGGTGGGGGTGGGCTCGGGGGTGTTGTCCGGGGTTCCGGTGGGGGTTTCCCGGGTTTCGGGGGCGGTTTCCCGGGTTCCGGTGGTGTTCTCCGGGGTCCCCGGGGCGGTTTCCTCAGCCACGTCCGTACTCCTCCTCGGCCTTCCAGAAGAACAGGAATCCGCCGACGCTCGCGAGCACGGCCCAGCCGAGCGCGACGGCCCAGACGTGCGCGGGGAGCTGGGCGGCGGTGAAGCTGTCGACGAGCGCGAAGCGCATCAGATCGATGTAGACGGCGGCCGGATTGCACTCCAGGGCCACCGTGACGACGCGCGGCAGATGGTCGCCGCTGGTCACCCTGTCGACACTCCACATCACACCGGACACGTACATCCAGGTGCGCAGGAGGAACGGCATCAGCTGCGAGATGTCCGGGGTCCTGGCGGCGAGCCGCGCCACCGCGAGCGAGACCCCGGTGTTGAACAGCGACTGGAGCAGCAGGGCGGGCACCGCGAGCAGCCAGACGGGCCGCGGGTACTGGCCCAGGCAGACCAGGATCACCACGAGCGCGCCCATCGAGAACAGCAGCTGCTGGAGCTGCTGGAGGGCGAGCCCGATCGGCAGGGCGGCGCGCGGGAAGTGCAGCGCCCGGACGAGTCCGAGGTTGCCGGAGATGGCGCGGGTGCCCGCCATGATCGAGTTCGCGGTGAAGGTCCAGATGAAGACGCCCGTGACCAGGAACGGGATGAAGTCGGAGACCCCGCGCTTGGTGTTCAGCAGCACGCCGAAGATGAAGTAGTAGACCGTCGCGTTGAGCAGCGGGGTCATGATCTGCCAGATCTGGCCGAGCTTCGCCTGGCTGTACTGGGCGGTCAGCCGTGCGGTGGCGAACGCGGTGATGAAGTGCCGGCGCGACCAGAGCTGTCCGGTGTAGACGGACAGGGTCGGGCGGGCGCCGCTCACGGACAGGCCGTGCCGCAGGGCGAGGGCGCTGAGATCGGTCTCGGCCGGGTGCTCCGGGACCGGTGTGGTGGTCGGTGCGATCGTCTGGCTCACAGGTGTCGCTTTCGACGGGTGTGATGGGCGCTGATGCGGGACGGGACTGAACGCGGGTACGGGAGGTGCGGGAGGGACATGCGGTACGGCGGGGTACGCGACCCCTGACGCCGGAACGATCCCGTACCGTCGTAACGCCAAAGGTAGATCCAGTTACGTCGCAACGCAACCGTCCCGTCGTGACGTCGATGGCGTTATGCTCGCGGTGATGACTACGGAACCCGGCCCCCCGACGGCCCCCCGCACCCCCCGCCGCGTCCCGGCGGGCGCCGCTGTACTGCGGGAGGATGTGACCGACGCCATCCGCGCGGCCGTCTTCGAGGAACTGGCCGCGGTCGGGTTCGCGCGGATGTCCATCGAGGGCATCGCGCGCCGGGCCGGGGTCGGCAAGACCGCCGTCTACCGCCGCTGGAAGTCCAAGCTGGAGCTGGTCCTCGACCTGCTCTCGGCCTTCGCCGCGCAGGGGCTGCCGGCCCCGTCGACCGGTTCGCTGTACGGGGACGTGCGCGCCCTGCTCGAAGTCGCCTCCCACGCGCTGCGCCACCCGGTCGCCTCGCAGGTCATCCCGGATCTGCTGGTGGAGGCGGCCAGACAGCCCGAGATCTCCGACGCGATCAGGTCGGCGCTGCTCGACGGTCAGCGGGGCATCGCCGCGGTGATCGTCCGGGAGGCGGTGGAACGCGGCGAGCTGCCCGAGGGGGCGGACGCGGACCGGGCCCTGGACCTGATCGTGGGGCCGCTCTACTGGCGGCTGGTGGTCGTGCGCAGCCCGCTGCCCCGGGGGTATCTGGACGATCTGGCGGCCTCGGCGGTCGCCGCGCTGGGCAGGTAGGGGCGGGCCGGTCGGGCCCGGCCCACCCGTACCAGCGCTTGCGCGCGCCTATTCCGGGGCTATTTGACGGCTCCGGCCATCACTCCGGAGACGAACTGCCGCTGGAACGCGAAGAACACGACCAGCGGGATCACCATCGAGACGAACGCGCCCGGCGCCAGTACGTCGATGTTGTTGCCGAACTGCCGTACCTGCTGCTGGAGCGCGACCGTGATCGGCGGGTTCTTGGAGTCCGCGAAGATCAGCGCGACCAGCATGTCGTTCCAGACCCAGAGGAACTGGAAGATGCCGAGCGAGGCGATGGCCGGACCGCCGAGCGGCAGGACGACCCGGGTGAACAGCCGTATCTCGCCCGCCCCGTCGAGCCGGGCGGCCTCCAGCAGCTCGCGCGGGATCTCCGCGAAGAAGTTGCGCAGCAGGAAGACCGCGAACGGCAGGCCGAACGCGACATGGAAGAGGATCACCCCGAAAGTCGTCTCGAAAATACCGATCGCGCCGAAGAGCTTCGCCACCGGAACCAGCGCCACCTGCACCGGAACCACCAACAGCCCCACGACCACCAGGAACCACCAGTCCCGGCCGGGGAAGTCCAGCCAGGCGAAGGCGTACGCGGCCAGCGAGCCGAACGCCACGACCAGGACCGTCGACGGGACGGTGATCATGATCGTGGAGAACAGCGAGTGGGTGATCGTGTCGTTCTCCAGCAGCCGCGCGTAGTTGTCGGTGGTCAGCTGGGCGGGCGCGGTGAACACTTGCCACCAGCCGCTCGCGCTGATGTCCGCCGGGTCGCGCAGCGACGAGATCAGCAGGCCGATCGTCGGCATCAGCCAGAACAGGCCGACCAGGATCAGGAAGATCCGTACCGCGCCACCGCCCGCCCGCGCCGCGATCCGGGCGCCGAGGGACTCCTTCGCCACGGCCGTGGCGTTCCGGGCGGTCATCGGCGGGTCTCCCTTCGCGTCCTGCGCACGTTGATCAGCATCATGGGGATCACGAGCAGGAGCAGCAGTACGGCGATGGCGCTGCCCACCCCGAGATCCGCGTCGGTGCCGAACGACGAGCGGTACAGCTGGAGCGCCAGTACGTTCGCGTCGGCCTGAGAGGAGCCGGGCGGAATGATGAGGACCAGGTCGAAGATCTTCAGCACATTGATCATCAGCGTGACCATGACGACCGCGAGGACCGGCGCCAGCAGCGGCACGGTGATCCGCCGGAAGACCTGCCACTCCCCGGCGCCGTCCACCCGCGCCGCCTCCAGCAGCTCGCGGGGCACGCTCGCCAGACCCGCGGCGATCAGCACCATCGCGAACCCGGCCCACATCCACAGATAGCTGCCGATGATCGCCGGGGTGACCAGGGCCGGGCCGAGCCACTCCACCCCGTTGTACGGCTCCCGGAAGTTGGACTCCGGGAGCCGGAGCAGGGCGCCGTCGGCGGCCGCGGGCAGGCTGAACGTACCGTTCGCGGAGGCGGTGGCGGAGGCGACGACCTCGCCGTCCCTGACCGCCTCCACCACGAGCCCCCCGAGGCCGCGTTCGCCCGGGTCGATGGCGTTGGGTCTCCCGCCGCCGCCCGGGGTGAAGTCCAGCCAGGCCGTCCCGGTGACCCGGTCCCCGTCCGGCCGCGCGGCCTCGGCGGGGAGCGCGTCGGCGGGCATCTTCGCCGGGGCGACACCGACCAGGGGCAGCGGCACCTGCGTACCGGCGCGCACCGGCCGCTCGGTGACGAAGCCGCCGTCGCCGTCCGGCTCCAGCGGATGGACGGGCAGTGGATGCGCCTTCGGGTAGCCCGCCGACTCGCTGAACGTGTCGTGCACCCCGACCGCGACCGCGTTGGCGATGCCGCGGCTCGGATCCTGCTCGTACACCAGCCGGAAGATGATGCCCGCGGCGAGCATCGAGATCGCCATGGGCATGAAGACGATCAGCTTGAACGCCGTTCCCCAGCGCACCCGTTCGGTGAGGACGGCGAAGATCAGACCCAGCGCGGTGGCGACGGTCGGCGCGACGGCCAGCCAGATCGCGTTGTTCTTGACGGCGGTCAGGATGGTGTCGTCGGTGAAGAGTTCGATGTAGTTGTCCAGCCCGGCGAAGTGGTCGCCGGACTTGTCGAAGAAGGAACGGTAGACCGAGAACCCGATGGGGTAGACCACGAGCGCGCCCAGCAGCACCAGCGCGGGCAGCAGGAATCCGGCCGCGATGGTTTTACGGGTGGCTGTCACGCTCCGACGTGTGGCCGGCGCGCTCCGGCGTGCGTTCGGCGCGCTGTGACGTGTGTCCGGCGCGCTTGTGCGCGTGTCCGGTACGGGAGGCACGGCGCCTCCCCTGTCCGCCGCACTCATCCCATCAGCTCTTGTACGCCTTGGCCGCGCCCTCTTCGAGCTGCCGCTGGACACCGGCGATGTCCTTCGGGTTCTTCAGGAAGTCCTGGAGGGCCTTCCACTCGCCCTTGCCGGGCGTGCCGCCGAACGACTGCGGCATCTGGTCCGACATGTCGAAGCGGAAGTCGTCGCCCGCCGCGATCAGCGCCTCGGCGATGTCGCGCTGGATGTCGTCCGGATACGCGGCCACGTCCAGGGACTTGTTCGGCGAGACGAAACCACCGGACGCCGCCCAGATTCGCGCGGCGTCCGCCGAGGCCAGGAAGGTCAGCAGGGCCTGCGCGCCCTTGGTGTCCTTGAGCGCCACGGCCGCGTCGCCGCCCGTCACTACCGGGGAGTCGGCGCCGACCGCCGGGAACGGGAAGACCTTCGCGTCCGTACCGATCTTCGCGTCGGTCTCCCCGATGTTGACGGCGACGAAGTCCCCCTCGAAGACCATCGCGCCCTTGGGCTGGTCGCCGCCGGTGAAGGTCTGGGTGACGGACGCCGGGAACTCCGTCTGGAGCGCGCCGTCCGTGCCGCCCGCGATCAGCTCCGGCCTGCCGAAGAGCTGGCCGAGCGTGGCCAGCGCGTCCGTCACGGACGCGTCGGTCCACTTGATCTCGTGCCGGGCCAGCTGGTCGTACTTCTCCGGGCCCGCCTGGGAGAGATAGATGTTCTCGAACCAGTCGGTGAGGGTCCAGCCGTCCGCGCCGCCGACCGAGACCGGGGTGACACCCGAGGCCGAGATCGTCTCGGCCGTCGCCAGGAAGTCCTTCCAGGTGGCCGGGGCGGAGGCGCCCGCGTTCTCGAACGCGGCGTTATTGTACCAGATCAGCGACTTGTTGGCGGCCTTGAAGTACACGCCGTACTGCGTGCCGTCGACCGCGCCGAGCTCCCGCCAGCCCTTGCCGTAGTTCTTCTCCAACTGGGCCGTGGCCTCCGGGCCGACCGGCTTGGCCCACTTCTTCTCGACCGCCTGCTGGACCGCGCCGACCTGCGGGAGCATCGCCACGTCCGGGGGAGCGCCGCCCGCGATCTTCGTACCGAGGAAGTTGACGATGGGGTCCTGCGCGGGCACGAAGGTGACCGTCGCGCCGGTGCGCTTCTCGAACTCGGTCAGCACCTTGGTGAAGTTCTTCTGCTCGGCGCCGGTCCAGACGGCCGCGACCTGGATGTTCTCCCCGTCGAGCTTCGGCAGTACGACCGTGGCGCCGGGGGCCGCGCCCGTCGGATCCTTGGCCTTGGGGTCGTCCTCGGAGCCGCCGCCGCAGCCGGTGAGGGCCAGCGCGCCGACGGTGAGCAGAGCCACGGCGGCCCGGCGCCCGCCCCGGCCGGTGCTTATCCGTGTGCCCGGTTGGCCGGTGTGTGCCTGGCTGGTGGCTGTTTGGCCGGTTCGTGCCTGGCCGGTGTCCGTTGTGCCAGTGCTCGTTGTGCCGGTGCCGAGACTCCTGTGTCCCGTGCGAGTGGTGCGCATCACTGCCCCGTCTCTCCTGTTGTGCATACGTATCAGCGTGTACGGAACCGGCAGCGCGGCCATCTGCCGGGGGCCGCGCTGCACTTGTCCGTGCGCACAGTCCTACGCCGGGTGGCCGAGGGCCGCAATACCGGTCAGGGGGCCGACTCGCTGATCGTGATGGGCTCGTGACGTGTGGTCATCCGCCCTGGGAGTGGGCCGGGGTCAGTGGGGCGACCGGGACGGCGTCGACGGAACGGGCCGCCCGTTCCAGCGCGCTGGCGAGCAGGGCCAGGTCCGTCGGACCGTTCCCCAGCTCCCTGACCGGGCGGCGGGCGGGCGGGTCGCCCATCCGCTCCCACTCCAGGACGGCCACGGTGGGCCGCAGCGTCGCCGTACGCGGAATGCGGCCGGTGACCCTGCCGCCCTGGAACAGGGTGACCCGGCCGTCCGGATGGCCCAGCCTGCCCCGGCCGGGGGCCGGTTCGCCGGGGGCGGGCGCCGGCGGCGGCGCGTCCAGCACGACCCGCAGCCGCGCGCCGTGCGCCAGCTCCGTGTCGACCGTACGGTCGGGGCGGGCCGAGGCGGCCACCAGGTGGACGCCGAGCCGCTCGCCGTCCCGCGCCACCGCCTCCAGCGCGCGCACGACGGAACCGGCGGCGGGACGGCCCGGGCTCCCGAGCGCGGGCGCGATCAGCGCGTCGAAGTCGTCCACGAGCACGACGAGCCGGGGCAGCGGGGGCGGTGGCGCGCCCTGCTCCCGGCCCTGGACCTGGCCCTGCTCCCGGCCCTGGCCGGTGGCCGAGGCGCTGGGCCGGATCCGGAGGCTGCCGCTGGCCTGCGACTCCACATCGCCGCGCTGGTCGGAGCGGTGCGTGTCCGTGCGGTGGGTGTCGGAGCGGTGGGTGTCGCCGCGCTGTGTGTCGCCGCGCTGTGTGTCCGCGCGGTGTTCTGTACGGAACGGGTCGGGGCGCGGCTCGCCGCGTCGGGCCGCCCGCTGTTCCGCGCCGTTCGGCGCGCGCTGCCCGATCATCCGGTCCGCCACCTCCTGACGGCTGTGCCACTCGCTGAAGTGCAGCCGCCCCAGCAACTCGGCGCGCCGCTTCAGCTCCCCGCCCAGCGCCTGGGCGAACTGGCGCATCCGCACCGGGTCGGAGGCGACCAGATGCTCGGTGGCGTGCGGCAGCTCCGTACAGACGGAGAGCCCCTCGCCCCGCTCGCCGCCCGCGCCGTCGACCAGCAGCAGCCCCAGCCGGTCGGGGCGGGCGGCGGCGGCCAGCGAGGCGGCGATGGAGCGGAGCAGTTCCGTACGGCCGCTGCCGGCCGGGCCCTCGATCAGCAGATGCGGGCCCTCCTCCAGCAGATCGACGCTCACCGGACCGCGCGGGCCCGCGCCGAGCACCGCCGTACAGTCGCCCGTACGGTCCGCGGCCGACGCCCAACGGGCCATCAGGGAGGCCGGGGTGGCCCTGGCCAGCCCCAGCTCGTCCAGCAGCCGGGACGAGCGCGGCAGCGCGGCGGCGGGCCGTCCGCGGTCGCTGCCCACCGCCTCGCGCAGCGGCGCCAGCGCCCGGCCGAAGCGCTCGGCCCAGGCGGGGGAGACGGCGTCCACGACGGCCAGCGAGCCCTGCCCGGCGGGCTGCCCCACCGCCGTACGCGACAGGCGCAGCGAGGTCGCCACATCGCCGCTCAGCAGGGCGACCGCCCCGCACTCGCGGAAGGGGAGCGAGGCCGCGCACGCCGTCTCGTACGTCGCGGCGACCGGGGAGTCCGGCGCGGCGGACGGCGTCTCGGCGAGACAGACCAGATGGATACCGGCGGCGGCCCCGCCCGCGGCCAGCCGCGCCGTCGTCTCGCGCAGCGCCGCGGAGCCCGCGTCGCCGTCGACGATCACCAGGGTGTACGGGCCGTCGTGGCGGGCCGCCGCCTCCGCGACCGTCCACGGATCGGCCGATGCCCAGCCCGCGCCGAGCGGTCCCTCGGCCAGCCGGCGGGCCAGCTCGGCGGTCCTGGCCTCGGCCTGCTCGCGGTCGTACGCCAGCAGCAGCCGGCAGTCCTGGCCGTGGGCCGGGCGGGTGTGGGGGAGCCAGCCCAGCCAGCCCCACTCCCGCTTGCGCTGCCCCAGGCTCCTCGACCGGTCCGCGCTGATCAGCACGATCTCCAGATCGGTGGGGGAGTGCAGCGCGGCGAGCTGCGACACCGTCCAGCGGGCCAGCCCCGTCAGTCGCTCGCGCGGGCCCGCGAGCCCCAGCGAACCGGCCTCGCGCAGCCCGACCGTCACCGGCACGAGGGGCAGCGGCCCCGTCCCGTCGGCCGCCGGGCGGTCCGCCGTGCCCAGCCGGACGGCGAGTGCCTCGGCGTGGCCGCCGCCACGCTCCCACAGCCGGGGGCCGGGACCGAGCGCGGTCAACAGCACCGTCGCCGGATCGGGCCAGCTCTCCGCGCGGGGCGCGCGGCCGGGGGCCCCGGCGGGGCTCAGGGGGCCGGGGACGGCCTCCGGGAACTCCTCGGCGCGGCCGCCCGCCAGCCGCCGCGCCCAAGCGCCTATCCCGCCCCGGCAGCGGGCCGCGGCGTCGGACGGCTCGGTGCCCCGGGGCGCCGTCTCCTGGCGCCGCGACTTCGTGGTCCTGCTGTGCTCACCGGCCGCGTCGCGGTCGCCCGCGCCGCCGTCCGCCGCCGCCCTGCTGTGCGTCCGGTGCGGACCCCCGCTCTCGTCGGGGGCCCCGGCAGCCGGGGGGCGCGCGCCCCCGTAGTGCGTGTCCGTGTCGCTGCGGGGGGCATCGTCGCTGTAGTGGGTGTCCGAGCTGCGCGGGTCGGGGACCCGGGGGGCGCCGGGCGGGGAGCCGTACTGGGTGGAGCCGAACCGCGGGCTGCCGAACTGCGGCCCGGGGATCCGGCCCGACGGCCCCGTCCGGTACGCCTGGACGGTGCGGCCGTCGCCGCCCCGGGGCTCGCCCGAGGGGGCGCCGCCGTACTGCGGGCCCGCCGGGGCGCCCGCGCCGTAACCCCCCGCGCCGTACGCGCCGGTCGGGCGGGCGCCGCCCTGGGGGGCGCGGGGCTGTCCCGGGGCGGCGCCCTCCGCGCCCGTACCACCGCTGTCCGCGCCGGTCTCCGGGCCGTACGCCGACGGGCCCGCGTCCGGGGACGGCTCGGCGGGAGCGGCCGGGCGGGCGACGCGCAGATGGCCCTCGCCGTCCGGCGCGGTCTCCAGCGCGGCCGTACGCGCCCCGGAGGCGAGCCGGAGCGCGGACTCGCCGAGCCGCAGCAGCGCGCCGGGGGCCAGCCTGACCGGGCGCTCGCCGACCCGGACGCCCTCCAGGATCGTCCCGTTCGTCGAGCGGAGGTCGGCGACCGTGACGCCGCCGTCCTCCGCGACCGTCACCGCGCAGTGCAGCCGGGACACGTCCGGGTCGTCCAGCGGGACATCGGCGTCGCCGGAGCGGCCGATCCTGATCTGCCCGCCGTGCAGCAGGTGCACCCCGCCCGCGTCGGGGCCCGCGACCACATGGAGCTGGGCGGGAGCGTCCTCCGTGGGGATGTCGTCCTCCCCGGGGAACTGGAGGGAGAGCACCGCTCCGTCGATCAGCGGCGGCTCCCCGAGGGCGCAGCGCTGCGCGTCGAGGCGCTCCCGGCCCGCGTACAGGACGACGGTGCCGGAGGCGTCCGGTCCCGCGGCCGCGGTGGCGAGGCCGGAGGCGACGGCGACCAGCGCCGTCCCTGCCGGGGCGGTGACGAGCACGTCACACGAACGCCCGGCGGCATGGCCGCCGCGCGGCGCGAGGACGGTCAGCCGGATCTGCATCGCCGTCAGCGGTCCCTTCTGCGCGGGGTGCCCGGCAGGGGAGAAACCCTGTGATTCCCCCCCACCACGCACGGACGCGTCGTCCGGTACAGGTCGGCACGGACGGTGTGATTCCCCACTCCGCACAGTCACGTGCTGGGGGCATCCTCGCACCTGCCGCTGACAACACGCCCGGCGACCGGCGACAAGTGATCTTGAATGGTCGGGGGTTGGCGCAAAAGTGCCTGCTTGGGTACCGGTTCGCTACGGCTTGGGATCGTGTGTGATGTTCGGCGGCGGCGCGGCCCGGCAACCATCCGTACGATGCCAGCGTCTCTGTTTCGAACGCGACCACGACGCGACCACGACGGGACCACGACGGGAACCGGGCGGGAACCGGGCGGGAGCGCGGAGGGATCGGGTGGACGGCGGAAGATGACCGACCGGTGACCCGACCGGTCGGTCTAAAGTGGGTCGGAAACCCGGCCGCGACCGGGACCGCCGGGTGGTACCGGGACCACGACGGACCAGTGAAGACCACGATCAGCAGGGAGCGCATGACGTGCGGCCCGTAGGCAGCAAATACCTGCTCGATGAGCCCATCGGACGCGGCGCCACCGGCACCGTCTGGCGGGCGCGTCAGAGAGAGGCCGCGGGCGCCGAGGCGGCCGTGACCGGCCAGCCCGGCGAGACCGTCGCGATCAAGGTCCTCAAGGAGGAGCTGGCGAACGACGCGGATGTCGTGATGCGCTTCCTGCGCGAGCGCTCCGTACTGCTGCGCCTCACACACCCCAACATCGTGCGCACCCGCGACCTGGTCGTCGAGGGCGATCTCCTCGCCCTCGTCATGGACCTGGTCGAAGGCCCCGACCTGCACCGCCATCTGCGGGAGAACGGCCCCTTCACCCCGGTCGCCGCGGCTCTGCTGACCGCCCAGATCGCGGACGCGCTCGCCGCGAGCCACGCCGACGGCGTCGTCCACCGCGACCTCAAGCCCGCCAACGTCCTGCTGCGGACCATCGGCGACCAACTGCACCCGATGCTCACCGACTTCGGCATCGCGCGCCTCGCCGACTCCCCGGGCCTGACCAGGACCCACGAGTTCGTCGGCACCCCCGCCTACGTCGCGCCCGAGTCCGCCGAGGGTCGCCCGCAGACCTCCGCCGTCGACATCTACGGCGCGGGCATCCTGCTGTACGAGCTGGTCACGGGCCGCCCCCCGTTCGCCGGTTCGACGGCGCTGGAGGTGCTCCACCGCCATCTCAGCGAGGAGCCCCGGCGCCCCGCCGACGTGCCCGAGCCGTTGTGGACGGTCATCGAGCGCTGCCTGCGCAAGGAACCCGACCAGCGCCCCAGCGCCCAGAACCTGGCCCGCGCCCTGCGGACCGTCGCCGCCGGTGTCGGCGCCCACGCCACGCCCGCCCAGGCCGACGCCGCCCTCGGCGTCGCCGCCCTCCTCGTACCGGACCCGGCGCCCGCGCCGGTGCCCACGGACGGGCAGGCGGGCGCCGACGCGGCCATGACCCAGGTCCTGCCGACCAACGCGGCCTCGTACGACCCCGGCGCGGCGACCAGCGTCCTGCCGTCGGCCGGCCCCGGACACCCCCCGGGCGCCCCCGGAGCCCCCGGCGCCGATCCGACCGCGATGATGCCGCCCGTACCGCAGGATCCCGAGGGCCCGCACCCCTGGCAGGGGCAGCTCCAGGCCGCCCGCGACCGCAACGAGCAGACCCAGGTCCAGTACCTCGACCCGGGCCAGGACCCGCTGCGCCGCCGCCCGCAGCGCCAGCAGCCGCCGCCGGTGGCGCCGTACCCCCGGCAGGGACCGCCACAGGGGCAGCCGCAGGGGCCGCCGCGCCAGCAGTACCCACCCCAGCGGCAACAGCAACAGCAGCCGCCCCAGCAGCAGCCCCAGCCTCAGCAGCGTTACGCGCCTCCGCCGCCCCAGCAGCAGTACGCGCCCCCGCCGCCCGCACAGCAACAGCAGCCCCAGCGGCCCGCCCCCCGGCAGGCCGCGCCGCCGCGCGAGCCCCGCGAACCCCGGCAGCGCAGCGCCAACCCGATGAGGATCCCCGGCCTCGGCTGTCTCAAGGGCTGCCTCTTCACCCTCGTGCTGATGGTGGTGGCGGGCTGGCTCATCTGGGAGTTCACCCCGCTCCAGAGCTGGATCGCCGAGGGCAAGAGCTACTGGCAGGCGATCGGTGACGGGATCTCGACGGTGTCGGGCTGGTTCTCGGAACTGAGCGGTTCCGGTTCGGGTTCGGGCTCGGGTTCGGGCTCGGGTCCCGGTTAAGGGCGGTAGCGCCACCCGGGGCGAAACCCCCGGGGCGGGACAATTCCCCCGCCGAGGAGGGGAACCACCGGGTATCGAGGCGTCCAGCGCCCCGATACCCGCGTACTTTGATGGGCAACGCCAGCCGCTGAGGGAGCAGTCTTGGCACGGAATATCGGCAGCCGGTACACCGCCCATCAGATTCTGGGGCGGGGCAGCGCCGGCACGGTGTGGCTCGGTGAGGGACCCGAGGGTGCCGTCGCCATCAAACTCCTGCGCGAGGACCTCGCGTCCGACCAGGAGCTGGTGGGGCGCTTCGTCCAGGAGCGCACCGCCCTGCTCGGCCTCGACCACCCCCGGGTGGTCGCCGTCCATGACCTCGTCGTGGACGGCAACGACCTGGCGCTCGTCATGGAACTGGTCCGGGGTACGGATCTGCGCACCCGCCTCGACCGCGAGCGCAGGCTCGCCCCCGAGGCCGCGGTCGCGATCGTCGCCGACGTCGCGGACGGGCTCGCCGCCGCGCACGCCGCCGGGATCGTCCACCGCGACGTCAAGCCGGAGAACATCCTGCTGGACATGGAGGGCCCGCTCGGCCCCGGCGGGTCGCACCCCGCACTGCTCACCGACTTCGGCGTCGCCAAGCTGATCGACACCCCCCGGCGCACCAAGGCGTCCAGGATCATCGGGACCCCCGACTACCTGGCGCCCGAGATCGTCGAGGGCCTGCCGCCGCGCGCGGCCGTCGACATCTACGCGCTGGCCACCGTCCTGTACGAGCTGCTGGCCGGCTTCACACCGTTCGGCGGCGGCCACCCCGGCGCCGTACTGCGCAGGCATGTCACCGAGACCGTCGTCCCGCTGCCCGGCATCCCCGAGGAGCTGTGGCAGCTCCTCGTCCAGTGCCTGGCGAAGGCCCCCGCCTCCCGGCTGCGCGCCTCCGAGCTGGCGGCCAGGCTCCGCGAGCAGCTCCCCGGACTCGCGGGCATCCCGCCGCTCGACGTGGACGAGCCCGAGGGGGAGCCCACCGAGCAGCCGTACGAGGACCCGGGCACCGCCACCCCCGACGCACCCCGCCGCAGGGGCGCCGTCCCGCTCGTCCCCGGCGCGGCCCCGGACTCCAACCGGGACACGCATACGAGCATGCGGGTCCCGGCCCCCGACGAACTGGCCGGCGGCGCCCGGGGCACCGCCCGAGCCCCCCGCTCCGCGGGCCAGCGCCGCCCCGGCTCGGCCCGCCACAAGGCGGAGGCGGTGCGCAAACGCCGTATCACCCTGGCGGTCCTCACGATCCTGCTGCTCGCGGCCCTGGGCGCGGCCGGCTGGCTGGCCGGGGGCGGTTTCTTCGCCTAGGGCCCGGCTCTCCCACGGTTCCGGAGAGCCGGGCGAACCGAGCCTTCAAAGAACACGCGTTAGGCTGGGCCCGTGGCAGTCGTCGATGTATCCGAAGAGTTGAAGTCCCTCTCCTCGACCATGGGGTCGATCGAGGCCGTCCTGGACCTCGACAAGCTGAGGGCCGACATCGCCCTGCTGGAGGAGCAGGCAGCCGTCCCGTCCCTCTGGGACGACCCGGAGGCGGCGCAGAAGATCACCAGCAAGCTGTCGCATCTCCAGGCGGAGGTCCGCAAGACCGAGGCGCTGCGCGGGCGCATCGACGACCTGGGCGTGATGTTCGAGCTGGCGGAGGACGAGGCCGACGCCGACGCCCTCGCCGAGGCCGAGGCCGAGCTGGTGTCCGTGCGCAAGGCGCTGGACGAGATGGAGGTCCGCACCCTCCTCTCCGGCGAGTACGACGAGCGCGAGGCCCTGGTCAACATCCGCGCCGAGGCGGGCGGCGTCGACGCCGCCGACTTCGCCGAGCAGCTCCAGCGCATGTATCTGCGCTGGGCCGAGCGGCACGGCTACGGCACCGAGGTGTACGAGACGTCGTACGCGGAGGAGGCCGGCATCAAGTCGACCACCTTCGTCGTCAAGGCGCCGTACGCGTACGGCACGCTCTCCGTGGAGCAGGGCACGCACCGGCTGGTCCGTATCTCGCCCTTCGACAACCAGGGCCGTCGCCAGACCTCCTTCGCGGGTGTCGAGGTCCTTCCGGTCGTGGAGTCCAGCGACCACGTCGAGATCGACGAGACCGAGCTGCGCGTGGATGTGTACCGCGCTTCGGGCCCCGGCGGGCAGGGCGTCAACACGACGGACTCCGCGGTCCGTATCACGCATATTCCGACCGGCATTGTCGTTTCCTGTCAGAACGAGCGCTCCCAGATCCAGAACAAGGCGAGCGCCATGAACGTCCTCCAGGCGAAGCTGCTCGAACGCCGCCGCCAGGAGGAGCAGGCCGCGATGGACGCCCTCAAGGGCGACGGCGGCAACTCCTGGGGAAACCAGATGCGTTCGTATGTTCTGCACCCTTACCAGATGGTCAAGGACCTGCGTACCGAGTTCGAAGTCGGTAACCCGCAGGGCGTACTCGACGGGGAGATCGACGGTTTCCTGGAAGCCGGAATTCGCTGGCGTAAGCAGCGGGAGCGGTAAATTCACGCTTTGTCGACAAGGGAACTGCCGCCCTCGGGGTGGCAGTTCCCTTTTATGTCACAGTTGCATCCTCCCAGGTCGGGCAAGTGTCGCGATTGCGGACATCGCGCGCGCAACGACCTTGACGGGTTTTTGAAAAACCGTAACCCTGACGCTTGGCACGCGTAATTCCGGGACGCGTGGAACCGGGGGCGGAGCAACAGAACCCCCAGCGGCCGTGATCCCGGAACGCTGCACCACATGACGAATGAGCTACTGGGGGTAGCAACCAGATGACCAAGAAGACGCGGATGCGCGTGGCTCGTATCGCGGCCGGCGCGGTGATCGCCGCGGGTGCTTCGCTGACGATCGCGGGCGTTGCTCAGGCTGTTTCCGTCAATGACACCTCGGTGATCGGCGAGATCGGCGGTAACACGACCACGGACGGTGGCACCACCACCGACGGCGGTACGACGGGCGGCGACAACACGATCGTCGGATCGACTCAGGGTGCTACTGACGGCGGTACGACGACCGAGGGTGGTACGACGACGGACGGTGGCACGACCACCGACGGTGGCACCACGACCGAGGGTGGTACGACGACGGACGGCGGTACCACGACGGACGGTGGCACCACGACCGATGGCGGTACCACGACGGACGGTGGCACGACCACCGACGGCGGGACCACCACCGACGGTGGTACCACCACGGACGGTGGCACCACGACCGATGGCGGTACGACGACCGAGGGTGGTACGACGACGGACGGCGGCACGACCACCGACGGTGGCACCACGACCGAGGGTGGTACGACGACGGACGGCGGGACCACCACGGACGGTGGCACCACCACCGACGGCGGCACCGGCGCGGCCGGTGCCTCCACGGGTGGGGACACCGCTTCCACCGGTGGCAGCGCGCTCACCACGGGCGGCACCGGCACGGAGACCGACAGTGTCGGTTCCCAGCCGGTGCAGCAGGGCGTGGTCAAGGAGGAGCTGGCCGAGACCGGCGCAGCCGAGACCACGTACCTGCTGCTCGGTGCCGCGACCATGATCGCGGGTGGCATCGGCTTCCGGATGCTGCCGCGTCTGGTCGCCGGTGGCCGTACCGCCGCCTAGACACGTACGCCACGTACATCAGGTACGTAAGGAAGGGCCCGGTCGCAAGATCTCAGCGACCGGGCCCTTTCCGGCTCGGTGTGCGGGACACGGCGCCCGGCGTACCGAGTGTGTCCGATGTCACGTTTAGGCGGGCTGGTGGGCTGCCGCCAGCGCTACCGTCGCCACGAACAGGACAAGCAGCGCAAGCAGTGTCAGCAGCGCCGCCGGGGTCAGGCCACCCAGGGGGCCCTGCTGCTGGAGACGCTCCCTGTTGGCGCGGCATACGCGGCATCTGCCCTCGGCGACCGGGCCCGCGCAGTTGGCGCACACCAGTCGGTCGTAGGTCATGCGCATTCCTCCTCACCGCGCGGCGGAGCCGCTGTCAATGTCACTCCGCTCAACGCTCGGGGGAACTCGGCCGTTCCCCCACTCCACTGTGCCAGTTTCCGGAGCGTTCGGCTCGCGTGGCCGAATTCCGGCCGAACGGCCCTGGCCGGTGTCCCCCGCGTATCCGTGATAAATCGCCCAAGCGGGTCCCCGGCCCGGGGGACAACGGCGGACGCGGACTGCGCGGGTCAGTCGCGTTCGCGTAAGGTCTCGCTCACCTACTCCCGGCCGACCGTGGTGCATCCCCGTGATTCGATTCGACAACGTCTCCAAGACCTACCCGAAGCAGAACCGCCCCGCCCTGCGCGATGTCTCCCTCGAAATCGAGAAGGGGGAGTTCGTCTTCCTGGTCGGCTCGTCCGGCTCCGGCAAGTCGACCTTCCTCCGGCTGCTCCTGCGCGAAGAGCGCACCAGCACCGGTATGGTGCACGTCCTCGGAAAGGATCTCGCGCGCCTGTCGAACTGGAAGGTGCCGCAGATGCGCCGTCAGCTCGGCACGGTCTTCCAGGATTTCCGGCTGCTGCCGAACAAGACCGTCGCGCAGAACGTGGCGTTCGCGCAGGAGGTCATCGGCAAGCCGCGCGGTGAGATCCGCAAGGCCGTTCCCCAGGTCCTCGACCTCGTCGGTCTCGGCGGCAAGGAGGACCGGATGCCCGGCGAGCTGTCCGGTGGTGAGCAGCAGCGCGTCGCCATCGCGCGGGCGTTCGTCAACCGCCCGATGCTGCTGATCGCGGACGAGCCGACCGGCAACCTCGACCCGCAGACCTCCGTGGGCATCATGAAGCTCCTGGACCGCATCAACCGCACCGGTACCACTGTGGTGATGGCGACCCACGACCAGAACATCGTCGACCAGATGCGCAAGCGCGTGATCGAGCTCGAAGGCGGCCGTCTGGTCCGCGACCAGGCGCGCGGCGTCTACGGCTATCAGCACTGAACGCCGAGCATTGAGTATCAAAAGCTGAAAGGACGCCATGCGCGCCCAGTTCGTCATGTCGGAGATCGGCGTCGGTCTCCGCCGTAATCTCACGATGACTTTCGCGGTCGTCGTCTCGGTGGCCCTCTCGCTCGCCCTGTTCGGCGGCGCGCTGCTCATGAGTGAGCAGGTCAGCGTGATGAAGGACTATTGGTACGACAAGGTCAACGTATCGATCTTCCTCTGCAACAAGAACGACGCGTCGACCGCGCCCAAATGTGTCAAGGGCGCGGCCACCGGCCAGCAGAGGGATCAGATCGAGACCGATCTGAAGAAGATGGACATTGTCGAGAGCGTCCATTACGAGACGTCCGACGAAGCGTTCAAGCATTACAAGGAGCGGTACAGCGACAGCCCCATCGCCGCCACCATCACCCCGGACCAGATGCCGGAGTCCTTCCGCGTCAAGCTCAAGAACCCCGAGAAGTACAAGGTGGTGGCGACGGCCTTCGCGGGCCGGGACGGGGTGGAATCCGTCCAGGACCAACGGAACATCCTCCAGAACCTCTTCGATCTGATGAGCGGTATGAGAATCGCCGCGCTCTGTGTGATGGCGCTGATGCTGGTGATCGCGTTGATGCTGATCGTGAACACCGTGCGGGTGTCGGCGTTCAGCAGACGGCGGGAGACCGGGATCATGCGGCTGGTCGGCGCGTCCAGCTTCTACATCCAGATGCCGTTCATCATGGAGGCGGCGTTCGCCGGACTGATCGGTGGCGCGGTCGCCTGTGGACTGCTGCTGGTGGGGCGGTACTTCCTGATCGACCACGGGCTCGCGCTCTCCGAGAAGATGCAACTGGTCAACTTCATCGGCTGGGACGCGGTGCTCGCCAAGCTTCCGCTGGTGCTCGCGATCGGTCTGCTGATGCCCGCCATTGCCGCTTTCATCGCGCTGCGCAAGTACCTCAGGGTGTGACGAGCGCCCTTGGCGTGCTGTCGACAAGCACCGTTCGGCCGTCCGGCGTTGTCCTACACTCAACGCCATGTCGGGCTCCGAGTCATACCGAAGACCCCGTGGCTTAGGCCGCGGGGCGGTCCTGACCTTGGTCTTCGCGAGCGTGCTCGCCACGGCCGCGGCGACCGACTCCCTGCCGCACAGCGAGGAGAAGACGCCCCGGCCCCCCGTCAGTTCGGCCGGTCCGGCCGGCTCGACGGCCGACCGCGAGGAGGTCGCCAGGGCGGCCGCCGAGGCCATGGCGGACGGCAAGTCCGGCACGGAGGCGGCGGAGGAGGTCGTCAGCCGCAGCGGCGACCGCTGGGGCGCGGTCTACGACAAGCGGGAGTACGAGGAGTTCCGGCAGGCCCTCGACGGCGAGTACACCGGCGTCGGCCTCTGGGCCAGGCGCACCGCGGGCGGCCTGGTCGAGGTCACCCGCGTCCAGGCCGCGGGCCCCGCGCGGAAGGCAGGTATCGGCCCCGGTGACATCATCAGGTCGATCGACGGTACGAGCGTGGCCAAGCGGCCCGTCACCGAGGTCATGGCGCTCCTGCGCGGCGACAGGGGCAGCGCGGAGGACGCGAGCGGCGCGAGCGGCGCGGGCTCCGGCTCCGCCGTCGGTACGGAGGTCGCGCTCGTCGTCGAACGGGACGGTGAGCGCCGGACGGTGAGCGTGCGCCGGGCCAGGATCGGTACGGAATCGGTGACGGTCGACGCGATCGGCGGCGGCGCGCGGCAGATCAAGGTCAGCGCGTTCACCAAGGGATCGGGCGAGCGGGTACGGAACGCGGTGAAGGACGCCCCGAGGGGCGCCGGTGTCCTGCTGGACCTGCGGGGCAACGCCGGAGGGCTGGTCACCGAGGCGGTCACCGCCGCCTCCGCGTTCCTCGACGGCGGCCTGGTCGCCACGTACGACGTGAGGGGCGAGCAGCGCGCCCTCTACGCGGACCGGGGCGGGGACACCGGCCGGCCCGTGGTGGTGCTGGTCGACGGCGGCACGATGAGCGCGGCCGAACTGCTCACGGGCGCCCTCCAGGACCGGGGCCGGTCCGTCACCGTCGGGTCGCGGACCTTCGGCAAGGGCTCCGTCCAGATGCCGAGCAGTCTCCCCGACGGTTCCGTCGCCGAGTTGACGGTCGGCCACTACTCCACGCCGGCCGGACACGGGGTGGACGGCCGGGGCGTCACCCCGGATCTGCTGGTCGGCAAGCGCGCCCAGGAGCGGGCCAGGACGGTGCTGAGCGGGCTCGGGGGCACAGAGTAAAGGAGTTGCGCCGGGGTGCGAAAATGGCGGGACTATGGCTAAGGAAACAGGGCGCAAACTGATCGCGCAGAACAAGAAGGCGCGGCACGACTACCTCATTCTCGACACCTATGAGTGCGGTCTTGTGCTGACGGGCACCGAGGTGAAGTCCCTGCGCCAGGGCCGGGCCTCACTGGCGGACGGCTTCGTCCAGATCGACGGGCACGAGGCATGGCTGCACAACGTGCACGTGCCCGAGTACAGCCAGGGCACCTGGACCAATCACACCGCGCGCCGCAAGCGGAAGCTGCTGATGCACCGGGCGGAGATCGACAAGCTGGAATCGAAGTCCCAGGAGTCGGGTCATACGATCGTGCCGCTGGTCCTGTACTTCAAGGACGGCCGGGCGAAGATCGAGATCGCGCTGGCGAAGGGCAAGAAGGAGTACGACAAGCGTCAGACGCTCCGCGAGAAGCAGGACCGCCGGGAGACGGACCGCGCGATCTCGGCGGCGAAGCGGCGCCAGCGCGGCTGAGTACGACCGGAGCCCGCCCGGCCCGGGAGGCCGCGGGGCTGTTGGGGCGGCGGGGGTTGTGGCGGGGGTAATGCGCTGGCCCTGCCGGGCATGGGTCACGTACGATGGGTACCGCACCTCACAGCGGGTGCGCGTAGTCCGTCCGGGCAGTTTTCGAGGGGCGTTTTCTCGGGGATCCGGACACATTTGAAAAAACAACATGGGGATGATCGGTTTCGACAGCGGATGTCGAAGCAGGGGAAGCGAGCCGAGGAAGCGGCAATGATCTCGTTAACCATATGTCGCAAACTATAATCGCCAATTCCAAGCGCGATTCCTCCACCTTCGCCCTCGCTGCCTAATTAGCAGCTAGCGAAGACTCCGTGGAGTGTCAGCCCGGGGGTGTTCCCGACCCGGTTCCTGGCATCAATAAGGGAACTAAACCTCTGAGTCCGGTCACGGGTCGCAGAGGGAAATCAAACAGTGACTGAGCCCGTCGGAGACTTGTCCGTGAGATTTCCGGGGCCGAGAAAAACGTAACGGACTGCGCTCGGAGAAGCCCTGGTTCCGCACCGTTGGACGCGGGTTCGATTCCCGCCATCTCCACAATTCCCATGTTATGTACGACGACGAAGGCCCCACCGCTCAGGCGGTGGGGCCTTCGTCGTCGTGTGCCCGGTCCCCAAAGGTCCGGAACATACCTCAAGATCGTAGCTTGTCAGGTCCCTGCCCTGAATGTGAATCGCCGGGGTAACTGGGAACGTTCACAGAGTCGTTCTCTCTATCACCGTCACCGCATTGATGCGTGGCAACGCGGAAAGCGGAACTTCGCGGTCTTCGGCGTGCGCTACATTCTTGGTCCGGGTGCAGTGTGGTAAGGGGGCGCTCGGTTCGGGTGGGGACCCGGCCGGCGATAAGTTCCGACCAGCTGCGATACGCCCATTTGTCATAAATGGTGGGGGAAGTGCGTCCTGCGTGGATAACTGGCGAGAAAATGCCCGAACCGGGCATATGCATGAGCCGAACGACGTCACCGTCGAATTGGACGGTCTAGGACGTCAGCTGTCCGAACTGCCCGCCGGGGCACGTCCCGGCGCGGCGTCGGCGGCGGTGCGGGAAGCCGGGCCCGAGGGGTCCGAAGGGCCGGTGTTCGTCGACGAGACCGGCCGCAGGAGCAGGAAGCTCCGCAGGGCGGGCTGGGTCGTCGCCCTCGCCTGTGCCTGTTACGCGGTGACGGTGGTGGCCGCCCTGATCGGGGGCGACTCCAACGCCCCGTGGCTCCCGATACCGGGCCTCGCGGACAAGAGGAAGACCGACACCGTCGAGATACAGCCGGCGGCCACGGTCAGCGAGGGCCCCTCCGAGAGCCCCGAACCGACCGCCGAACCCACGGCGACGGAGACCGACGAGGTCGTACCCCGGAGCACGGGCGCTGTCGCCACGGGCGCCACGGGTCTGCCCGTCCTGGTGGTTCCGGTCCCCGAGATACCGCCCGAGGCTCCGGCCGTCGCGGATCCGGACCCCGCCCCGGTGATCCCGACCGACCCCGGCGTGGACCCCGGAGTGGACCCCGGCGGCACCGGCGCCCCGCCTACCGAGACCGAGACGCCGACCGAGCCGACCGAGCCGACCGCGCCCACCTCGGTCGAGCCCAGCCCGCCCGCCGAGTCCCCCATGGATCCTGTTGTCGGCCAGCCCTGGCCCTGGCCCTGGCCGTGGAAGGCGCAAGCTGAATGACTCCCACCGGCAGGCGGGCCCGTAAGCGGAATCGCGGGCGCGCCAGGCGGCGCAGGCTGCCCATGCGTCTTCTGGTGCCCTCTCTCATCCTTGTCGCGCTGCTCGCGATGCTCATGCTGCGCGGCTATGTCCACAGCGAGATCCTGGCCGATCACCGGGTCCGGCCCCCGGCCCCGACCGACCAGGTGCCCGACCACATCCTCAGCGGCGGCCCGGTCGTCGACGCGCGCGGCTCCGGTGAGGCCGAGGGGCTGAGCATCCCCGACCGCAAACTCGTCCTGACCTTCGACGACGGGCCCGACCCGGAGTGGACCCCCAAGGTCCTGGACGAGTTGAAGAAGTACGACGCCCACGGGGTCTTCTTCGTCACCGGCACCATGGCCTCCCGCTATCCGGCGCTGGTCGAACGCATGGTGGACGAGGGCCACGAGCTGGGCCTGCACACCTTCAACCACCCCGACCTCTCGTACCAGACCCGGTCCCGCATCGACTGGGAGATGTCGCAGAACCAGCTGGCGCTGGCGGGCGCGGCCGGGATCCGCTCGTCGCTCTTCCGGCCGCCGTACTCCTCGTTCTCGGGCGCCATGGACAACAAGTCCTGGCCGGTCACGCGGTACATCGGGCGCCTCGGCTACATCACCGTGCTCAACAACACCGACAGCGAGGACTGGAAGCGCCCCGGGGTGGAGGCGATCCTCAAGCGGGCCACGCCCAAGGGCACCAAGGGCTCCATCGTGCTGATGCACGACTCCGGCGGCGACCGCTCGCAGACCGTCGAGGCGCTCGGCCGCTTCCTGCCCGACATGCAGAAGCGCGGCTACACCTTCAGCAACCTCACCGAGGCGCTCGGCGCCCCCAGCGCCCACACCCCGGTCACCGGACCCGACCTGTGGAAGGGCAAGGCATGGGTCGGCGCCGTCGCGCTCTCGGAGAATGTCACCGGGGTCCTGGTCGTCGGCCTCTCCGTGATCGGCTTCCTGGTCATCACCCGGTTCGGCCTGATGCTGCTGCTCTCCTTCGCCCACGCGCGCAAGGTCCGCCGCCGCGACTTCAGCTGGGGCCGTACGGTCACCGAACCGGTCACGGTGCTGGTGCCGGCGTACAACGAACGCGAGTGCATCACCAACACGGTGAACTCGCTGATGGAGAGCGACCATCCCATCGAGGTCATCGTCATCGACGACGGCTCGACCGACGGGACCGCCGACCTCGTCGAGAAGCTCTGGCTGCCCAACGTCTATGTCGTACGGCAGCCCAACTCCGGCAAGCCCGCCGCGCTCAACAACGGCATCGCGCACGCCGGCCACGACATCGTCGTGATGATGGACGGCGACACCGTCTTCGAGAAGTCCACCGTCCGCGAACTGGTCCAGCCCTTCGGCGACCCGCGCGTCGGCGCCGTCGCCGGAAACGCCAAGGTCGGCAACCGCGACAGCCTCATCGGGGCCTGGCAGCACATCGAGTACGTGATGGGCTTCAACCTCGACCGCCGTATGTACGACACGCTCGGCTGCATGCCCACCATCCCCGGAGCGGTGGGCGCCTTCCGGCGGGAGGCGCTGAAGCGGGTCGGCGGGATGAGCGAGGACACCCTCGCCGAGGACACCGACATCACCATGGCCATCCACCGCGACGGCTGGCGCGTCGTCTACGCCGAGCGCGCCCGCGCCTGGACCGAGGCGCCCGAGTCCGTACAGCAGCTGTGGTCCCAGCGCTACCGCTGGAGCTACGGCACGATGCAGGCGATCTGGAAGCACCGGGGCGCCCTCGTCGAGCGCGGCCCCTCCGGCCGCTTCGGCCGGGTCGGGCTGCCGTTGGTCTCGCTGTTCATGGTGCTGGCACCCCTGCTGGCGCCGCTGATCGATGTCTTCCTGCTGTACGGCCTCGTCTTCGGCCCCACCATGAAGACCGTCGTCGCCTGGCTCGGCGTCCTGCTCATCCAGGTTGTCTGCGCGGCGTACGCCTTCCGGCTCGACGGCGAGAGCCCGAAGTATCTGATCTCGCTGCCACTCCAACAGATCCTCTACCGGCAACTCATGTACGTGGTGCTGCTCCAGTCCTGGATCACCGCTCTCACGGGCGGCCGGCTGCGCTGGCAGAAGCTGCGCCGTACGGGAGTGGTGGAGGCGCCGGGCTCCGTCCCGAGCCCGCGGGACAAGTCCGCCGGGAAGACCTCGGACAGCGACCGGAGGCCCGTCGCGTGAGCGGCTATTCCGTTGGTACGGGTACGGGTGGTGCCGGCGTGGGTGCGGGTGCCGGTGCGGGTGCCGGTGCGGGGCACGGTGTGCGGGGGTACGTCACCGAACCGGCGGCCGAGCCCGCGCCGCCCGCCGGGACCGTCGCGCCCGCCGGGGGGCCGCCCGGCCGTGACCGCTATCTGGATCTGCTGCGCGCGGTCGCGCTGGTCCGGGTCGTGGTCTTCCACATCTTCGGCTGGGCCTGGCTGACGATCGTCTTCCCGTCCATGGGCGTGATGTTCGCGCTGGCCGGATCGCTGATGGCCCGGTCGCTGTCGAAGCGGACCCCGTGGAGCGTCATCCGCGGCAGGCTGCGGCGACTGCTGCCGCCGATGTGGGCGTTCGGGCTGGTCGTCGTACCCCTGATGTTCGCGATGGGGTGGAAGCCGGTCGGGGAGGAGGGGGTGTGGTGGTTCCTCAAGCTGGCCAACTACCTCCTACCGATCGGCACTCCGCCGTATCCGTACGAGAACGGCAGCGGGTCCGGCTGGCTGGACACCGCCTGGGCCGAGCAGGCCGCGGGGCCGCTCTGGTACCTCCGCGCGTATCTGTGGTTCGTGCTGCTCTCGCCGCTGCTGCTGCGGGCGTTCCGCCGGCTGCCGTGGGTGACGCTGCTCTTCCCCGTCGCCCTCACGGCCGTCGTCGGTACGGGACTGGTCACCGTCCCCGGCGAGATCGGCCAGGTCATCGGCGACTTCGCGGTCTACGGCGCCTGCTGGATCCTGGGCTTCGCCCACCACGACGGCCTGTTCGAGAAGGTTCCGCGCTACATCACGGTCTCCATGGCGACCTTCTTCATGGCCTTCGCGCTGTGGTGGGCCTCCGGCCATCTCACCGACGAGGGCTGGAACTTCGACGAGATCCCGCTCGCCCAGGCGACCTGGTCGCTCGGCTTCTGCGCGATCCTGCTCCAGTACTCCCCGTCGTGGCGCACGTTCCCGGGCCGGCTGGCTCAGTTCGATTCGGTGATCACCCTCGCCAACAACCGTGCCGTGACGATCTATCTCTGGCACAACCTGCTCATCATGGCGACGATCCCGATCATCGACCAGCTCTGGAACATCCCCGGTATCGACGCGTACGCGGCCCAGTTGGACGCGGCGTACAACGGTCTGGCCCTGGTGCTGGTCTGGCCGCTGATTGCGCTGATGATCCTCGCGATGGGCTGGGTCGAGGACGTGGCGGCCAAACGGCGGCCACGGCTGTGGCCGAACGGTGCGAAGGGGCGCGGCGGTACGGAGGGCGGTGACGGTACGGAGGGCGGCGACGGTGCGAAGGGGCGCGCGGCCGGCTCGTAGCGGATATGACGTCGCCTCAGGACCTTGATATGATCATCGTGTTACTTCGGTTCGCCCCGAAAGAACATGCGTCTGTGGTCCAAGGAAAGACGCCCACCTGCCGGTGGGAAATGTAGGTGCAAGGCCTGCCGGGCGCTCCACACGAGAGGGGCCCTCCTCATGACGAGGAGGGCCCCTCTCGCTGTTGCCCGGCGGTCGTTTTGAGGCGCGGGGGCGGAACGCTACGTATCAACGGTCGGGGACACCGTCCGAGCCCGTCCGTGGAGGCATGATGACTGCCCCGACCACCACCACCGCCGTACGCAAGGGGGACCGCTGGATCGAGCAGTGGGATCCGGAGGACGAGACCTTCTGGCGGCGGACGGGCGAGCGGATCGCCCGGCGCAACCTCCTCCACTCCGTGCTCTGCGAGCACATCGGGTTCTCCATCTGGACCCTGTGGTCGGTCATGGTCCTGTTCATGGGGCCCGAGTACGGCGTCGACCCGGCCGGAAAGTTCTTCCTGATCGCCACGGCGACGGTGGTCGGCGCGCTCGTGCGCGTCCCGTACACCTTCGCCGTCGCGCGGTTCGGCGGGCGGAACTGGACGGTCTTCAGCGCGCTCCTGCTGCTCCTGCCGACCGGGGCCGCGTTCGCCGTGACGGAGCCGGGGACCTCGTACCCGACCTTCCTGCTCGTCGCCGCGCTGACCGGGGTCGGCGGCGGGAACTTCGCCTCGTCGATGACGAACATCAACTCCTTCTTCCCGCTGCGCAGGAAGGGCTGGGCGCTCGGGCTCAACGCGGGCGGCGGCAATCTGGGCGTACCCGCCGTGCAGCTCGCCGGGCTGCTGGTGATCGGGACGGCCGGGGCCGCGCACCCGCGGATCCTGCTGGGGGTGTACCTCCCGCTGATCGTGATCGCCGCGGTGTGCGCCGCGCTGTTCATGGACAATCTCGCGCCGGTGAAGAACGACACGGGCGCGGCGAAGGAGGCCGTGCGGGACCGGCACACCTGGATCATGTCCGTGCTGTACATAGGGACGTTCGGGTCGTTCATCGGATACGGCTTCGCCTTCGGACTGGTCCTCCAGACGCAGTTCGGCCGTACACCGCTCCAGGCCGCCTCCCTGACCTTCCTCGGCCCGCTGCTCGGCTCGCTGGTCCGGCCCGTCGGCGGCATGCTCGCCGACCGTTACGGCGGCGCGCGGATCACCCTGTGGAACTTCGCCGCGATGGCCGCCGCGACCGGTGTGGTCGTCCACGCCTCGGTGATCGAGTCGCTCGACGTCTTCCTCGTCGGGTTCGTCGCGCTGTTCCTGCTGACCGGGCTCGGCAACGGATCGACGTACAAGATGATCCCGGGCATCTTCCACGCCAAGGCGCTGGGCAAGGGGCTGACGGGCGAGGCGGCCGCCGCGTACGGGCGTCGGCTCTCCGGGGCCTCGATGGGGCTTATCGGGGCCGTGGGCGCGCTCGGCGGGCTCGGCATCAACCTCGCCTTTCGGCAGTCCTTCCTGACCTCGGGTACGGGGACCTCGGCGTTCGTCGTGTTCCTGCTCTTCTACGCCGTGTGTTTCTGCCTCACCTGGGCGGTATACCTTCGCAAGGTGCCCGCGCAGGCGGTGTCGGCGGAGGCCGCGCCCAGGATCGGCTATGCCGAGGTGTGAGCGGGCCGGCGCTCCGTACACACAGGGCACTCGGCGTAACAGCGCAGAAATGATGGTGAACCGGGCCTGTCGCCCGTTCTTGGCAGGCTCGGGCTTTCCGGTCAGCAGCAGGGAGAGGCATGGACGGCTCGCAGCACGGTCCTCTGGCGGGTTTCACGATCGGCGTCACCGCCGCCCGGCGCGCCGACGAGCTGGGCACGCTGCTCAAGCGGCGCGGCGGCTCGGTCGTACACGCCCCCGCCCTGCGGATCGTGCAGCTCGCCGATGACGCGGAGCTGCTCTCCGCCACCAAGGAACTGATCGCCCGCGCCCCCGATGTCGTCGTGGCGACGACCGCGATCGGCTTCCGCGGCTGGGTGGAGGCCGCGGACGGCTGGGGGCGCGGCGAGGAGCTCCTCACCTGCCTGCGCGGGGCGGAACTGCTCGCGCGCGGGCCCAAGGTGAAGGGCGCGATCCGGGCCGCCGGGCTCATCGAGGAGTGGTCGCCCACCTCCGAGTCGATGGCCGAGGTCCTCGACCGGCTCCTCGGCGAGGGCGTCGAGGGCCGCCGGGTCGCGCTGCAGCTGCACGGCGAACCGCTGCCCGGTTTTGTGGAGGCGCTACGGGCCGGGGGCGCCGATGTCGTCGTCGTGCCCGTCTACCGCTGGATGCCGCCCGAGGACATCGCCCCCGTGGACCGCCTGATCGACGCGACCGTGGCCCGCGCGGTGGACGCCGTGACCTTCACCAGCGCGCCCGCCGTCGCCTCGCTGCTCGCGCGCGCCGAGGAACGCGGCCGCCTCCCCGACCTGCTCGCCGCCCTGCACCACGACGTCCTGGCGGCCTGCGTCGGGCCCGTCACCGCGCTGCCGCTGCAGACGCGGGGCATCGACACCGTCCAGCCGGAACGCTTCCGGCTGGGCCCGCTCGTACAGGTGCTCTGCCAGGAACTCCCGGCGCGCGCCCGCCCCCTGCCGGTCGCCGGCCACACCCTGGAGATCCGCGGCCACGCGGTCCTGGTCGACGGCGTCCTGCGCCCCGTACCGCCCGCCGGAATGGCCCTGCTGAAGACCCTCGTACGCCGCCCCGGCTGGGTCGTCCCCCGCGCCGAACTCCTCCGCGCCCTCCCCGGCGCGGGCCGCGACGAGCACGCCGTCGAAACCGCCATGGCCCGCCTCCGCACGTCCCTGGGCACCCCCAAACTGATCACCACCGTCGTCAAACGCGGCTACCGCCTGGCCCTGGACCCCTCGGCCTCGGCGGACTCCACGTACGGGGGGTGAGGGGTGAGGGCGCCGCCACGCTGATGGACCGGTTGTCGAACGTACGGGAGTCGGTCGCGTGACCCGCGCGATTTCGATCTCGGACAGGTCCGTCGTCACACCTACAGGAACTACAGGAGATGGTCGGCCTTGCCGGCCTTGATGTCGCGGATCATGGTCCGCAGGGCGTCCTGGCTGTCGGTGAGGAAGCGGTCCTCCTGCCCGGCGACGGCGATGTAGGCGTTGCCGTCGTTGTCGGTGCCTATGCGGAAGCAGTTGGAACTCTCCGCGCAGAACGGCTCTTCCCAGTTGATGTCGGTCACGATCCGTCTCCTGTCAGTTGCGTCAGTTGCGGCTGATGGCGAGTATGAAGTCCCGTGACGCGACCGGACCGAGCGAGGCGCCCCGCATCCAGTCCAGTTGTGAGCGGTACTTGTCGAGCTGCTCGGGTACGTGGGTGAACAGCGGCCCATGAGCGGAGTCCAGCTGGATCGTGTCCAGTTGGGGCACGACGCCCTCCGCGAGGAGCAACGCCTGTCCGGCGCCGGGAAATCCCCCGGCCGCGTTGGGGACCACTCGTACTTCCACGTTGTCCCGCTCGCTCACCTCGCACAGGTGATTTAGCTGGGTACGCATGATCTTCGCTCCGCCGAACTCGATGCGCAGGGCCGCCTCGTGGATGTACGCGGTGTACGTGATCGGGTGTTCCCGATGGAGTACCTGCTGACGTTGCATCCGTAGGGCGACCCGGAGTTCGACCGCATGGGCCGACAGGGGCGGCAGCGCCGCGTTCCCCACCGCGCGGATGTAACCGTCCGTCTGGAGCAGACCGGGGATGTGAAGGAAGACGCCTGCCCGGACGGTCGTGGCGTGCCATTCCAGCTCGGTGATGTCGAGCAGCCCCATCGGGAGTTGACCGCGATAGGTCTCCCACCAGTCCTTGTTCCTGCTGCCCGCCATGTCGGCCAGCGCGTCGACGTACGGGCGGTCCTGGCAGCCGTAGCTGTCGGCCAGGGTCCGCACCCGCTCCGGTGTGATGACGCGGACGCCGGACTCGATGTTCGAGATCTTCATACGGTCCAGCCCGAGCAGTCCGGCCGCGAACTCGGTGGTCTTCTTCGTGCTCAGCCGTATGGCGCGCAGCTCGGCGCCGAGTCGCTTCTGACGCGCGGTGGGTGTGTTTCTCGGCGGCATGTATCGCTTCCTCCGGCCGGTGTCGGGCGTCAGTCTGCCTGCCCAGGGTCGCCTTGGTCCACTCGAATGAGGGCAATTTAGTGATGTGGATGGTAATTGCCACCATGGGATGCGTACCTTCAGTAGCGCGTCGCTCACGCACGGCGAGATGGAAGTGCATCGCGCGGGCCTGCCCGTTGCCCTCCTGCCCCGGAGGGGCGGGCCCGCGCAGGGGAGACAAGGCCACCGCGCGCCGTGCGTACACCGCATCCGTTGCTCTGTGAAGGAGTTGCCATGACTGGGTTCAATCACTTGCGCGCGTCCGCCGACCCCATGCGTTGGACGCAGTGCCCGCCCCCGCCGCCCGATATCGATGACCCCTGCCCCGGGAACCTCGCCTACGGCCTCACTCTGCCGTCGGCCCTGGTGTCACCCGCCATCGCCCGCGAAACAGCGGAACTTGTCCTGGACGCCCACGGCTTCGGTGATCTCAGCGGTGCCGCGCTCCGTGTCGTTCACGAACTGGCCGTCTACGCCTGCCACTTCACCCCCGGCGGCCAGGACGTCCACCTCACCCTGCGCTACCGCGACCACGGCCTCCGTATCGCCGTCTACGACACCCACCGGCCGCACACCCACCCCCGCCTCGCGGAAGCCTGCACCAACCGCCGCCACGCCCAACTCCGCGATCTGCCCCGCCTGGCCGAAACCCACGAGGGCGCCTGGGGGATCGAGACCATCGATTACCCCGGTGCGGCTACTCGTACCTGGTTCACGCTCGCGCACACTCCGGATGAAGCTGTCTGACGGGCTGCGGCGTGCGTGCCCTGTGCGGTACGTGCCCCTGGCTCCGTGGAGATGGTACGCGGGGGCGGGCGGTGGTGGCACGGTGGCCCCGGCCCAGATGCTCTCCACCGATGGTTCCTGGAGCGGAGCTCAGCTCACCCACCGGGGGGACTGGACCCGAGGACGGATACGAGGACCTGGTGGCCAGGCACGCCGACGGGACGGTGCGGCTGTACTCCAATGACGGCCTCGGCCAGGTGAGCGCGGTCACGCGGAAGAGCGTGAGCGTCTTCGAGGACCCGGAGACAGGCGTGCCGACCGATATCTCCAAGGCCCGGCAGATCGTCTCCCTCGGTGATCTCTCGCCCGGTACCGATGGCTCCACGCCGGATTTCATGGCCGTCATCGGTGACCAGCTCTGGTTCCTGCCCGGTTATACGGGTGGCACCCTGGAATCCGGTTATCCGATCGGCGACAGCGGCTGGGCCAACAAGACCCTGGTCGCGCCCGGCGACATGGACGGCGACGGACTGACCGACCTGCTGGCCAGGGACACCTCCAACGGTCAGGTCTGGCTGTACCGGGGCAAGGCGCTCGACATGGACCTGGAGAGCGAACCCGGTACCGATCCCGCCTCGCTCGGCGACGCGGCCAACCGTGTCCAGTTCGCGACCGGTTGGACCGTCGCCGCCCGGCCGCTGATCACCGCGCCCGGTGATGTGAACGGTGACGGGGTGCCGGATCTGTGGTCCACGACGGCCAGTGCGACGGCGGGACTTGAGTTTCTGCCGGGGCGGGGGAGAGGCGTCGGGGCGGCTGTTGTCGTGGGCACCGGGGGGTGGCAGGCGGTCAGGGCCATCGCCTGACGTACGGATCGACTCGCCTCGGCCGGGGTCCGGACTCTGTCCGGGGCCCGGCCGGGGTGCGTTTGCGGGGGTGCGGGGGTGCTCGTTGTTGGCTTGTGGGGCTTTGGTGGGTGGCTGATAGGCGCCGGTTTGGTGGTGGGCGGGGGGCTGGGGATGGGGTGGGGGTGGTGCGCGGTGGGGGGTGGGGTGGTGTGGTGCGGGGTGGGGGTGCGCGGGCGGCTCCGGGGTGGCCTCGGGGGATGGCGCTGGTTCTGGGGGCGCGGGGTGGTGAGGGCGGCTGTGGCCAGGGGGGCCGTGGGGCGTTGGGCGTTTCTGTGTGCTCCTGTGGGGGTGTGGGGGCGGGGGTGGGGAGGGAACGGGAGAGAGGGATTTCGGGGTGGGGGGTGTTCGGGATGGGGGTGGTCGAGAGGTGGGGTTTCTGTGGGGTGAGGGGGCGTCAGGTGCGTACATCCGTTCTTCAAACGAAAATCGACCACAGTTCTTAGGCGATTTTCGGCCAACTGTGCACGGCGTCTGCGCGGCTTCTGGACATGTCCTCCACATGTCCTTCGCGAGTCCTTCTCGGGGTTCGGATCGGCGCGAACCCGCTCAGGCCACCTGTCCCTTCTTCTAAAAGATCTTGAAAGATTCTTGGCTGGTGTTGAGTGCGGGGCTCGTGGCATCCGTAGTGATGAGGGAGAAGCAGCCAAGAAGGTCTCGACCGGGAGGTTTAGGTGCGCAAGGATGCGGCGGTGGCCGATGACCGCCCTCACCGGGCCCGACACCGGAGCGCGACACACCGCGCCGAAACTCCCGCTACTCCCGCTCCCGACGAGGAGTTGATGCGAGCTCTCTACCGGGAACATGCCGGACCGCTGCTCGCCTATGTCATGCGACTCGTCGCGGGTGACCGCCAACGGGCCGAGGACGTTGTGCAGGAGACGTTGATCCGTGCCTGGAAGAACGCCGGACAGCTCAACAGGGCTACCGGCTCTGTCCGACCCTGGCTGGTGACGGTCGCCCGACGCATCGTCATCGACGGACACCGCAGCCGGCAGGCCCGGCCGCAGGAGGTCGATCCGTCACCGCTGGAGGTCATGCCCGCGGAGGACGAGATCGACAAGGCGTTGTGGCTGATGACGCTCTCTGATGCGCTGGAAGATTTGACCCCCGCCCACCGGGAAGTACTCGTGGAGACGTACTTCAAGGGGCGGACGGTCAATGAGGCTGCCGAGACGCTCGGCATACCCAGCGGGACCGTGCGTTCCCGTGTGTTCTACGCACTCCGTTCGATGAAGCTCGCGTTGGAGGAAAGGGGGGTCACGGCATGACCACGCACGAGCAGTACGGACTGGGCGACGAAAGTACTGTGCACGAAGCCGTCGGAGCGTATGTGCTCGGAATTCTGGACGATGCCGAGGCGACGGCCTTCGAGGCGCATCTGGCCGGATGCCGGATCTGCGCCGTCCACCTGGAGGAGTTCTCCGGGATGGAACAAATGCTCGCCATGCTGGGGGATCAGCCCGATTCCCTGGTCTCGCCGATCCAGTCCAACTCGCCCGTCGTGGTGCCCCTGGCACAACTGCCGACGCCCTCCGTCTCCGTACAGCCGAGTCCACAACTGCTCGGCAGGCTGGTCGACGAGGTCGCGGTCAAGCGCGCGAAGCGCAAGCGTCGCGGGCTGTATCTGGTCGCGGCGGCCGCCGTGCTGATCGTCGGGGCTCCGGTGGGGGCGGTCGTCGCCACCTCCGGGAACACCGATACGGGCAACATCGCGCAGCCGCAGACCCCGGCCGACAGTTTCCAGACGATGGCCGGCAAGGTCGAGGCGACGGACCCCACCAGCGGGATCAGCGCCACCGTCGCCACGGTGGACAAGGTGTGGGGCACGGAGACCATGGCGGAGATCAGGAACGTCAAGGGCCCGCTGGATTGCCGGCTGGTCGTCGTCTCCAAGGCCGGTGAACAGCAGGTCATCGGTTCCTGGTCGGTTCCCGAGCGGGGGTACGGCATCCCCGACAGCCCGACGAAGGAGGGCAAGCAGCCGCTCTACGTCCAGGGTGGTACATCCGTCGAAACGAACAACATCGACCACTTCGAGATTCAGACCCTCGACGGCAGCAAGCGGTTGGTGACGATTCCGGGCGCCTGACAGACCCGCTCCCTTCGCGTACGGTTGACGGCTGCCCAACGCACGTCATGAAGGGGGCCTCGGTGGCCGCGCAGGATGCCGCTGTTGAATCGGCTGGACCCGCCGTCGATCCCGCCCGCGACACGGGAAACGACTCCGTACGCGACCGCGAGATCGGCGTCGAACAGCACCATCTCGACCAGGTGTACCGCCGCCTTGAGGAGAAGATCCACGAGGCTGAGTTCCTTATGAGCGACGCCGCCAAACGGGGACAGGTCGGCACCCCGGGAGCCCTGGCCGAGCGGGATGCCCAGGTCTTCCGGGCCGGCATCCACCTCAACCGGCTCAACAACGAGTTCGAGGACTTTCTCTTCGGCCGGATCGACCTCCTCCGGGGGAAGGACGGCAAGAAGGGCCCGGACGGGGCGTACACCTCGGTCGAACCGGCCGACGACGCCATCGCCGACGACCGCACCGCGGGGATCGGCGAGACGCTGCACATCGGCCGTATCGGCGTCCTCGACTCGGACTACTCGCCGCTGGTCATCGACTGGCGCGCGCCCGCAGCCGCGCCGTTCTACCGCGCCACCCCGGTCGATCCGGGGCGGGTCGTACGGCGCCGGGTCATCCGCTCCAAGGGGCGCAGGGTCCTCGGGGTCGAGGACGACCTGATGCGCCCCGAGCTGACCGCCTCGCTGGACGGCACACCGCTGGCCGTCATCGGGGACGGCGCGCTGATGGCCGCGCTCGGCCAGGCACGCAGCCACACCATGCGGGACATCGTCTCCTCGATCCAGGCCGAGCAGGACCTGGTGATCCGGGCCCCCGCCGCCTCCGTGACCGAGGTCTCGGGCGGTCCGGGCACCGGCAAGACCGCCGTGGCGCTGCACCGGGCCGCGTACCTGCTCTACCAGGACCGGCGCCGGTACGCGGGCGGCATCCTGATCGTCTCGCCGACGCCGCTGCTCGTGGCGTACACCGAGGGCGTGCTCCCCTCGCTCGGCGAGGAGGGGCAGGTCGCGATCCGCGCGGTCGGGTCGCTGGTGGACGGCGCGGAGGCCACCGCGTACGACGAACCGGCCGTGGCGCGGATCAAGGGCTCGGCCCGGATGTCGAAGATCCTGCGCAACGCGGCCAGAGGGGCGCTGGAAGGGGCCTGCGGGCCGTCCGGCGCCGCCGGCGCCCGCGGGGGCTCCCCGCGGGGGCGCGGCGGCTCCCAGGGCGGCCAGACGGGTCAGCTGGCCTTCGGGGAGGAGGAAGAGGGCACGGAGGACGACGCCGTACAGCCGTCGGCGGCGGTACGGACCGACCGGCTCCGGGTCGTCGCCTTCGGCCGCAGGCTGGAGCTGGAGGCCGACGAGCTGAACCGGATCCGGCAGTCCGCGCTCAGCGGCACCGCGCCGGTCAACCTGCTCAGACCCCGGGCCCGCAAGCTGCTGCTGGACGCGTTGTGGACGCGGTCGGGATCGGCGGGCCGGCACACCGACCCGGAGCTGGCGGCGGAGCTGCGCTCGTCGTTCGACGAGGACGTCACCGCGGAGGACAGCTTCCTGGAGTTCCTGAACGCCTGGTGGCCCGAGCTGACCCCGCGTGCCGTGCTCGCCGCGATGGCCGACGAGCGGCGGCTCGGCCGCTGGTCCCGGCGCATCCTCAACCAGGGCGAGAGCCGCAGGCTGGCCCGCTCGCTGCGGCGCGTCGGCGCCGACGGCAAGGGGCCGCTCTCCGTCCACGACGTGGCGCTCCTCGACGAGCTGGAGACGGTCCTCGGCGCGCCGCCGCGCCGGCGCAGGCGCCGCGACCTCGATCCCCTGGATCAGCTCACCGGCCTGGAGGAGCTGATGCCGCAGCGCGAGGAGTCGCAGCGCGAGCGCGCCGAGCGGCTGGCGGCGGAGCGCACGGAGTACGCGCACGTCATCGTCGACGAGGCGCAGGACCTGACGCCCATGCAGTGGCGGATGGTCGGCCGCCGGGGCCGCCAGGCCACCTGGACCGTCGTCGGTGACGCGGCGCAGTCGTCCTGGTCGGACCCGGACGAGGCGGCCCAGGCCCGTGACGAGGCGCTCGGCACCCGCCCGCGCCGCCGCTTCACGCTGACCGTCAACTACCGCAACCCCGCCGAGATCGCCGCGCTCGCCGCCAAGGTCCTCGCGCTCGCCATGCCCGGCATGGAGTCGCCGCGGGCGGTGCGCTCCACCGGCGTACGGCCACGGTTCGCGACCGTACGGGACGGCGATCTCGCCGGGACGGTACGGGAGGAGGCGCGCCGGCTGCTGGAGCGTGTGGACGGCACCGTGGGCGTCGTCGTCGCCATGCACCGGCGCGAGCAGGCGGCGCGCTGGCTGGCCGGGCTGGGCGACCGGGTGGTGGCGCTGGGCAGCCTGGAGGCCAAGGGGCTGGAGTACGACGCGACGGTCGTGGTCTCCCCGGCGGACATCGCGGACGAGTCCCCTGCGGGGCTGCGGGTGCTGTACGTGGCGCTGACCCGGGCGACACAGCAGCTCACGGTGGTCTCGTCGGCCAAGGACGACCCGGACGCGGACGCGGTGCCCGACCTGCTGCGGGACTGACCTGCTGCGGGACCGATCGCGGGCCGGCCGGGGGCGGGGGAGCGGAGAGGGAGCGTGAGGTGGCTCACGGGTCAACTCGTGGGTCAACTTGCGGCGGAGGAATCACTTTCCGGGGTGGTTTGTTAGCCTGGGTGTGGCACCGACCCGATCCAAGCCCCCGGGCCCAACCTTCGTCGCTTCGAGCGACCACTTGCCGCGAGGCGAGCATGGCGGGTCGGTGCCGCTTTCTTCCCCGCCCGGTCTTCTCCGCCCGGCGGTTGTACGTTCAGCGGGCCTTCACCTCTCGTCGGTGGGGGCCTGCTTCCGTGTGGGCGGGCGAGCCGCCCGACAGTGCCCCGCACGGGCCGCTGTGGTGAACTATCTCGAAATGTGGAAAATACTTTCCACCAATGGCCCTCTTTACCTGCTACCCGCAGGTAGGTGCGACCATCTGAATGTCTCTTCGGTCCAGCGGGCCGGACGAGGCCGGCAATGTGGCTAGGGAAAGAAGAGGAACACGGTCATGGCAACGGCGCCCAGCGTCTCGTACTCGATGACGGTCAGGCTGGAGGTGCCCGCGAGCGGTACAGCGGTCTCCCAGCTGACCACGGCCGTGGAATCCTCCGGTGGCTCGGTGACCGGTCTGGACGTGACCGCTTCCGGCCACGAGAAGCTGCGGATCGATGTCACCATCGCCGCCAGCTCCACCGGCCACGCGGACGAGATCGTCGAACAGCTCCGGGGAATCGAGGGCGTCACCCTCGGAAAGGTCTCCGACCGTACGTTCCTGATGCACCTCGGCGGCAAGATCGAGATGCAGTCCAAGCATCCCATCCGCAACCGTGACGATCTCTCGATGATCTACACGCCGGGTGTGGCCCGGGTCTGCATGGCCATCGCGGAGAACCCCGAGGACGCCCGCCGGCTGACCATCAAGCGCAACTCCGTGGCGGTCGTCACGGACGGCTCCGCCGTCCTCGGCCTGGGCAACATCGGCCCGATGGCCGCGCTGCCCGTCATGGAGGGCAAGGCGGCCCTCTTCAAGCGCTTCGCCGGCATCGACGCCTGGCCGATCTGCCTGGACACCCAGGACAGCGACGCCATCGTCGAGATCGTCAAGGCGATCGCCCCCGGCTTCGCGGGCATCAACCTGGAGGACATCTCCGCGCCCCGCTGCTTCGAGATCGAGGCGCGGCTGCGCGAGGCCCTCGACATCCCCGTCTTCCACGACGACCAGCACGGCACCGCGATCGTGGTGCTGGCCGCGCTGACCAACGCCCTGCGCGTGGTCGACAAGGGCATCGGCGACGTACGGGTCGTGATGTCCGGCGCGGGCGCCGCCGGTACGGCCATCCTGAAGCTCCTGATCGCGGCGGGCGTCAAGCACGCGGTGGTCGCCGACATCCACGGAGTGGTGCACGCGGGCCGCGCGGACCTGGTCGAGGCCGCCCCCGGGACACCGCTGCGTTGGATCGCCGACAACACCAACCCCGAGGGCGTCACCGGCACCCTGAAGGAGGCCGTGGTCGACGCGGACGTCTTCATCGGTGTCTCGGCCCCGAACGTCCTCGACGGCACCGATGTCGCCGCCATGGCCGACAAGGCGATCGTCTTCGCACTCGCCAACCCGGACCCCGAGGTCGACCCGGCCATCGCCCGCGAGACGGCCGCCGTGGTGGCCACGGGACGCTCCGACTTCCCCAACCAGATCAACAACGTGCTGGTCTTCCCCGGCGTCTTCCGCGGTCTGCTGGACGCCCAGTCCCGTACGGTCAACACGGAGATGATGCTCGCGGCCGCGGCCGCGCTCGCGAACGTCGTCGGCGAGAACGAGCTGAACCCGAACTACATCGTGCCGTCCGTCTTCAACGACAAGGTCGCGGGAGCGGTGGCGGGCGCGGTGCGCGAGGCCGCGAAGGCGGCGGGCTAGTCACAAGGCCGTGAAGTTTGCGGGTTGGGTTGGGTTGTCAAGGGCCTGCGGGCGCGAGGATTTCGATGCGGGTGGTGGCTTTGTAGCTGGTCCGGTCG